>CANFLQ010000207.1 GCA_947447995.1 Bacteroidota bacterium | reverse complement strand
TTTCGGGAAAATAAAAGGACAAGATAAATGGGTTGTGATAAGGTAGTTATAAAAATAATGAAATTTAGAATCTTGTTTATTTTGCTATGTTTTTATTTTGAGATATTTTCTCAGAATTTGCTCTTGAATAATAAAAAAATTATGGATGTTAAAATAGTAAACAAGATAAAAATGAAAGATTCAAATTTAACACCTAATACTATGCTCAATCGTCCTTATTATTTTATAAAAATAACAAACCGTTATTGTAATTTTATTTTAAAAGTAAATGATATTAAACTGTATTCGGAAAATAAAAATGGCAATATTTCAACCGCTTTCCCAATCAATGAATATTTGAATACGGAAGGTAATATTGCTACCGTAGAGGTTTTACCAATGACTGGTAAATTGCAGATAGACCCTAGAGCAACAGTTGAAATTATGCTAGAAGTAGCATCTGTAGATAGTTTAAATAATCGTGACACTATTTTTACCGATACAACACCTGATTTTACAACAGATACATCGGAAGGGAAACCATTACCACCACTATATTTATGGACTTTGCCACTTAACACCCCTGTACCGTTTAAAAACCTTCATTTGTATAACCTTACTACGCATATTCCTAACGATAGCTTAAAGGCGGAATTAATTAAGGCGTATCAAGAAGTGTATAAATCTTTTGAGAATAAAAATATTGATGAAATGCTTATACATTCCAAGTTTCGTATGGAAGATAAGTCGGTGGTGAGATACCGGAAATTCGAAGAATTTAGTAAAGATTTAATTCGAGATTTAGATGCCACATTTAATGATAGTGACAATAAATTAATTGAATTTACAGTAGGGGATTTTTTTTTACGTGCGGAATATGGAAATAGATTGTTCTCCTTAGTTGATGAATTTGGAGATCCTGTAATCTTATACTATAATGAGATAATTGATATATCGTTACTTTATCCAATGCGCTTCGGAAAAATAAAAGGACAAGATAAATGGGTTGTAATAAGGTAATGATAAAAAATAATGAAATTTAAAATCTTGTTTATTTTGCTATGTTTTTATTTTGAGATATTTTCTCAGAATTCGGTCTTGAATAATAAAAAAAATATGGATGTTGAATTAGTTAAAAATGCAAATATCAATGATTCAACTTTAACATCTACTACCATGCTCAATCGTCCTTATTATTTTTTAAAAATAACAAATCGTTATTGTAATTTTATTTTAAAAGTAAATGATATACAAGTGTATTCTGAAACGGAAAATGGCAATATTTCAACCGCTTTTCCAATCAATGAATATTTGAATATCGAAGGCAATATAGCTAAAGTAGAAGTTTTGCCAATGGAAGGTAATTTGGCGATAGACCCCAGAGCAACAGTTGAAATTATGCTAGAAGTAGCATCTGTGGATAGTTTAAATAATCGCAAAACTATTTATACAGATACAACACCTGATTTTACAACCTATACATCGGAAGGGAAATCCTTGCCTCCACTTTATTTATGGACTTTGCCACTTAAAACGCTAGTACCATTTAAAAACCTTCATTTATATAACCTTACTACGCATATTCCAAATGATAGTTTAAAAGCAGAATTAGTTAAGGCGTATCAAGAAGTGTATAAATCTTTTGAGAATAAAAATATTGATGAAATAAGTTTACATTTTAAATTTCGAATAGAAGACAAATCGGTGGTAAGATATCAAAAAATCGAAGAATTTGAGAAGGACCTAAAAAGAAGTTTAAGCGTTGATATGAAGGAGGGCAAATTGTATGAGTTTGATACAGCAGATTTTTTTTTACGTGCAGAATATGGAAATAGATTATTTTCCTTAGTTGATGAATTTGGAGATACTGTAATAGCATATTATATTGAAACAGTCGATATTACAACTTCTTATAAAATGCGCTTCGGAAAAATAAAAGGACAAGATAAATGGGTTGTGATTAGGTAATGAATATGGGAATAGATTGGTTTAATTCATCTGCACATTATAATGATGAGGATATGCAACCTAAATATAAAGACGGCAGTCAAATATATGCTGGTTAAGTAAAAATAAATTACAGAACAGTAAGCCCCTTCTCTCCTTTTTTCAAGGGTAGGGCTTAGGTTTGGTTTATAAAGCAAATAAAAGCTCAAAAGGCAACATAAATTTTAATAGAAAAATCATGGGAAAACCAGCCGCCAGAATAACAGATATGCACGTATGCCCAATGGTAACACCGGGCGTTCCGCCGGTACCTCACGTTGGCGGACCAATAATAGGACCTGGTTGTCCAACAGTTTTAATTGGTGGTATTCCGGCAGCAGTAATGGGTGATATGTGTGTATGCGTTGGTCCGCCAGATACTATAGTTTTAGGAAGCGCCGGCGTATTGATAGGCGGTAAACCGGCAGCACGTATGGGCGATACAACCGCACATGGCGGAACAATTATGTCGGGTTGCCCTACTGTATTGATAGGGGAGGCAGGAAGTGGAGGAGGTTTAGGAGCAATGTCGGTAGAGGTGTTACAAAGTGTATTGCCAAGTATGCCGCCTAAAGTGCAACAAAAAATAGAACATATAATTGCAATGAAAGTAGCAGCTAAAAATGGAACTCCTTTTGTTAAGAATAATAAAACGTGTACTGTTTGTGCTAATAAACACAGTTAAAAATAATCCATATTAGTATTGGCAATGCATTACTTATTTGAGTGCAAATTTTAAAAACTATAAAATCAATTATAAATGTTTGTAATTAGTTCAAAGCAAATAGAATTATTTAATAATGTAAAGCGTAATGAGTTTTATAAAATATGTTTAAATTATATTATATTATTAAAGAGCATTCACAATTGATTTTTAAAATGGATGTTAAAATGGTGATTCAGAAATATTATTTAATCGAAGATTATCTGTCGAATAAAAGGCTGGATGACTACTTTAAATTTATTGAGTCCAAAGAACATGAATATGCTGCGTTATATTATGAAAATTTTGATACTAGAGTAAAAGAGGATAGA
>CANFLQ010000206.1 GCA_947447995.1 Bacteroidota bacterium | reverse complement strand
GTAAAATCGCCTTCGGGCCCAATAAGTATAAACACATTGCTTCCTTTGCTGTAGCTGTTTTTTAGATGAGGTTTATTAACTTCCCCCTTATCAGAAAGAGTAGGGTAACAGTGAGCAATAAATTTTTGTCCTTCAAAACCTGCTGCGGTGGTAATAATTTTTTTAAACTCCGTTATCTCATTTATTTTAGGCAGGTAGGCTTTCATGCTTTGTTTAATAGCAGAAATAGCTACTCTGTTTAAACGCTCTGTATTTACAACAGTACGTTTAATGTTTTGACAATTGATGGTGGTAATTTCGTCAATTCCCATTTCGCTAGCCTTTTCGGTAAACCATTCCAACCTGTCCATATTTTTTGTAGGAGCAATACCAATGTGTAAAAGGGTTGTACGTTTGCCAAATTCTTTTTTGACTTCCGTAACTTTTACAGTGCAATTTTTTTGATCATCGTTTTTGATAACCGCCTCATACCAACCGCCAACACCATCTATTAATGTTACTTTATCGCCAATTCGTAAACGCAATACACGTATACTGTGTTTGCTTTCTTCTTCGTTTAAAGTGTAAGTGTCGGATGTAATATCCGGTGTGTAAAATAAGTGCATGGGAGGGATAGGTGTTAGTAGCCCTATCTTAATCTTTCCCTAAAGGGAAAGGTAGGACTCAAAAAATATTAGTAAAATAAATGTGATTAATTAATGAGGAAGCTTTCCTATTGCCCCCTCTCCTAAAGGAGAGGGGGTTAAGGGGTGAGGCATACTAAGCGTTAACGCTTACTTTAGGAGCAGCAGCTAAAATTTCTTCATTAGCAGCATTTGCATATTGTTGGAAATTTTTAACAAATGCTTCAGCTAATTTATTAGCAGTTGCATCAAAAGCATCTTTATCTTTCCAAGTTGTGCGTGGGTTTAAAATTTCGGCAGGTACATTAGGGCATTCCGATGGCATTTGTAAACCAAATACAGGTAAGGTATCAAATTTTACAGTTTCCAATTTGCCTGTTAATGCAGCAGTAATCATTGCACGTGTATATGATAATTTCATACGGTTACCAACACCAAACGATCCGCCTGACCAGCCTGTGTTTACTAACCAAACATTCACTTTATTTTCTTTTAATTTTTTACCTAATAACTCAGCGTATTTTGTTGGGTGTAATGGTAAAAATACTTTTCCAAAACATGCCGAAAAAGTAGTAGTAGGTTCAGTAATTCCCATTTCGGTACCTGCAACTTTAGCGGTATAACCAGATATGAAATGGTACATTGCTTGTCCGGCAGTTAATTTAGAAATTGGAGGTAAAACACCGTAAGCATCACACGTAAGGAAGAAAATATTTTTAGGGATATTACCTACCGATGGTTCAACCGCATTTTTAATGTGATTGATTGGGTAACTAACGCGTGTGTTCTCAGTTTTAGAGATGTTGCAATAGTCTACAGTTGAAGTGTTTTCGTAATATTCAATGTTTTCCAATAAGGCACCAAATTTAACAGCTTCAAAAATTTCAGGCTCCTTTTCTTTTGTAAGGTCAACGCATTTTGCATAACATCCGCCTTCAAAGTTAAATACACCTTTATCGCTCCAGCCATGCTCATCATCACCAATCAAACCGCGGTTTGCATCAGCAGATAAGGTTGTTTTTCCGGTTCCTGACAAACCAAAGAAAACAGCTGTATCGCCATCCTTACCAATGTTTGCAGAGCAGTGCATGGATAAAACACCTTTTTCGTAAGGTAAAATATAGTTTAATAAAGAGAAAATTCCTTTTTTGATTTCACCTGTGTATCCTGAACCACCAATTAAAATAATCTTTCTGGTCATGTCCAAAATGGTAAAATTGTGTTGACGTGTTCCGTCAACTTCCGGCGTTGCTCTAAATCCCGGTGCACAAACAATGGTCCATTCAGGAGCAAAGTTCATTATTTCATCATGGGTAGGGCGTAAAAATAAGTTGTTTGCAAATAAACTTGACCAAGGATATTCAGTTACAACGCGAATGTTTAAGCGGTAGGTAGGATCAGCGCAAGCATAAGAATCACGAACATAAACTTCTTTTCCCGACAAATATGCAGTAACGCGGTTATATAATCTTTCAAATTTATCAGAATCAAATTTGAAGTTAACATCACTCCACCAAATTGAATCTTTGGTTTTTTCATCTAATACGATGAATTTATCTTTTGGTGATCTACCTGTAAACTCACCTGTGTCTACTGCCAAAGCACCTGTATCGGTTAGTACGCCTTCCCCTCTTACTAATGTTTCTTCAACCAATTCTGCTGCATTCAAATTCCAGTATGCTGCAGAAACGTTTCCTAAACCTAAACTTGCAATGCTTGCATTTTTGGCCTTTATTCCAAATTCGTTCATCTGTTTTGTTGTTGGTTAATATTTTTATAAAAATTTGATTCGCGAATTTACAAAAAAAATGGCGAAAACGGTCTTAAAAACCAAATAAAAATTCATTGTTAATATCTTCCATTCTTGGGCTGTGTTTGAATAAACACTTGAAAAACAATAAAATACAATTTTCTTTAGACTGATTATAAAATCAAAATTTGTTAATAAGTAGTAAAGATTTAAACAGATTATTTTTTTGTTTCTATTAAGGATGTGCTGCCCATTTGCCCAATTTTTATAATTTTTGTTGGTATAGGCACTTAGGTCGTAATTTATTTTACATTGATTATAGGAGTACTAGTTCTTTTTTTATCGGAGTAGATTAAAGATTATCCTCACATGCGCCCTTTTGTTATATCTAAAATAGTAATGGTTTTAATACTCAAGGCAAAGCTTCCGCAGTTGATAAATCGGCAGTTGCTAATTAATTATTTGGAATATTTACCAGGTATTGGGCTTTTCATAATTTATTTTTATTATCAATTGGGTGTAATAGACAAAAAGTAGGCTATTTTTTAGATGTTTAGTTCAAGTGGACAAAAAGTAGGCTATTTATTTTTCGAGTTTTACCGCTTTGAGTAATCTGTAATGTATGTTTGTATCGTCAAGTAAAACAGTTTTAGGCTCTGCTG
>CANFLQ010000205.1 GCA_947447995.1 Bacteroidota bacterium | reverse complement strand
TCCAGCAGAGCCTAAAACTGTTTTACTTGACGATACAAACATACATTACAGATTACTCAAAGCGGTAAAACTCGAAAAATAAATAGCCTACTTTTTGTCCACTTGAACTAAACATCTAAAAAATAGCCTACTTTTTGTCTATTACACCCTTACTTGCACGAACCCGCCATTTTTGCTTAGGTGCTGTTAGGCACCAGGTAGTTATTTCTCTCGAGTAGCAGTCGTAACACATAGTAATTACACAGTCGTCTGTATTTATTAGATGTTTTGACAAAATAATTGCGATTTATTTTTTCATTTTTGTATATTTTTTTGCGTATTTGTATTTATATTCTCATATTTGCAAATAAATATTAAGTCGAAATATGTCTGAATGGAATAATAAAGTCAAGCGAATACTCAAATCAGAGTTGGTAAAAAGAGGTTTGTCTACCGAAGATTTAACCACTTTATTAAACGAAAATGGTTGTACTGAAACAAAGTCAAGCGTTGATAGTAAAATTAGTCGTGGAACTTTTAGTGCTTCTTTTTTTATGCAATGTCTATATGTCATAGGTTGCACTAAAATTGAAATTGAAGAATACCGCTCTACTTTTATAATTTCAGAACCGTCTGATTTGATGGTTGCCGAACAAAATGTTGAATATAAAACTGTAAAAGATGGGAACTAAATTAAAATTTATTGACTTGTTCGCTGGTCTTGGCGGTATTCGTCTTGGTTTTGAGCAAGCCTGCAAAGATAGAGGTATTGAAACAGAATGTGTTCTAACTTCGGAAATTAAACCTTATGCGGTTCAAACTTTAAAACATAATCACCATCACGAAAATTTTGTTGGAGATATTTTCCAAGTTAAAAATGAGGATATTCCGCAATTCGATTTTTTATTTGGTGGTTTTCCTTGTCAGCCGTTTAGTGCAAGTGGCAAGCGAAATGGTTTTGCCGATACGAGAGGGACGTTGTTTTTTGAAATAGAACGAATTATTAAACACCACCAACCTAAAGGATTTATTCTTGAAAATGTTGAAGGATTGGTAAAACACGATTTAGAAAACAAACACGATGAAACAGGAAGAACACTTAAAACCATTTTAGATAAACTTGAAAATGAGTTAGGTTATCAAGTGTCTTGGAAAGTTTTAGATAGTGTAAACTTTGGCGTTCCACAGTCGAGAAAACGTGTTTTTATTGTCGGTACAAAAAACGAAAAAGTCTCATTAGAAAACTTCGAGCCAACTTTTAAAGTTCTAAACGATGTTTTAGAAAGTGGTCAGCCAATAATGAAAACAGATTTTACTAAAAAATTGCTTTCTCATTTTACCATTAAGGAACTTTACGGAAAATCAATTAAAGACAAGCGTGGTGGCGAAAACAATATTCACAGTTGGGATATTGGTGTAAAAGGCGAATGCACAAAAGACCAAATCAATTTACTCAATAGGCTTTTTAAAGAACGTAGAAAAAAACAATGGGCAAGTGAAATTGGTATAGATTGGATGGATGGAATGCCTTTGACTTTAAATCAAATAGAGTCATTTTTTCCTGTCAATAATTTGTTTGAAAGTGTTGATGTAAAAGTGCTTTTAGACGATTTAGCTGAAAAGGGATATATAAAGTTTGAACACCCCAAAAAATTGGTAAGTGAAATCACTGAAAATGGCACAATTACTTCTCGTGTGTATGATGAAACGAAACCTAAAGGATACAATATTGTAACTGGAAAATTAAGTTTTGAAATCAATAAAATTTTAAATCCTTTTGAAATTGCACCAACTTTGGTAGCAACGGATATGGTTAAAATTGTTGTTCCTGATGGTAATGGAATTAGAAAACTGACTATAAGAGAAGGATTAAGAATTTTTGGTTATCCCGAAAATTATGAAATCCCTGTGAAAGAAAGTTTAGCTTTTGATTTGTTGGGAAATACTGTTGTCGTTCCTGTTATTAAAGCTGTTGCCGAAAGAGTTTTAGATGCTTTAGCAGTATCACAATACGAAACATTGGAAGTTGAAAATGCAGGAATTAGAGTTTAATTCCTGTATTTTCAAGATATTTTGCTTTTACTCGCCTTAACCAATTTTCGCTATAAGTGTTTGTGCTATGTGAATATTTTTCAAGTGTTTCAGCAATAGCTTTTAGGAAAGATATTTTGTCTGCAAATGGTATATTCTTTGGATTCTTAGCATACCATTTTATCGGTCTTAAATTATATGGTTGGCTGTTTTTGGTTTGCATATTTATAGGATTAGCACCCGAAGTTCCTGCCATTTCCCAAACTTTCATAAGCCACAAATTATCCACACTCAAAACAGAATCAACCATTTTGTAACCGAAAATTAAATAATCTGCATCAAGCCTTTCAGGCTTGATTAGTAGGGATTTATTGTAAGAGTCGAAATTTGCAATGTCAAAGGCTGGTGTAGCATTTGCGTTGAATGTTTTAATTTCTAAAAAACCGCTTTTGTCGTCTTCGGCAAGTAAAAAGTCTGGAAATTCTTGAGTGTTTGCTCTTGTTCTAAAATAGAAATTCTTTTGTTTTAACCATTCGCCAAGCCATTCTTGTAATAAGTCCCCAATTGCGTCTTTACCATTGTATTTTGCAGAAATTCCTCCAAGTATTATTTCAACACTTCCAATTTGCTCTTTTATTTTAAATTCGTTCAACAACAAATCATAAATTTTATTTGCTGTAACCTTTTTCTTTCCTGCCATTCTTTTCGTTTGGTATATTTTATATTTGTCGTAAATGTACAAATATTTTAACGATGTTCGTTTTAGAGAATAGTCAAAAAAATGTGCTATAACTTCTAATAACTATAACGCACCGCTTTTTCAGCGGTGCGACTTTTTTTCTTTTTTCTGAATGTAGCTGTCGAGTGAAATTTTTCTACGGAGAACTTTTTACTACTTGTGCCTAACGGTTGACAGCCTTGCGATGTGCTGGATTAGAAAGCACAAAACTGTCTTTACCGATAAAATTTATTAAATGTACTAAACTTGCCGCAAATGTTTAGAAATAAATTTATACCGCTGTGAAAAACATTTGCAACTAGCACGAACCCCAGCATATTGCAAGGGTGT
>CANFLQ010000204.1 GCA_947447995.1 Bacteroidota bacterium | reverse complement strand
GGGCAAAAATAAAATGGTTAATGTATCCTGCCATCATTGGCGGAAGTACACTTTTAGCCGATGGCATTATCACTCCACCTATTTCGGTTGCTTCTGCAGTTGAGGGCTTAAGAG
Source organism: Bacteroidota bacterium (assembly GCA_947447995.1). Lineage (GTDB taxonomy): Bacteria > Bacteroidota > Bacteroidia > 2-12-FULL-35-15 > 2-12-FULL-35-15 > 2-12-FULL-35-15. Next base: position 2,994 of record CANFLQ010000204.1, on the reverse strand, counting down.
TTATCAATCCAAATATTCATACCATTCCGATTATCCTGTTTATTTTAATTGTATTATTTACGCTTCAACAGTTTGGAACAAAATTTATCGGTAAGTTTTTTGGACCGGCAATGCTTGTATGGTTTGTAATGTTAGCCGTTTTGGGGATTTCTCAATTATCAACAAACATAAGTGTATTACAGGCCTTAAGTCCACATTACGCATATCAATTATTATTTCATCATCCAGAAGGATTTTTGGTATTGGGCGCTGTTTTCCTTTGTACAACAGGTGCAGAAGCATTGTATTCCGACCTTGGGCACTGCGGTAAGGAAAACATACGCATCTCCTGGATTTTTGTTAAAACCTCACTTGTGCTCAATTATTTTGGACAAGGAGCTTGGCTTATTGCTCATGAAGGGCAAAATTTGCATGGCGCCAATCCTTTTTTCAGTATTATGCCTGCTCAATTTGTTCCTGCCGGTATTATGATAGCAACATTAGCAGCAGTAGTTGCCAGTCAGGCATTGATTAGCGGATCATTCACACTTATCAATGAGGCTATACGACTACATTTTTGGCCAAAAGTAAAAGTAAAATACCCTACCGATTTAAAAGGACAACTTTATATTCCATCGCTCAACTGGTTACTGTTGGCAGGATGTATCGGCATTGTACTTTATTTTCAGGAATCGGCAGGAATGGAAGCTGCTTACGGATTGGCCATTGTACTTACTATGTTGATGACAACAACACTACTTACCTATTATATGTACATTAAGCGTTATAATAAAATTTTTATTTTCGCTTGTTTAGTTATTTACTTGGCTATTGAATCCTCCTTTTTAGTAGCCAACCTCAACAAATTTACGCATGGCGGCTGGATAACCTTATTGATAGCAAGTGTGCTTATGTCCATTATGATGGCATGGTATTATGCCCGTAAAATAAGGAACCGATATGTGGAGTTTGTTAAACTTACCGACCATTTACCTATCCTTGAAGATTTGAGCAGGGATTTAAGCGTTCCAAAATATGCAACCCACCTTATTTACCTTACCAGTGCCGATAATAAGGATGAGATAGAATCCAAGATCATTTATTCCATTATGCAAAAACAACCTAAACGTGCCGATATTTATTGGTTTGTGCACGTGGATACGGTTGATGAACCTTACCGTATGGAATACAAAGTATCTGAATTTATTCATGACGATGTTATCCGAATTGATTTTAACTTAGGATTTCGTGTGGCACCTAAAATTAACCTGATGTTCCGCAAAGTGGTGGAAGATATGGTACGTAATAACGAAGTGGATATCCGAAGCCGTTACAAATCATTAAACAAAAACAATATTATAGGTGATTTTAGATTCATCGTTATCGAAAAATTCTTATCGTACGAAAATGAATTGCCTTTTTATGAAAAGCTAATCTTAAATATTTACGATGTTTTAAAGTTTTTCAGTTTATCGGAAGAAAAAGCCTTTGGATTGGATACCAGTTCCGTTACTGTGGAGGCTGTTCCTTTAATTATTACGCCTCCAAAGGAGTTTTATATGAAACGTATTGAGTAAGTTTTAATTAGTGAATATTAAAACGTGAAACCTAGTAACAAAAAATGCCCAACCGAATAATTTCGGTCGGGCATTTTTAATTCAATAAGAATGTGGTTAATTTCGGGAATTAACTGTATCAACTATATTACAATATAACATCAATAATACAGGCAACCAACAAGTACATCCCTCCTTTTAAACAAATATATTTATCGGTAACAGCCCAAATTGTGGTTTCTACATACGTATCTCCTTCTTTAGCATGAAAGATAATTCTACACTTTTTTTTCTCCGTATTACCTAATAAAGCACCATTTACAAGCTTTTGATTTCTAGCGGTTCTGTGTTCCGTATTTTCAAGCACATCAGCTGGAAGAAAATGTAAATTAACAATTTCTTCTTTTTCAATTTTTTTCGCATTCATAGTTCCCATGTATTTAGTTAATTAATCATCTGGATTTAAAAATTCAGACATGTTCACATCATCAATTTTGCTGCCAAAGTAAAATAAAAAGGAGGTAAAGGATTGATTATTTTAGTTAACGTAAAATTTATAAAAAAGTTGCTCTATTGCAATAAAAATTATTTTACGGAATGAATTGGCTGCTTTTGACTAATATATTACCATGCACTTAAAGTTCAGAGGGTTAAAAAATAAAACAATGCAATTGTTTTTAGTAAATATGAAATCCAGAGCGTCATTAAAACAACTACTTTTTCTTTTTTGCTTGCTCTTTTTCTAGATTTTCTTTTACCCTAAATTTCACCATTTTGCTAATCAGCTGAATAGGAAGCGGTTTATCAATTGGGAATTGAACCGCACCTTTTGAATTTTTGTATCCAGAAATTTCATCTTTAAAAACCCTTATTCCCGATGATGTTGGATAAAATCCGATGTGATTTTTATACGCCGCAAAATAAACCAACACACCTTTTTGTTTAAAAGCAGGCATTTGATAACTTATTACTTCTTCTGCTTTGGGTGCAGCTTTTTGAATGGTTATTCTTAGTTGTTGCAAGGTTTTTTGAACATCTTTAGGAAAAGCTGCAATGTATTCATCAATATTTATAGCTTTAATGGAGATCATCGGTATTATTTTTTAGGTTGTATGGGTATCCAAATTTCTTCCTCCGAATTGGGATCGGCATTCTTATATTTTTCACCTAATATTTCAAAGTGGGGGCGGTTATCCAACAAATAATCAGAATTGGGTAACCATGTTCTGTAGATATATTCGAATATCGACGTATCGGTATTTAAACCTTTGTAAAAAAATACAGCATACAATCCGCTGGGCAATGTATACGTTTCCATTTCATCCGGAATGGCATCAAAATCGGACACTTCCATCATAGCCCATTTTTCAAAAGGCACATCTAATTTAACAGCAGTAAAAAATAAAGGAGGGTATATTTGCATGGAATAAAGATCCGAACCCAAAGCGTTCTTAATCTC
>CANFLQ010000203.1 GCA_947447995.1 Bacteroidota bacterium | reverse complement strand
TGGTTGAGTTTCTTTAACGAAAAAAGATATATTTGTATAACTGATTCCTAATTAAGTTTTGCAGGCTACCGAAGGTTTAGTTCAACAGCACCCTTACAATATGCTGGGGTTCGTGCAAGTTGCAAGCGCAATTTTTCATCGGTGTAAACTTTTTGTTGGCGCTTGCCATAACCTGTTGAGCATTTAATATATATTTGTGGTAGCAGACAGTGAAGTGCTTTCTAAACCAGCACATCGCAAGGCTGCCAACCGTTAGGCGTAATGCTAAAAAGACGTATATTTACCAACGGAAATTTGAAGACAATGAAAAAATTATTTTTAATCTTAACTGCCACTACCTTTACAACAGTTTTCGGGGCGACAGCATTTTACATCGGAACAAATAAAGAAGTAAAAATAAAAAAAACAGTTCAAATAACGGGGACACCACCGACCGAACAAAGTTTAATTGTTGAACCAGCGGACACTACCGTAAAAGAATCTGCCACTGCCGAAACAAACCACCCGTATCAAATAGCGATTGACGAAATAACGGAAATGTTAAATGGACAAAAACCATTGAGTTTTAAACGTGCAGTATTCTTGACAGAAAACGCCTACTATGGCGGAAAACTCAACTGGACAGAGTTTTGCTACGACATTGACCAAGCGAAAATTAAAATCAATCAAATGATTATTGCTAAAAATTTGCAACGCTTCAAAACAGCTGGTAATTGGGCAATATTCACATATATGACAGACAGCATTGCCGAAAACAATTTTCATCCTTATACATACGACCTTGAAAATTTTATGGGGGACAAAGACTATGAAAGTTTTATGGTTTCTTCATTGCTGAAAACAAAAAAGGGGAACTGCCATTCATTACCTTTTCTTTATAAAATTCTTGCGGACGAAGTAAATGTTGAAGCATTTATTGCAACGGCACCAATGCACGTTTATATCAAACACAAAGACGAAAATCAACAATGGTGGAATTTAGAACTAACGAGCGGAACATTTTCAAGAACAAGTTTTATTATGGAAAGTTTCAATGTTTCAGACGCGGGAATGGAAAGCGGACTTTATATGAAATCCTTATCAGATAAAGAAAGCGTTGCACTTTGCCTTAACGACCTTTTAGTTTATTACGACAAAAAAACAGGCATTTACTATGACGATTTTGTCCGCAAAGCATATACAACGGGCCTTAAATTTTATCCTAACAGTTTATTACAGCTTTCAAAAGCAGACGACCAAAAATATAAACTTGACAAAGCAATGGAAAAGAATGGGCTAAAAGATTATAGCAAAATAAAACCTTATTCAGAACTTGTAAAACTTGAAAAAGAATTTAAAGCAACTAAAGATTACATTGCTAAAATTGGATATAGTTCATTAACACCTGAACAATATCGAGAAAAAGTAATGCAAATCAAAAACGAATCAACACAAGCAAAAAAGCAATAAAATTATAACTCATAATTCAAACAAAATGAAATCAGCAATCAAAACATTTTTATTAGTTGTGGCTATCGCCACAACTAATAATATCGTCATTGCACAAACGCCTTATGACGATTTTGCACCAAGTAATAAAAAGAAGGAAATGTTAAAGTTACCCGAAGTAAAATTTAGAGTAGCTAATTCAGACTCTACAAATATTTCTAATTATTTATTGTTTGATAAAGAAAATCATACACTAACCTACTACTCAAAAAACGATAGTGTTCTTGAAGTATTAGCATTAGCTCCAACTGATTATAAATGGTTATCTGTTGACCCGTTAGCAAAAAAATATCCTCAACATTCTCCTTACAACTTTGTAGGCGGAAACCCAATTAATAACATTGACCCAGACGGAAGGGATATAATTGTATTAAATAATCCTAACGGAGCATCTGGATACGGACATATGGCTGCTTTGATTGGCAATGACAAAACAGGTTGGACATTTGTTTCAAAAGAAGGACGGGACAAATCATCTTGGTATTCAAATGAAGTTACAGGAGGTCCTGCATTAAAACCACTTATCGGTGTCTATACCAGTTTAGATGCGTTTAAGAAAGCTCAAGAATCCGATGCGAATTTGGGTAATTACACTCAAAATGTTCGCCTTACGGCAACAGTAGCACAAGATAAAACGGCATTGACAACAACAACAGAAGCTGCAAAAACTTGGTATAATGTCGGGTTTAGCAATTGTGCAGATGCAGTTTCAGACGGATTGAAAGCCGCAGGATTTGACCCTGGTTATAAAACTGTAGGAGTTAGCATAGATGATAACCCTTGGTCAAGTGGAGACCCAATAAAAACTCTAAGTCCACAACCCTCTCAACGATTTAATCAAATAGTAAATAATAATCAAGCGACAACTATCCCAACATTTCCTACAGCAACGACAGGAACAACTCCTCCTGCGACAACAGGCACCCCTGCTTTGCCTGCGACACCAACAACCACAAAAAAGAAAAGTTAAATGACTAAAATATCAAAAAATTTATTTTTACTGCTGTTGTTAAATTGTTTAGCATCCTGCAATATTGACTTTAAGGAGGCAATACAAGTTTCACTTAACATTCAAGAAGCAAAAGAAAAAAATGTATTTGTTGAAGAGTATAGAATTGATAGCATTCAATCCTTTGACAGCAACTATACTTTTCCTATACAATCTACTTGGGAAGAAAAGGCTTGGAAATTAACTTTAGACAAAGACAAAAATGAAACTTTCAGAATTTTAGATAGTTCTTCAAATAATTTAATATTTCAATTAAACAATAAAGACAGCTTAATTACATCGAAAAATTTTATAGATGGGAAATGGATAATGCTAATGGACAACTCTGACAATCCAGTTGGTTCTATTCGAGGCATGATAAAATTTGGACTATTAGGTAAAGCTCTCAACAACAAGACTTCAATTACAATATATAGACAAAAAGCACCTAACGACCATAAGAATAACCTGACAACTTTATTTAAGTTTGACATTGTGCGACAGTAAGTAAGCACATACGCCTAACAGGCGCTAATCGAGATTTGGAGTTCGTGCAAGCTGCAAATGTTTGTTAAATCGGTATAAATTTATTTCTAAACATTTGCCATAAAGTTTAGTACATTTAATTTAGGTTTGTGGTTTAAGACAGTTTGGTGCAAGTAAATCCAAAC
>CANFLQ010000202.1 GCA_947447995.1 Bacteroidota bacterium | reverse complement strand
TTAAGGCAACCATCACAACATAAACAGCAATTCCAAAACCAACGGTTAAACCATAACTAACATACATAGCACCGTAATAAAAACCGGTTTCGCGTTCATAATCCTCTCCGCAAACCGGACATTTTTTATACATCTTATCAAACTTTTTTAAGTTGTACGGATTACTTGTTTCAAAAAAATCACCTTCGTGACAACGCGGACATTTAGCTTTAACAATGCTATAAAATGGTGTTTCTTTAAACGACATATCCTGTTTGATTTTACTGTAAAGATAAACAACAAAAAAGTTTATTTCAATTATTAATTACCCTAACATAAAGGTATCATTATACAATTAAAAACCTGAATTATCAATTACCATAAGGTGATTTGAGGCTAAAAAATGCTTACTTTTGCAAACTTAATTTTAGAAAAATGATCTCAGTTAATTCAGTAACAGTATCTTTTGGAGGATACGACCTTTTTGATAATGTAAGCTTTTTGGTGAACCCAAAGGATAGAATAGGCTTGGCTGGAAAAAATGGTGCAGGAAAATCTACCATGCTTAAACTTTTGTCGGGTCAACAAAATCCCACAAAAGGTGAAATATCAAAACCCAACGATTACAAAATAGGGTATTTACCTCAGGATATGATCCATCAACACGGACGCACTGTGTATGAGGAAACGGCTACCGCTTTTGAGGAAATTCAACGCCTAGAAAAACGATTGGAAATTATCAATCATGAGTTGGCTACCCGTACCGATTATGAAAGTGATGCGTACATGGACTTAATCACCGAATTAACAGACCTAAACACCCGTTTGGATTATATTGGCGCAGGAAACCGTGAAGAAGAAATTGAAAAAATATTAAAAGGTCTTGGTTTTGAACGTACCGATTTTAGTCGTCAAACATCTGAATTTAGTGGTGGATGGCGTATGCGTATCGAGTTAGGGAAAATCCTGTTACAAAAACCCGATATTCTTTTACTGGATGAGCCTACCAATCACTTGGATATTGAATCCATACAATGGTTTGAGGAAACGCTTGACCAGTTTGCCGGTTCAGTGATGTTGATTAGCCACGATAAACAATTTTTGGACAATGTTACTTCACGTACCATTGAAATATCCAATCAAAAAATTTACGATTACAAAACCAATTATTCCCGCTACTTGATACTTCGTCAGGAACGTAAAGAACAACAGGAAAATGCTGCAAAAAATCAACAAAAAGTAATTGATCAAACAGAAGCGCTTATTGATAAATACCGCGCAAAAGCAAGTAAAGCGGCTTTTGCTCAGTCGTTGATAAAAAAACTCGACAGAATGGATATTGTGGAAGTTGATGACAGTGATACTGCTGCCATGAACTTTAAATTTCCTCCTCCGGCTGCATGCGGCAGAATTGTTTTGACAATTGAACATGCAGGTAAAGTATACGGCACCAAACGTATTTTTAAGGATGTTAATTTTATTTTGGCAAAAGGTGAAAAAATTGCCCTTGTAGGACGTAATGGTGAAGGTAAAAGTACTATCATGAAAATGATTGCTAAACAAACCGATTACGAAGGAAACATAATTTTAGGACACAATGTTAAGATTGGATATTTTGCACAAGATCAGGCGGAAAAACTGGATCAAAACAAAACAGTTTTTGAGACGATTGATGAGCTTGCTGTTGGCGAAGTACGTAAAAATGTACGATCATTATTGGGCTCTTTTTTATTTGGTGGCGATGATATTGATAAAAAAGTAAGAGTACTGAGTGGTGGTGAACGCGGCCGCTTGGCATTGTGTAAATTATTGCTTGAGCCCTATAATTTGTTGATTTTGGATGAGCCTACCAATCACTTGGACATACGCAGTAAAGATGTGTTAAAACGTGCTTTACTGGCTTATGAAGGTACCGCCATCATTGTTTCCCACGATAGGGATTTTTTAACCGACCTTACCGAAAAAATGTTTGAATTCAAAAATGGTAAAGTTGTTGAACATCTTGGTGGCATTACGGAATTCATGCAAAAATTAAAGATGGCTCGTTTAAACGAAATGAATACCAAAACGCCATTTGTAAAGCCTAAAGCGGAAGTAAAAGAAGAAAAGCCTAAAGCGACAGATGCAAACTCAGAGCTTGAGAAAGAAATAAAACAGGTAAAAAGTCAAATATCAAAATCGGAAAAAGAAATTGAACGATTGGAAAAAGAGATCAAAGCAATTGATGACCAGCTATCTGATTCGACGCAATACCAAACGGTAATGAACGATAAAGCTGTTTTTACAAAATACGAACAAAATAAAAAGCTGCTGGATGCTGAAATGCAAACTTGGGGTGAATTGGAGGCAAAACTGGAGAAATTGAAATAGAGATATTACTACGGAGGCACGAAGAACACAGAGAAACACAGAGAAAAAATATTTATGTTTCTTAAGTTTACCTAAACCAATCTCCATGAAACTCCTTTTTCTCTATGCCTCCGTGGTAAATTTTTAAAATAAATTTGAATCTTCTAAAAAATAATCTTTACATTTGTCACCGAATGAAAAACGTAACACATACTCATCATCATCCTACTTGCTCAAAAGGTAAGCTGTGATTGTATTGTGTACATCAAATTAATAAAAACAACACAAAATATATCAAAAGGTTTACTTCAAAAGGTAAACCTTTTTTCGTTTAACATAATTGCTCCTTCCCCCCTCTCCAAATGGAGAGGGGCTGGGGGTGAGGTAATAAAAGAAAACAATGGAAAAAAAATTAAGAATAGCGATCCAAAAGTCGGGTAGACTAAATGAAGATTCAATGAAAATCCTGAAAGAATCAGGTATAGAAATTAGCAACTCTCTAAATCAATTGAAAGCAGAAGCTAGTAATTTCCCCTTAGAAGTATTCTTTTTGCGTGATGACGATATTCCTCAATATGTTGAAGATGGGATCGCAGACATCGGAATTGTTGGAGAAAATGTTTTGCTTGAAAAAAATAAAGACATAAAAATTGTAGATCGTTTAGGATTCAGCAAATGCCGTTTATCCATTGCTATTCCTAAAAATGGCAAATACAAAAGTGTTCAGGATTTACAAGGCAAACGCATTGCAACAAGTTATCCGGTAATTGTATCCAAATTTTTGAAGAAAAATAAAGTCAACGCCGAAATTCACGAAATAAGCGGTTCTGTTGAAATTGC
>CANFLQ010000201.1 GCA_947447995.1 Bacteroidota bacterium | reverse complement strand
TCTAAAGTTCCAACACTAGCCGATTCCTTATTAGCTACAGGCTTTCCTTATTATGATTATAGCAAGCTGGATCAATACATGGAAGTATTCAAATATTTTATGAAAAACACACATGGCTTGCGCCGATTAGGTTCGGCAGCAACTGACCTTGCATATGTTGCCTGCGGGCGATTTGACGGCTTTTATGAATATTGCCTACAACCCTGGGACGTAGCAGCAGGGGCATTTATTGTGCAGCAAGCCGGTGGTAAAACAACTGATTTTAACGGGGGCGACAATTATATTTTCGGCAAAGAAATTGTGGCTGGCAACAGTACATTTTTTCCTGAATTTTTAAACATAATTAAAACTCACTTCAATTAATTTAACAGATGGAAATTTTAAATAATGTTTGGAAAGTAATCAAAACCTATTTCCCCGACGTATGGCAATATCTCATTGTAATTATCATTATGATACTTGCCGGGATATTTATTTTATAGAATAGCCTTAACTGCGGTTCAACCGTTTATTAAACGATTAGCTATATTTTCAAGAATCTCGTTATTCTCATTTGCACTTGCTTGCCCAGCAGCTTTTAAAGCATCTAAATTATGCGAGGAAGCATTGTCCATTTCGGGTTTTGCTTCGCCCAATTCGGGATTAATTCGTATATAATTTTGAGCTGCATCAGCCGATTCAAAAATTTGTTGTAACTGAAAATCTACCGTATCTACAGCACCTGAAAGTACAATATCCAATACTGGAAATATCCATCCCATTGCTCCCCAACCTTTTGCTACATCGTAATTTAAACTGCGCTTTTCTGAACCTGTTCCTATAGAAACAATAAACATATCACTTGCTTTTGGATTATGAACAGCATTCCTATTTTTAAAAAATTGACGCGCCTCCGCAAAAGCACACAAGGCAGGGTTATTTGCAAATACACCACCATCTACCAAAGGGTAACTTTGTCCAGCAAAAGAAGATACCAAAGCCGGCTCAAAATACGTTGGAGCTGCCGATGTTGCACGCGCAACATCACGAATAAAAAAATCAAATTCCTGATCTTGTATAGCATCCTGCTGTGTAAAAAAATGAGTGCTGCGCTTGGTAATATTGTAAGCCGGAATAATACAAGGACGCAATAATCCACTCAATTTTTTATCCTTAAAATATTTTTTCAATAACGCTTCTAAAGTATCTACAGGATATTTATCATTGGTAAAGCCTCCTTGCGATATTATTTTTTGACGGATTTCATCTTTAAAAATATCCTGACCGTATTTTAAGTATAAATTAACTGCTTCTTCGGCTGAAAACATAGGGCGTAAGTTATTATTATCATCCGGACATAAATACAAACACGCCAAAATACCGCCGGTACTATTTCCAGCAATCATATCAAAATAATCAGCAATACGAGCCATTGAATTACCGGTTTTTTGTTGCAATTTTTTTTCCAATGCCACCAACAATTGTCCCGACAAGATACCGCGCATTCCTCCCCCATCAATGGATAATATACGAAATGGTGTTGCCATACAATTATTTTAAGAATACTAAATATACGGACTTGTACGAGATAAAAAAAGGAAGGTTGGGAGATTATCCCTTTTCCTTAATAAGCCATAATCCTAAAAATGTAAGTACTTTCCGATGCCCTGCCAAGAAAACGAGGGTTTTAACATATATAATCCCTACACCACTAAACAATTATAGAAGACAGAATATAAACGGACAAAGGATATTGATAAATATATATCATTCCTTGAAGTAATGTTTTGAAAGTAGAAATCAGAATAAATATTAGATTTTCAGGAACAAAAAGATTATAATTTTGGAGGGCGCAATTTGGCACCTCAAGATAAATTAATAAAAATAAAAATGGCTAAAAAAGAAACATCATTGACAGTCCCAGATGAAATAATAATGAATCAAATTTATTATATAAACGGGCAAAAAGTAATGATAGACAGAGATTTAGCAATTCTTTATGGAGTTGAAACAAAACGATTAAAAGAAGCCGTAAAGCGTAATATAGAACGTTTTCCAGAGGATTTTATGTTTGAAATGACCAAAGAAGAATTTGAAAAATGGAGGACGCAATTTGCGACCTCCATTTCGGATAAGATGGGTTTACGTTATGCTCCATTTTGTTTTACAGAACAAGGAGTAGCAATGCTGTCAAGTGTATTAAACAGCCCCCAAGCCATATCAGTAAATATTCAAATCATTCGCATATTTACCCGTATCCGTCAAATGCTTATGGATAATACAGAGCTACGATTGGCAATAGAAGAAATAAAAAAGAAAACTGAGAACAATACCAAAAATATAGAAGTTGTATTTAAGTATTTAGATGAACTACTTGAAAAGAAGCCCCAACCAAGACCAAAAATAGGTTTCAAAATAAAAAAGAAGAAGGAATAGTTTAATGGAAGCAGTTATAAAACATAAAAATTATGATACAAAAGTAAAGTACTTTGTAAGGCTTCGTAATTTAATTATGTTTAGATGCTACGCTTATCGGGGTATTATAAAAGTTAAGTCATTGTTTATTAGTATAATGCTTTTAGGAGCCGTAAATACTCTATTCGCGCAAAGGATAATAGATTCATGCTTTCAGTCAATAGAGTTATTTGAAACAGCCGATTCTATAAAATTTGATAATATAGAAAGTTCTGACAAGTTGGTATTTCGAAGTGCTGGAATAGCTGAATGGAATGGAGATAAGTGGGTTGTGTCAAAAAAAATGAGCCTAGTAATGGTTTACTTCCTATTCTAGAATTAGAACAAAGTCCGATTCATGCGAGGTTATTATTTATCGGTTTAGCAGATGGGGGAATATTATGGATGAGAAAAAAAATAAATCCTGAATATATTTGTTTTAAGCTGGACTCTCCCCTAGTTGCTGGAAAAGAATACGCCATTTCATTCACATACAGAAGTGGTAATACGATAGACAAATTTGACCCTGAATTTTTTACATTTAACAGACCTGTCGTAAGCGACCTGGTGATTGACTCTGTTGGTAAACTGGGTAAACTCAAACCTATTGACCATTTAAAATGGTACATTAGCGTCCTAATATAATTAGAACATTTTCAATTGATTACAGTTTTGTTCTTTGAAATCTTGTAGTAAAGCGTCTTCAAACAGTTGATTTAGCTGTGTTTTATTTAAAAGGGTAATGCTTAATATTTGTAAAATTTCATAATGCGA
>CANFLQ010000200.1 GCA_947447995.1 Bacteroidota bacterium | reverse complement strand
TTTATTACTGCTTCCACATGCATTGTTGGCTGTAACGGTTATAGTTCCACTATTTGCTGAAGCTTTTGCTGAAATGGAATCAACTGCAGAGGTACCCGTCCAACCATTTGGTAATCCCCAAGTGTACGACGTTGCATTGCTTACAGGTGTTACGCTATAGGAATTACTTGTTCCTTCACAAACAGAAGTGCTTTTCCCGGCTATTGAACCTGTTAAAGTTGGTTTAAATGAAATAACAGAATAATTACCTGTACTTACTATTGCAGATAATGACCCGCTTACTGCACTACAAGCATTATTCCAATACACGGTTGCTGAAATTTTAGCACCATTGGTTATTGCTTTTGTAATAAATATGGACGTATCTTTTGTTGTAGTGCGGGTAATAGAAGTTACAGTGTTTGAAGCATCAGTAATCTTCCAAACATATTGTTTTATATCGCTTGTACAACTTGTTGTGGTTGCTGTATAAGTAACCAAAGTTCCAGCGCATATTGTTTCGCTTTGATCTGATTTTATTGTTATTTGCGCAACACTTTTATTTTCAGAAAAAATAAACATACAGATAAACAGAAGAGGAAATATTCCTCTTGATATAATTTTCATTGGTATGATTTTAATACATGTAAAAAATAAGTGCACAAAAGTAAAACTAAAATTGACAGGTAATACAAGAGTAACGAAAAGCTCTGTTTAACAGTATTTTTCTACTGCTTATACACATTTATCTTGCATTTTTTAAACTCATAAATGTAAGTATCATTGCGCAAAAAAGCTTTTGTTTCATGTGTAAGGTTACTCATTTCAATTTCCAATAAAATTTTTCCACTTTTATGTTCTCCTGAAAATTTCTGAAAAGATGAAAATACTTCTTCCTCATCAAAAATAATTTCAGAAGCAAACTCCTTATTGTTGGTTGCTCTCCAAAGCAATAAAGCACTTTTAGGAACTGGTCGTTCCATTTCTGTTTCCGAATTAAACAAATTATATTCACTTTCCCCATTGTAATAATAATACAAACCATTTAATGGTTTTATGTTTCCAACTACTTTGGGTTTCCACAAAAAATGTTGTCTGTATTTTTCAACATAAAGTAAAGTGTCTACTCCATTTTTCTCTAATTCTACAAAATCTTTTTCTTTGAAAACATCTTCTAACATAGCTCGTGAATAGCGTTTCATTGGATAATCTGGGTTAGAAATAAATTCTTCCCATTTTATATTTTTATCTTCTTTAAAACTCAGCACACAAATTTCTTTGGTGATTTTTGAGCCATACGCCCAAACTGCTACTTTACCATTTGGAGCCAACCCAATAATTATATATTCAAAAGAAACTTGTTTATCATTACTTGCACTTATATATTCTTCTTTAAACATCCTGTTTATCTTATCTATTGGAAGATCTGCTGTTCCCGAAAAAAACTTATTTTCAGTAAACGAAAACCAGGTTAAACTTAATTGTTTGGGCAAGGCTTTGTATTGATCACCTGTAACTGATAGAGGACCTAGTGTACCCCAACCGTTTCGCAAAAAATTTCCTTTTGCAATACCCAAAATTTCATCATTTTCAAGAACATAATTTCCTTTTACTATTTCCATAGGGTATTTTTTAGGAGCATTTTCTGTCGATGACCATTCGTATTTTTTCATAGTAATATTTTTTGAAATTTTGCAGGTATAATTAAAAAAGGAAAATGTTAATAATAATAAGATCTTAGCCATCGTATACCTCTCTTTCTTTTAGTGATTTATCGTCATTTTTATAATTGGGTGTCATGCCTACACTGTTGTAGTGTGAAGAAGAGTGAAAATAATCATGTCTTATCTTTTTCATTAATTCTTGTTGTGGTTCATATTTACCCTCACCACTCAATGTAATCAAGGACATTAATTGATTCAATTCTTTTTCAGTATTCGAAATCCCATATTTAATTTCAATTTTAATAAGAAATTTTAATCCGTTATCCTTTGCATATTTTTTCATTATAGCAAATGGAAGTAAACTGTAGGTATTCCTTATATTTTTACGATTCGCAAGCAGTTGGAAATCATTGGATATATCTAGCTCTAATTCATGATACCAACCTTCATTTACAAGCCTTTTTTTCTCTGCTTTTAATTTCCTTTCATTGGCTTGCTTCAATTCATAAATTTGTAAAGTACTAACACTTTTACCCGCCGTGTATATTTCAGGATTTGTTAATTCCATTAGTACCAAATTTTCTTCCTCCATGTAATCGGTATAACAACCACCCACATCAGAATGTACGCCGGGTAAAAAAATCTCTTTTGAGCCTTTGCTTTTTATATTGGTTAAAGGGAAATTTTTTCTGCATTCGTTTTTAGCAACCAAATGTAACACATTTACACTGTTTGATATGGCATCTAAATGAAGTTCACCTGTATCATCCTTATGGTTAAATCCAAAAGAGGCAACCGTATCAAACAATCCTGAAAAATACACTTCTACCTGTGAAACTGAAAAACCTTCGCTTTGTAATTTTGTTTTAATTTTATGCTCAGCATCAATCATCGCAAAATGAATAAAGGTGCGAGCTGCTGCTGCTCCCCTGCTGAAACCAAAAACATCTATCCTTAACAAAGTAATATTTTGAGAAATCTTATTTACTTTACCATCAACATCTTCAAAAAGTTTTTTCAAACCTGCCTTTACTTTTCCATTACCCAATTTACCGTTTCTATTGATAATACCAGTAGAACCTGTTCCAAGCGCAGATCCCAATATACTATCATAACCTTTCGTTCTGGTTCCTATTCCCTCAATATAAATTTTTTCATTAAAATCAAACTCTGAATTTTCGTCACTCAAACACTCGTTTAATCTGGCAACATTGGAATAATCATTTTCATAACTTCCACTAAATACCCCTGGAGTAAAACGGTATTTTCGGGAATGCGCCAAGCGTTCATCCGTATTGTATTTATTATTACCTGTTCCATCAAAAAACACACTAACCCGTAATTTAACAGGTTGTTTTTCTTTTTCTTTTTGCTCCAATGGAGATTCCGGACACCCTGTAATTGGTGAGCCTAATTCTTTTCCCATAATTAAAGTTGTTTCATTTCAATTAGGTTGTAACGATTATTTGCAACAGAAATTAAAAAATTTTCAACTCTCAATCTTTCATCCTCAGTAGTAGCAATTATTTTTTTAAGAGCGGGGATCAATGGAATATCATACTTGTATTTAAGCTTACTCACTATCAGAGAAAAAACATGATCTTCCGTTTTTAC
>CANFLQ010000199.1 GCA_947447995.1 Bacteroidota bacterium | reverse complement strand
TGCGGAGCATGTGCAAGTTGCAAACGCAATTTTTCAGCGGAAGAAAATATCGTTGCGTTTGCAGGCAAGTGAGGAATAATTTATATATTTAATCGGTTAAGAAAGTAAGTGGTTATTTATTCCGCACTTCTTTTAGCGCCCAACCGTTATGTGCAATTTAGAACGTGCAATCTAAAATTTAGAAATGACAACAATGAACATTCAAATCGTACTTGAAATTCTGATAACAATTATCGGACTTTATTTAGCTTTTTTTAAATCTTACTTTCAGGAAAAAGGAAAGAATCTGGCGACAACTGAAGATATAGAAGAAATAACAGAAAAGGTTGAAATGATAAAAAACGAAATACTCTATTCAACTCAAACGAAATTAAGTTTAAAGACCGAAGAGAGAATTTCTCTTGTTAACTGTTACGACAAATACAACTATTGGCTTAGTGCAATAGTTGACACTTATTTTGGAGGAATAAATGAAGAAAATAAATCAAAACTAAAAGAGATTGAAGAAAAATTAAATGATGCAAAATTTCAATACAACCTTGCAGAAGGCAGAATGGAACTCTTCGTCAATAATGACGAAATCAGTAAGTTGATTAGAAAATTAAGAAAAGAAACATTGGCTATGCAACATCTTTTTGAAACGTACAGCGGAAAGGTAGATTATGTCTTTTTTGAAATATCCCATATGAAAGCGACAACTCCCATTGAAAAACAAATTGAATTTTATTCGCCACTGCTTGACAAAAGAAAAGAGATAATTTTAGAATTTTACAAAAAGAAAGAAGAAATGTATGGCACAATTGCCCCGATGGAAAAAACATTTCAGACACTTATTTATAAACATCTGCAAACCCTTATTGAAAAATAAAAATGGAAGAAGAACAACCTGTAAAGAAAAAAAAGCAAGACACCAAACTTGAATCAGAAGGTGCTGAATTTCTTGTATTGGGACATCTTCTGATTGAAGGGGTCTCTGCTTATAAGGCATACATTAACTTTCCAGGTTACGACCTAACAGCTGTCAACACTAAAACAAAAAAGGTAGCAAGAATTCAAGTTAAAAGCAGATGGGCAACCGACTATGATACAAGTTTCCCGTTAAAAAGTTTGGATTGTGACTTTGTTGTCCACGTTGCATTGAATCGGGGCTATCGCTTCGGAAAAAAAAACAATATTAAAGACAATGGAATACAAGCACCAACCTTTTATGTATTTCCGGTAGACATTATAAAAAAAGCAAGGAAGGACGTGGGCTGGAAGAAAGTGCAAATTAAGAAAGTGCCTAACTTTAAAACCTACATAGACAACTGGACACTAATCAAAAAGTACTTGGAAAAAAAATAAACTGCACATAACAGCACCTAAAGAAAAATGCGGAGTTCCTGCAAGTTGCAAGCGCATTTTTTCAGCGGCAGAAAGTGTTGGCGCTTGCCATTCACTTCGGAACATTTTATATCTTTAGTGCGGTAAGACAGTGAAGTGCTTTTAATTCCGCACTTTCTTTAGCTGCCAACCGTTAGGGGCAAGCATAACGACGCCCTAGACTAAACTCGAAATTTGAAATAAATGACTTTTACAACAGACTCTGAAAATGATAATTTAATTTATGCAGGTTTTTGGATCAGACTGATAGCTGGTATAATTGACTACATAATTTGCTTACCATTTACATATACAATAAAGTATATAGACGGTTACAACAAGTTTAGTTTCTGCTGGGGAATATTAATCAATATTATTCTTTTAGTGATTTACGACATTTATTTTGTAAAAAAATATGGTGGGACATTAGGTAAATTAATAGTTAAAATTAAAATACTTAAAACTAACGGAGAAAAAGTTGATTGGAAGGAATCATTTCTTAGAAGTACAATTCCCCTAACTACAAATATTTTGACTTTTGTTTTAATGTTAATGTCTGTGCAAAACATAACAGACAAAGAATTCTTCGCAATTAATTACAAAAACAGAGGAGCATTTATACTGACTGAAAGTCCTTACTTCTATTCGTTACTCGCTTTCATTTTCATTGCAATTATAGGAGAATATGTTGTTTTATTAACTAATAAAAAGAGAAGAGCAATTCACGACTATATCGCAGGGACAATTGTTATCAATACAAAATAAAACCTTAAACGACAATTTTGACATTTAGACAATAGTTTGTATAAAGAATATTAAGAATGCCAGCCCCTAACAGCGGCTAAAAAAAATGCGGAGTTCGTGCAAGTTGCAAGCGCATTTTTTCAGCGGCAGAAAATTTTGGCGCTTGCCATTCACTTCGGAACATTTTATATCTTTAGTGCGGTAAGACAGTTTTGGAATTATTTATTCCGCACTTTCTTTAAGCCGCCAACCGTTAGCGGTAAGTGTAAAAAAGACACAATGGAATTGACACTTTTATATATTTATTTAGGACTTATCTTGACAATTTTTGTCGTTTTCAAACTCGTTGACAGAAAATCGAATCCTTTAAAAAAAACAAGTTTTTGGGTAACCGAAATTGTTTCATTGACAATCTTGACAATTGGACTTCTATTCTTAATATTAAGAGGAATCGGTGGACCAATACCAGACGATGGATTACATCAAGAATTTTATTCAAATGGTAAGCGAGAAAGTGAATTTGTTATTAAAGACGGAACCATTGAAGGTATTAGCAGACATTGGTATGCAAACGGACAATTAAAATTTTATTCAAAATATAAAAACGGACAACTGATAGACACGTCAATTACATATCTTGAAAACGGACAAATTACGTTTTTTGAAATTTTCAAAAATGGAAAATCAATAAAAAACATAAGCTATTATGACAATGGACAAGTTCAATCTGAAACGTATAATCCAATTAATCCTAACGAAAATAATTTCCGGAAAGACTACCATGAAAATGGAAAATTAAAATTTCAGACAATCATTTCCAATTCGACATTTAATGGTGAAGGAATTTATTACGACTATAATGGAAATATTGAATATAAAGGAAACTACAAAGACGGACAGAAAGAAGGGATTTGGTTTAAATTTGACAATTCAACAGGACAAGTAATAGACCAAGACACATTTAACTTCAAGACTCCTCGACCATTCAAAGAAACATGGAAATGAAAAGAACACCTACCGCTAACATATAAGGATTAAACGCAGCTTCGCTTTTCGCGAAGGTTCGATTTAATCCTGAGTTGAACTGATGCATCGGCAGCCCTACCAAGTATTACAAAGCTTTTAAAGTAGTATGCAATTTTAAAAAGAAGGATATCTTTT
>CANFLQ010000198.1 GCA_947447995.1 Bacteroidota bacterium | reverse complement strand
TTTTTTGCAATTTCATCTCTTGGTTTGATACCCGCTGAAACAACCACCATATCCACGGCAATTTCCTGATCATCCTCAAACACCATTTTGGTAACCGCTTCGTCCCCACCAATATATTTAGTATTCATTTTAAGGTTTACTTTTAAATTAAGCTCCTCAATTTTTTTCTGCAATGTATTTGAACCTGCTTCATCCAATTGTCTGGGCATTAAACGTGGAGCAAATTCTATTACTTCGGTTTGTATGTTTAAGTCAAGTAGTGCTTTGGCTGCTTCCAACCCTAATAATCCTCCACCTATAACGGCTCCCGTTTTCGATTTTTTAGAGTATGCTGTTATTGCTTCCAAATCTTCAATAGTTCTGTAAACAAAAACGCCATTTTTATTAATCCCTTCTATAGGTGGCACAAAAGGTGCTGAACCTGTAGCAAACACCAATTTATCATATTTAAACTCATTTCCTTTATGTGTGTGTACAATTTTATTTTCCAAATCCACATCGGATACCAACTCCCCTAGATGCAACTTAATTCCATTATCGGCATACCAGCTTATAGGTGCCATGGAAAGATCTTCGGCGGTTTTACCAGTAAAATACTCACTTAGATGTACACGGTCATAAGCTGGAAAGAGCTCCTCACCAAAAACAGTTACATCTATTGCGTTATCCCCCTTTTTAGATATTAGTTTTTCACAAAACTTATACCCCACCATTCCATTTCCTATTACTATTATTTTCATGACAATAAATTTAAAAATTATTTTTTCAGAACAAATTTTACACTTTTTTATTATTTGCCTCACAAAATTACACTTTTTTTTAATTAAACAACAAAAAAGATGGGGTACTACATAAAAAAAGATGGCTTTTTTCATATTGTACCAAAAAACACTTACCTTTGTTGCGAAGTTTAAATACAAAACTATCCGTACAATTTATAATCATTAAAGAAAAACCAGTTATGAAAGCTCAAAAACTAAACATCTTCAGTTTTAACACTCCGCAAATGCGAACATTTCACATCACGTGGATAACATTTTTCTTTTGTTTTTTCGCTTGGTTTGGTCTTGCTCCTATGATGAAAGTAATTAAGGACGACTTACATTTAACCAAACCTCAAATAGGTAATATTATAATAGCCTCCATCTCTGCCACCATTTTTGCTCGTTTATTAATGGGCTGGCTTTGCGATAAAATTGGGGCTCGTAAAACATATACCATCCTTTTATTAGTGGGAGCCATTCCGGTTATTACAGTTGGATTAGCTACAACGTACGAAAGTTTTTTAGTTTACCGTTTGGCAATTGGTATTATAGGGGCTTCGTTTGTAATTACTCAATACCATACATCAGCAATGTTTGCCCCCAATATAGTTGGAACAGCTAATGCTGTTGCTGGTGGTTGGGGCAATTTAGGTGGGGGAGTTACCAATATGGTAATGCCATTGGTATTTGGCGCAATTATGTGGATGGGGTATACCAGCCAACAATCTTGGAGATTGGCAATGGTAGTACCCGGAGTAATATTATTAATATTGGCTTTTATATATAATAAATATACGCAGGATACGCCAGAAGGAAATTTTGAAGATATTAAACACGAAAAAACAGAGGTTGAAAAAGGCTCATTTAAAGATGCCATTATGGATGTACGTACATGGGGATTATTTTTGGCTTATGGAGCTTGTTTTGGAATGGAAATAACATTTGATAATATTGCCTCGCTCTATTTTTCCGAAAATTTAGGTGACAGCTTAACTAAATTTATTGGCTCTACCGACAAAACAGATATATTAAAATGGGCGGGGATTTTAGCAGGGGTATTTGGGCTAATGAATCTATTTGCTCGTGCAGCTGGCGGTATTGTTGCCGATGCAGTAGGTGGTAAATATGGTTTAAAAGGTAAGGGATTACTTTTGTCGGGCTTATTGATTTTTGAAGGATTAGGAATTGTATCTTTTTCACAAACACGTGAAATTTGGCCTGCTATAATTGCTATGCTTGGTTTTGCAATGTTTTTAAAAATGGCAAACGGAACTACTTATTCTATTGTTCCATTCATTAATAAAAAATCGATTGGAAGTGTTAGCGGCATTGTTGGTGCTGGAGGTAATGTAGGAGGTTTATTGATGGGCTTTTTATTCAAATCGGAAAACATAACCTATAGCGAAGCTTTTACTTATATCGGTTTTGCTGTTGTAGCTATCGGTATTATTATGGCAATTATTCCTTTTAATAAAGGACAGCATCAACCTGCCACTAATTAACAATAATAACTGTTGTTAAGTGATCAAAAAAAGTTAAGGTTAAACGAATAAAAAAATTGCAAATGTCCTTATCGAACAAAAAAACATATAAAACAACTTGCTCCTATTGTGGAGTAGGTTGTAACATTTCTGTAACCAAAGACAGTAGAGGGAATTTAAGTTTAGAAGGCGATAAAGACAGTCCGGTAAATTATGGAATGCTTTGCTCCAAAGGAATGAATTTGCATTATACCGTTACCGATAAATCCGATAGATTACTTTACCCGCAAATGCGTTCCAGCCGCAGCCAACCGCTTCAGCGTGTTACCTGGGATACAGCATTGGATCGTGCTGCTGCTGTATTTAAAACCATTATACAAAAATATGGTCCAGATGCTGTTGGTTTTTATGGATCGGGGCAGTTTCTTACCGAAGAATATTATATACTCAATAAATTAGTAAAAGGATTTTTAGGAACTAACAACCTTGATACCAACTCAAGATTATGTATGAGTTCCGCTGTTGTTGGCTATAAATTAGCCTTGGGCGAAGACTCTGTTCCGGTATCATACTCCGATATTGAACTTGCCGATTGTTTTTTTATTGCTGGGGCAAATCCTGCATGGTGTCATCCTATTTTATTTCGTCGACTGGAAGCACACAAACAGCAAAACCCCGATGTAAAAATAATTGTTGTTGATCC
This sequence comes from Bacteroidota bacterium, assembly GCA_947447995.1. Taxonomy (GTDB): domain Bacteria; phylum Bacteroidota; class Bacteroidia; order 2-12-FULL-35-15; family 2-12-FULL-35-15; genus 2-12-FULL-35-15. The sequence goes on along the minus strand of CANFLQ010000198.1, from coordinate 327 downwards.
ACGTAAAACTCAATCCTGCTCTATTGCTGATTTACATTTGCAAATTACTCCGGGCACGGACATTGTGCTTTACAATGCCATTGCCAAAGTACTTATTGAAAAAGGATTGATTGATCAACAATTTATTAAAAAATCAACGGATGGCTTTGATCTTTTAAAAGCCGAAGTTGAAAAAACTTCATTAGCCGAAATGGCTGCTATATGCGATGTTACAGTGGATGATATAAACCTGGCAGCGGGATATATTGGCAATGCCAAAGGCTTTATAAGTATGTGGGCGATGGGGCTTAATCAAAGTGTGGTTGGGGTAAACAAAAATTTATCGCT
>CANFLQ010000197.1 GCA_947447995.1 Bacteroidota bacterium | reverse complement strand
TATCCTTCTTTTTAAAATTGCATACTACTTTAAAAGCTTTGTAATACTTGGTAGGGCTGCCGATGCATCAGTTCAACTCAGGATTAAATCGAACCTTCGCGAAAAGCGAAGCTGCGTTTAATCCTTATATGTTAGTGGTAGTGCTACTTTAGGGAGATAATTAAGCTAACTTAATTTTTCCGTCTCTTACTTGTTGCATAAATTCTTTTTGTTGCTCTAAAGTCATACCAGCCATTTTAGCAGATAATTTTTCTTTAATTGCTCTAAAGAACGCAACAGTGTCGAATTTTTTTTCGGTTTTAGTCTTCATATTTTAAAAATTCTAATGGTGTTCTGATGTCGATTAGTGGATAACCTAACTTTAAATTTATTGAGTTAAAGAGTTTTATTTTGTCGTAGTTTACAATGTGTTTGAAATTCCAACTTACCAAGCAGTCGAGTCGATTTACCGATGCTATTGCAATATGGTACGCGTCATTCATACTTGCTTTCCCTAATGCTTTTTCAACTACATAGGTTTCTGCTAATTGCTTTGCTTCATCATTCAAGTCTAAATACTTATAACATTCAACCGGTATAAGGGTTTTAAGGTCTTGAATATGTTGAGGAGCCAAACTTAATTCCGTTTCATTAACCTCCGAAAAATATACGTCAAAGTCTTTATTTACTATTCGATCAAATAACCGTTTAGTTTCTTCTTCGAACTCATCATCAAAATAACCGCCAATTACTGACGTGTCTATATAAATTCGTGGTCGCATTTGTTATGATAGTTACTATACAAATATACTAAAAAAGGAATAAATTTTCAATAAAGTTAGTCATTTACAACCACATTATCTGTTATAATTTCTCTTTTAAGTTGAACCAAATCATTCATTACAGGTTTCCATTGTTCAATTTCGTTGTTTCTAACGAAGTAATCAAAGTAACCATTTTTTAGTATTTGTAGAGTAATATAATCGTCCAATTTCGTTGTTCCGAAAAAACTGGAATATTGTAATTCAATTGTTTCCAGTTTTTGCATAAGATCTCTTGTTGTCATAATGTTTTTTAAAAATGGGTTTTAAACTACATGAATAGTGTTCGTCGTACCGCATGTTCCATATCGGTAATAAATGTATCGTTATCCTTATGCTCCTTAAATAAATTCTGTAATTCTTTGGTTTGAATTTTTCCGCTAATTATTGATTCTGCAAGTTCTTTATAGGAATTCATTAGTTTAACTTCAATTGAATACTTTTTTACATATTGTAATAACATTAAGTAAAATGCAGACATATTAGAATTTGAAATTATTGTGCGCATATGGCTTAATTCCGTAATTAAATTTGGGTAATCCTTTAATTCAAATTTGTTTTTGTATTTCAGACTTAATTCAATACTATTTTCGTTTAATTTTTTTATTTCTGATTCTATTATTGATTGGTGCTTTTTTAAATTTAATAATTCTTCTTTCCGTTTTTGTAATTCTATATTTACACTATCTAACTCTGTTTTTATATTTAATTTTTCTAATTCTTTTTGTTTTGTCTTCTCTGTATACATTTCTTTCCCATCGCTTCCTTGTGTTGAGTTAGTTTCCTTTTTAATTTCTTCTCCATCTTTTTTTCTTTCGTTCTCTGGAAAAATACTGCTATTTGATAATTTTACTTCCGTTTGGTGATTATTGTTGTTTTCAGATTTTTGAAAATTATTTGGAGGCGATACGCTCTCTTTATTAAGTTTGTTTAGCCCCCCAATAATGATTAACGTTATTGCAGGAAAGAAAAAAGCTAATACTCTCCACCCTGTTTCATTTCGGTTTTGGTCTTTGGCAATACGCGTAACCCAAATCATAGTGACAATTCGAAGCGTAACCATTAAAACCCCTAATATTTTGTTTGCAGCTTCAACTTTGTTATGGTCACTGTAAATGTTCTTAAAAAAAATAATGAAGATAATATTAGCTACTAAAATTATTATACCTACTGTTCTTGCTCTTATTTCTTTATTATATGTTAAATCATATTTTTCTTTACTTATAATAGTTTCTGTTTCATTTTCTACAGTTTGTTGAATGGGTGTTTCTTTTGTAATTATATTTTCAGAAACTACTGGTTTTATTTTGGGTGTGTCAATTGAAATATTATGTTTTGTTCCGCAAAAGGAACAAAACGTACTATCATTATCAATTTGTTTTCCGCACGATTTGCAATACATATTTAATTCTATTAATGTTTTACGATGTGTGTTTTTTTATAAATATTTATGTATTTTAAAGCATCATTAATGTATATACTTCTAATTGCACCTTTTTGAGATAGACCTTCTAAAAGGCAAGTAATCTGCACCTTATTGTCCTTGTATTCTAATATAGATTTTTCAAATGATTTCATATAAATTCCTTCTAAAATGCAATTATAAAAATTAGCATCGTTAGCTGGCGTAATTATAACATCTTTGATAGTTTCTTTTTTATTTGTTTTCGTATTTATGAAGCTCTTTTCTTTTAAATGTAGATATTTCGGAAGAAGTTCTAAAGCAGTTGCATAGTCTAATCGTTTCGGTCTGCTAAAATCTATTTTTTTTGACATAGTAAATTATTAAAATATTTCTAATTATTAAAGTTTTTATTTATGAAATACTATTGGCAATCTCCCTATCAACTACCACTTGATTTTAATTAAATTTTATGGAATTTATAGTTTTTAAAAAAATATTTTCTTCTTTGTCAAAATACTTTGCTAAAGTATTTGCGGTTATTGTATATATATATCGTCCATTATATATTGTGCAGTTTATTTGTTTTACAGGGTTATTTCCATTTGGAACAATAGTATAAGAAACCATAGCTTTTCGACCACCAATATTTGTTTTATAAAACTTAACCACCTTAATATTCGGAGCAGATGATTTAATTAGTTCTTTATAATCTGTTTCTGTTAATTCGTCATAATATTTGATTTCAGTATCTGCTAGACGATTAATTACAATTGATCCACCATATCCGTCTTTTACAGCAAAATCAATTTCAGGTCTTTTCGAAGTGTATAATTCAAAATCATTCGGATAATTTATTGTAAATGAGTCCCTAGTACTTTTAAAGGTTTTTTCTACTTGAGCGTAAAAGGTCGATGTTAAGAAAAATCGGGTCAGGGACAAAAGTTGGGGAGTAATTTAAAAAGGCTACATTTGTTAAAAAAGTTATCGAAACAAAAGACTTAAAATTACTGCATCAATTTTTCCCTTCAGAGTTGGTTGATTATTTTTCCATATCAGGTTTTCAAATACTGTGT
>CANFLQ010000196.1 GCA_947447995.1 Bacteroidota bacterium | reverse complement strand
TTCCAGCAGTTTTACTTCTTTCAACACCTGAATGGCAGTATTGACAGTTGATAGCGTTATCACCTGCGTGTATTTTGTGAGAGAAAGCAATTGGTTGAGTTGGGTGGTAACCTTCATAAATACCGATTTCTTTAGCAGAGTACCATCCTTTGCTGATCAAACCACCAACAGTGAACAATATAAGTATTGCTAAGGTACGTTTGTGCGTGCCAAGGTATTTTTTTATTTCAGTATAAAGTCCTTTTGATTCTTCTTCAGGTAAACCTTGTTTTTCGTTTTGTAAGTTTTTAAGGGAGTGGCGCACAGCGCGTAATACACCAATAATAATAATTAAAAATGCAATGATTCCTAATAATATGGCCAAAGGACTAACGCCTTTTTCTTCGGTAGGAGCGCCTGTATTTGTAGGGCCAGTAGGACCTGTAGGGCCAACAATTGGTGGTGCTTTAATAAAAGTAATTAATGCAGCAATTTCTTCATCTTTTAAATCGGTAAAAACAGTCATGTCCTTACCGGCATTATCTGTCATTAATTTTTTTGCATACGCATCACCGCTTGCAGTTAACGCCTTGTTATTCTTAATCCATTTTGCTAACCAAGCATCGCCGGGGGTACGTGTTGCAATGCCTGCCAACCCCGGACCTGTTAATGTGTTTGTACCTAAACTGTGACAAACCGCACAATTTTGCTTAAAAAGTTTTGCTCCGTCTTCCGCCGCAACTGAGCTAAAATTAATTAAAAATGATAAAAACAGGAAAGTAATAATCGCCAGAAGGTTCTTTTTTTGTGGCTTATTGTAAATTGTATCCATATAAATTTCTAATTGTTAACTCGTAAGAAATCCCCGAATCGCGGAGAAACAGTTTAATTTGTGCGGCAAAATTATAAGAAACATTAAATGCAGGCTCAAAAAACGAATAAATTTTATAAAAATCATTTAATTTATATTCGTTCTAAATAAGGAAAGTGCTGTTTTTAATGTTCTTTGATGGGTTTCGACTAAAAAAATAATTTTTTTATCTAATAAATTTAAAGTTTAATCGAAAATTTTTTCTCCGTTTTTAGGGAAATCTTGTTAAAATAAAGTTCAGAACTGTTTGGTATGAAAGCATTTAAAATTAACTTTGCAGCTTCGAAATCTCTCTTTTATAAAAAATATGAAGCATTTATTAGTAATTCTGTTTGCGGTAGCTACACCCTATTTTTCATTTTCACAATCGGCAAACGATACAGGAAAGGTTCAAATTATTCAGGACCAAAAAATATCTGAGTTATTGAATAAACACATTGAGATCAACTCAAAAGCACCTATTAAAGGCTATCGCGTAAAAATTCATTTTGGTTCCGATAAAAATCAGGCATACGAAGTAAAGAAGAAATTTTTAGAGAAATTTCCGGATGTTCCGGCGTATGCAAAATATGATCAGCCCAATTTTAATATACGTGTGGGCGATTTCAGAACGAAGCTGGAAGCGTATAAATTTTTAAAAGAAGCTCAGGTTGATTTTCCTTCGGCTTTTTTGGTTCAGGATGAGATTGAGCTGCCTAAGCTGGAATCGAGTATTATCAGGTAGATTTACCACTAAGGCACGGAGAACACTAAGAAACACTAAGGTTAAAAAGTTCTACTAATTTTCATTAAGATTAAATTTAGGTAATCTCGAAAACTCTTCGGTAACAACCGGTACTAATTGAGAAACAATATTTTCACAATGAAAATTTATTAAAAGCCCTTTGGGTTTTTCAGTAAGTTTAAGATACGATAATAACTGTGCTTTATAAAGAGGAATAACTGTTTCAACAGCTTTGAGTTCAACTATAATCAAATCATTTACAAGTAAATCTAGTTTAAGTATTCCCGCTAATTTCTTTTCTTTATATTTTATCGGAACATGTACTTGTGAGTCAACGAATAATCCGTTATTTTTTATTTCATCTATCAAACACGATTCATAAATAGATTCAAGTAAACCTGGCCCAAGATGTTTATGAACTTCAATTGCACAACCAACAATTTTGTAGGCAATATTATTGACATACTCTTGAGTTATCATTTTCCTTAGTATTCTCTGTTTAACGTTTTATTAAGACTCCCTAAATACTTTTCTTCTTAGTGTTTCTCTGTGTCCTCCGTGCCTTAGTGGTAAATTAAGAATGTTTTACTCAAATGCGCTTATTCCTGTAATATCCATTCCCGTAATTAACAAATGTATATCATGAGTTCCTTCATAAGTAATTACTGTTTCAAGGTTCATTAAGTGGCGCATGATGGGGTATTCGCCGGTGATGCCCATGCCGCCATGTATTTGACGTGCTTCACGCGCTATTTGCAATGCCATCATTGCATTGTTTCTTTTAGCCATTGATATTTGTGCAGGAGTGGCACGATCCTGATTTTTTAATACGCCTAATCTCCAAGTTAATAATTGAGCTTTGGTAATCTCGGTAATCATTTCAGCCAATTTTTTTTGTGTCAGTTGAAATGCTGCGATAGGTTTGCCAAACTGAATGCGTTCTTTGGAGTAACGTAATGCGGAATCATAACAATCCAATGCTGCGCCGATAACGCCCCATGAAATACCGTAACGCGCCGAATTTAAACAGCTCAACGGTCCTTTTAATCCTTTAACAGCAGGGAATAAATTTTCTTTTGGAACTTTTACATTATGAAATACCAATTCTCCGGTTATACTTGCTCGCAAGCTCCATTTGCCTTTTATTGTTGGGGTTGTAAATCCTTCAACACCTGTTTCTACAACCATTCCGCGGATAGTTCCTGTTTCATCTTTTGCCCAAACCACAGCAAGATCTGCAAAGGGAGCATTGGAAATCCACATTTTAGAACCGTTTAAGAGATAATAATCGCCCATATCTTTTATATTAGTGAGCATACCATTAGGGTCGGAGCCGTGGTCGGGCTCAGTTAAACCAAAACATCCGATAAATTCGCCCTTAGCTAATTTAGGAAGGTATTTACGTTTTTGTTCTTCGGAACCGAAGGTATATATTGGATACATTACCAAAGAGCTTTGTACCGATGCCATAGAGCGCAAGCCACTATCGCCACGTTCCAACTCCTGCATAATTAAACCATAGGAAATTTGATCCAATCCTGCACCACCATATTTGGTGGGGATGGTAGGACCGAAAGCACCAATATCTGCCAAGCCTTTTATCCAGTTTTTTGGAGTAGTAGCGGTTTGTGCAGCTTCCTCAATAACGGGACTCACTTCTTTTTTCACCCATGCACGAGCGGTTTCGCGAATTAATTTATGTTCGTCGGTTAATAACTC
>CANFLQ010000195.1 GCA_947447995.1 Bacteroidota bacterium | reverse complement strand
CTTTTAATATAACATCTTCCTGTTCTTTTAATGTTGCGCCAAATACCGAACAACCTTCCGGAAATTTATCGTTAATGTGCTTCATTATTTTACGAACAAATACCATTGTTTGTAATAAAGCCATTTGATGCATTTGATGCTGTGTGATAATCATGATTTTAAAATGATGTATTCAGGAGTATTAAACATTTTTAGCGCAAACAGAACACGTGCTGGGACTGTGAACAAAAGGACTTCCGTTTTTAGCAGCTTCTTTCATTGCTATTATATGCTCTATTTTATGCTGCACTTTTGGTGGCATGCTTTGCATCATACTTTGTAAAACTGCTATTGGCATTGCTCCTAAACCACCCACAGCTCTGGGGCTTCCTGTTTCTCCTATCAACACTGTAGGGCAACCCGACATAATTGTTCCGCCATGTGCTGTTGTATCGCCCATACGTGCTGCCGGTTTGCCGCCTATAAATACACCTGTACTTCCTAAAACTATTGTATCTGGCGGACCAACGCATACACACATATCTCCCATCACGGCTGCGGGTATACCACCAATTAAAACTGTTGGGCAACCTGGCCCAGTAATTGGTCCCCCAACATGAGGTACTGGCGGCACGCCCGGTGTTACCATTGGGCATAGGTGCATATCTGTTATTCTGGCGGCTGGTTTTCCCATGGTATAAAATATTAAAAATATAAAATGTGTGAAAATAACTTTCACATCAAAAATTTAGTAAGTTGCTATTAAATTATAAATGTAATTATTTTTATTCTTCCAGTTTTTTTAATAAAGTCTTAATTTCTTCTAGATATGTTCTATCGTTATTTAATCGCGGTATTTTATTTTGTCCACCCAATTTATTTTTTGATTCCAACCATTTGTAAAAAGTATTTTTTGGTAGCGATTTAATTATTGGAGCTTTTAACATTAAATTTTGATACCGTTTAGCTTCATAGTCTGAATTGATTGATTTTAAAGCATTGTCAAGCATTTCTGTAAAATATTCTAAATTGTTTGGATGTTTTTCAAATTCAATAAACCACTCATGGGTTCCACTTTCATTGTCTTTAATGTAAACAGGTGCTGCAGTATATTCTTTTATTTGTGCGCCTGATTTTTCGCAGGCTATTGCCAATGCTTTGTCTGCGTTTTCTACTACCACTTCTTCGCCAAAAGCGTTGATAAAATGTTTTGTTCGTCCGGTAATTTGAAAACGAAATGGGTATACCGATGTAAATTTTACAGTATCACCAATTGTGTATCGCCATAATCCTGCATTGGTAGAAATAACCATTGCATAATTGGTGTGTAGCAATACTTCATCCAATGATAATACTTTTGGATTTGTTGTTCCTACTTCGTTAATCGGAATAAATTCATAGTAAATTCCATAATCCAACATCAATAATAATTCGGATGAGTTGCGTTGATCTTGTATTCCAAAAAAGCCTTCCGAAGCGCTATATAACTCCAAATAATGCATCTCTGGATTGTTAAAAATAGTTTGAAATTGTTCCTTGTAGGGTAAAAAATTTACGCCGCCATGGAAGTATACTTCCAAATCGGGCCAAACTTCCGAAATGTTTTTCTTTCCTGTAATCTCTAAAATGCGCTTCATTACAAGCAGCATCCATGATGGTACGCCGGCCAAACTTACCACATGGTCGTTAATGGTTGCCTTGGCAAGTTTTTCCAGCTTTTCATCCCATTTATCCATTAATGCAATGGATATTTCCGGTGATCTAAAATATTCAGCCCATATAGGTAAGTTATTCATTACAATTGCCGAAAGGTCTCCGTTTTGCGAGGTGTAGCTGCCAAAGTTATCTGTTGCTAAACTCCCTCCCAAACTCAAATTTTTGCCTGTAAATAAATGAGTTTCGGGATACAGCGAACAATAAATGGAAATCATATCTCTACCACCGTTATAATGGCAACCATCCAACGACTCCTTACTTACCGGAATAAATTTGCTTTTATCATTGGTTGTACCCGATGATTTTGCAAACCATTTTATATCGGTATTCCATAAAATATTTTGCTCTCCCTTGCGAACCCTGTCAATAAAAGGTTTTAGTGTTTCATAATCTTGAATGGGGACATTTTTTTTGAATTGTTCAGGAGTGTTTATATTTTTATAATCATACAATTTTCCCCACTCTGTATCTTGTGCAGACGAGATTAGTTTTCTCAAACATTCATTTTGAACATCAACAGGGTACTTCATAAAAAGTTCTATCTGATGCATTCGTTTCAACATCCACCAGGAGGCAAGACTATTTAAAAGTGCCATATATAATTAGTTCAGAGTTCAATGTTTGAAAGTTCAGATTTTAATGTATTTGGGTTCTTTATAATTTACGCACATAATTAGCATATCAGTAAATTAGCACATCAGCACATCGAAAATTAGCACATTAGCACATCAAAAATCAGCACATTATTTTTTTCTTTTCTCAAAATAGGCTGTGATTTCAGCTAACGACATTGTATTAAAACACATCTCTTTTGTTAACATTCCTTTTCGTGCAACGCAGGTTCCATAGTACATATCGTGATAGCCTTGTTTCTCGTGTGCGTCAGGGTTGATTGATATTTTTACTCCTTTTTCCAAACAATAAGGAATCCAACGCCAATCAATATCCAAGCGGTAAGGATGAGCATTTAATTCAATAATAACACCATTTTCAGCACAGGCATCAATTACTTTTTTATGATTGATTGGATAACCTGGACGAGATAATAATAAGCGTCCGGTTGGATGTCCAAGTATTTTTGTATATGGGTTTTCAATAGCTTTGATCAAACGTTCCGTTGCTTTTTCTTCATTCATTTTTAAATTAGAATGTACAGAAGCAACAACAAAATCAAATGTTCTCAATATATCATCGCTATAATCTAATGATCCTGTATTTAAAATATCACTTTCTATTCCTTTAAAAATTTTGAATGGAAATAGTTTTTTGTTGAGTTCTTCAATTTCAGCATGTTGTTCCATCACCCTTTCAGGCTTTAATCCATTTGCATAAAATGCTGATTGAGAGTGATCGCAAATACCAAGGTATTCATAACCAAGTTCTTTACAATACTCAGCCATTTCTTTCAGCGTGTTTTGCCCATCGCTATACGTGCTATGATTGTGCAATATGCCTTTAAGGTCAGTTACTTCAATTAGCTTAGGGATTTTATTTTCTTTTGCCAGTTCAACTTCATTTAGTCCTTCACGTAATTCAGGCTCTATGTATTGTAGATCTAATGATTTGTAAATTTCGGATTCTGCATGTAAGACGGATTTGTAATCTGTCTGTT
>CANFLQ010000194.1 GCA_947447995.1 Bacteroidota bacterium | reverse complement strand
ATTTTGGGATTCATTTTTTATAAATACCTAAGCGAAAAAATGGAAATTTTTGCAAATAATATTTTGAAACAAGACAAAATAAAGTTTCGTGAAATAAATGCTAAAACAAAAAAAGCAAACGAATTTATTGAAGCCATCAAAGATGAAGCGTTGGAAAAATTGGGATATTTTCTGAAACCTGAAGAACTTTTTACTGAAGTGGCAAAGCGTGGAATGGGCGACAATGAAGAAGTTGACCAGTTTGACGAACCGAGCAGCGCAAAGGCTGCGAACACCAGCCGACCCATAAAAAATGAAATAGTAACGGCTGAAAGCAAAACCAATTTTATTTTAGAAGATTTACAAAAAATTCTTACCAATATCCAGTTAAGCACTATGGGTACCGATAGCGAAGAGGACTTTGATAACCTCTTTGAAGATATGGACTTGAACAGCACCAAACTTGGTAAAACTCCCGATGCAAGAAATGCAATTATTGCAAAGGTGCTAACGCACCTTGATAAAATTGATTTCAAATTGGAGCATACCGAATTGGATGTTTTGGGTGATGCTTACGAATACCTAATTGGTCAATTTGCAAGTGGTGCAGGGAAAAAAGCGGGCGAATTTTACACGCCTCAAGAAGTTTCTAAAATTTTGGCAAAAATTGTTACTACAGGTAAACATAAGTTAAAAACAGTGTACGACCCTACTTGCGGTTCAGGTTCGTTGTTACTTAGGGTGGCAAGAGAAGTAAAGGAAGTAAATAATTTTTACGGACAGGAAATGAACCGAACTACTTACAATCTTGCTCGAATGAACATGATTTTGCATGGTGTACATTACCGACAATTTGATATTCAGCAGGAAGATACATTGGAAAGACCACAGCACCTTGATTTGCGGTTTGAGGCTATTGTAGCCAATCCTCCTTTTTCGGCTCAATGGAGTGCTAATCCATTGTTTACAAGTGATGACCGTTTTAGTCAGTATGGTAAGTTAGCACCAGGTAGCAAAGCGGATTACGCTTTTGTGCAGCACATGATTTACCACTTGGCAGATAATGGTACAATGGCAATTGTATTACCTCATGGGGTTTTGTTTAGAGGTGGTGCCGAGTTACAAATACGTAAATACTTAATTGAAAACAAAAACTATTTAGATGCTGTAATTGGCTTACCTGCCAATATCTTTTATGGCACAAGCATTCCTACGTGTATTTTAGTTTTCAAAAAATGCCGTGAAAACCCAAAAGATATTTTATTTATAGATGCCAGCCAAGAATTTGAAAAGGTGAAAACCCAAAATGTTTTACGTGAGGCGCATATTGATAAAATTATTGAAACCTATAGAAAGAGAACAATCATTGACAAATACAGTCATTGTGCTTCTTTAGAAGAAATTGCAAGTAACGATTACAATCTTAATATTCCTCGTTATGTGGACACCTTTGAAGAGGAAGAAGAAATAGACATTAAGGCTGTGATGCGTGAAATAAAAGAACTAGAAACAAAGCGGACAGATTTAGACCAACAGATAGAAGTGTATTTTAAAGAATTAGGACTGGTGTTTTAATATTGAAAATTAACTGAATTATGAAATCAGAAGAAATTAAACAACTTTTTGAACAATTTGAAGCCGCTGCCGCTGAACTGGAAGGCGTAGAATGTTGGAGTGCAAGAGAATTGCAAACATTGCTTGGTTACAGTAAATGGGAGAATTTTGAAAAAGTAATACAAAAGGCAAAAGATGCCTGTAAAAATGCAGGAGAAGAAGTTGTTTATCATTTTCCTGACGTCAGGAAAACGATACAAATGCCTAAAACTGCGGAAAAAGAAATTGATGATATTTTGCTAACTCGTTATGCATGCTACATTGTTGCCCAAAATGGCGATAGTAGGAAGCAGGAAATTGCTTTTGCCCAAAATTATTTTGCCGTGCAAACACGCAGAGCCGAATTAGTAGAGCAAAGACTATTAGAAGATGAGCGTATAAAAGCTCGTGAAAAATTGAGCCAAACCGAAAAGCAACTTTCAGGTATTTTGTACGAAAGAGGTGTGGATGGACAAGGATTTGCTGCTATTAGAAGCAAAGGCGACCAAGCATTATTCAGGCTCAATACACAACTGCTGAAAAGAAAAATGGGGATACCCGATAGCCGACCTGTTGCCGACTTTTTACCCACCATAAGTATTAAAGCCAAAGATTTAGCAGCAGAAATGACAGGACTGAATGTACAAAACAAAGACCTGAAAGGACAAAATAAAATTGAAAAGGAACATGTAGACAATAACCAAGCAGTGCGGGAAATGTTAACCAAGCGAGGAATAATACCTGAAAACTTGCCACCTGCCGAAGATGTAAAAAAACTGCAACGCAAATTGGAGGGCGATGAAAAAAAGCTATTAAAAGGGAATAAAAAGAAGGGCAAATAATGAAAAAATCAACAAATAAAACCCTCAATGTTCCAAATTTGAGATTTAAGGAGTTTAAAGGGGAGTGGGGGGAGAAGAAGTTGGAGGCGATTGCAAGCAATAAATCTGGTAAATATAATCCGCAAAATGCGACAGGCTTTATTAAATGTATAGAATTAGAACATTTAGCCAGCGAAACAGGGCGATTACTCGGCTTCATTGACGGCAGCCAATCTGGAAGTATTAAAAATGTGTTTAATAAAGGAGATATATTATTTGGGAAGTTAAGACCGTATTTAAAAAAATATCTTCAAGCACCATTTAATGGTGTGTGCTCATCTGAAATATGGGTATTAAAAGGAGAAGATATTTCAAATGATTTTTTATACTGGATAGTTCAAACCAATTCATTCATTGATTTAGCAAATCAATCTAGCGGTTCTAAGATGCCAAGGGCAGATTGGAGCATAGTTGAAAATGGAATTTTCTCTTTCCCATCTCGCCCTGAACAAGAAAAAATCACTTCTTTTCTATCTCTAATCGATGAAAAAATTCACACCCAAAGCAAAATAATAGCTCAATTAAAATCCTTAATGCAAAGCCTCAGGGAGAAATTGTTTAAACAAAAAATAAGATTTAAGGATAATGATGGGGGAAATTTTCCGAATTGGGAAATGAAGAAGTTGGGAGACTTGGCAAGCAACCCATTTCGGTATAAAGCAAAAACTAAGTTCAAAAATTACGGAATTTGAAAGACCTTTTCATTTCAGGGACGAGCAAATTGAAGGTGCTTTCAAGCATATCATCCACGACCATTACTTTGAATTACAAGGCGACAAAGTAGTAATGAAAGACACTTTTAAATTTCAATCACCATTCGGTATTCTAGGTAGAATTGTTGACCGCTTAATCCTGACTAAATATCTGACGAAACTCCT
>CANFLQ010000193.1 GCA_947447995.1 Bacteroidota bacterium | reverse complement strand
TAATCAAATAAATCATCCTTTATCTGAAAAGCAATACCAACAGCTTCGCCAAAGGCTCTCATCTTTTCAATTGTTGTTTCATCTGTTGTAACCGATGCCGCACCGCAGGCACAACAAGAGGAGATAAGCGAGGCCGTTTTTTTACGGATGATATCAAAATACACCTCTTCATTGATATCCAGTTTGCGCGCTTTTTCTATTTGTAATAACTCCCCTTCGCTCATTTCGCGTACAGCGTTGGATACCAACCCTAACAGGTGGAAATCCTTATTTTCGATGGACAATAACAACCCTCTTGACAATAAAAAATCACCTACCAATACGGCAATTTTATTTTTCCAAAGTGCATTTACCGAAAAAAATCCGCGACGTTCGTTGGAATCGTCCACCACATCGTCGTGTACCAATGTAGCCGTATGTAAAAGCTCTATTAAAGATGCAGCGCGATAGGTAGCATCGTTCATTTCGCCGCAAATCTTGGCCGACAAAAATACAAACAATGGACGCATTTGTTTGCCTTTGCGCTTAATAATGTAATTGGTAATTTTATCAAGTAATGAAACAGAACTTTTCATTGAAGACTTAAACTTCAATTCAAACTCCACCATTTCCTTAGCAACCGGGGCCTTTATCTCGTTAACTGTCATTCTTACTTTTTATTCGCTAATTGACCGCAAGCTGCATCAATGTCCTTACCCCTACTCCTGCGCACATTTACAATAATATTTTTACTTTCTAAATAGTTCACAAAAGCATCTAATCGTTCAGGCGTTGTTTGCTGAAACTCGCCATCATCAATCGGATTGTATTCAATAATATTTAATTTACAGGGAATATTTTTACAAAAATCTGCTAATTCTTTTGCATCCTGCAAGCTATCGTTAAAATCTTTAAATGCAATGTATTCGTACGTTACACGCGTTCCTGTTTTCTCATAAAAATATTTTAATGCTTCAGCCAATACTTCCAGCGTATTGGTTTCGTTGATGGGCATTATTTCATTTCGCTTCACATCGTTTGCAGCATGCAATGATAATGCTAAATTAAATTTTACACCATCATCACCCAATTTTTTTATCATTTTAGCAACACCTGCGGTGCTTACGGTAATTCTACTTGGCGACATGTTCAATCCTTCGGGAGAAGTAATCTTAAAAATCGAATCCATTACATTTTTATAATTGAGCAAAGGTTCGCCCATGCCCATGTATACAATGTTTGTAAGCGGAGTGTCGTATCTTTTTTCTGCCTGATTTTTAATCAAAACAACCTGATCATAAATCTCATCGGCATTTAAGTTTCGTAATCTATCCAAACGCCCTGTTGCACAAAACTTACAAGTTAAACTGCATCCTACTTGTGAGGAGATGCAGGCTGTCATACGCGTATTGCTGGGAATTAAAACCCCTTCTACAATTTTACCATCGTATAATTTGAATGCATTTTTGATTGTACGATCTTTGCTCACCTGCATATCACCCACAATCACCGCATTAATAACAAAATGGGTATTCAATAAATTACGAGTAGCAATTGATAAATTGGTCATTTCATCAAACGTACGTGCCGACTTTTTCCACAACCATTCATATACCTGTTTGGCACGGAAAGCCTGATCACCGTTTTCAATGAAAATAGTTTTTAACTCCTCTAAAGTAAGCGCACGTATGTCTTTTTTTGATTGCAAGGAAATTTGAATTAATTGACAGTTGACAATATACAATTGGCAAATTTACGTACTATGTTTGATAATTCTATCAATACGTTGTTTTTTCGGTTATTTTAGATTGAAAACAGAGCTTTATTTTCTTTTTGTAATTTAGCGTCATTAATCCTTATTTATGCGCAAAATTTCTGCCGATTATATTTTTCCGATTGCTTCCGAGCCTATTAAAAATGGGGTAATTACGGTAGATGATGATGGAGTGATAGTAGAGACCTCTCCCCCTGCCCCTCTCCTTGAAAAAAAGGAGAGGGGAGTAGAGTATTACGAAGGAATAATTTGTCCGGGATTTGTTAATACACATTGCCATTTAGAGCTTTCTCACATGCGTGCCCAAGTATCAGAAAACCTTGGAATGACTGGATTTATTAAAGAAATTATTACTAAACGTAGTAATTTTTCAGAAGCGGAAATTGAACAAAAAATTACCACCGCTGAAGCAGAAATGATAAAGAACGGAATTGTTGCTGTTGGTGATATTTCTAATAACAACAGTACTTTTAAACAAAAGGCAAAAGGCAATTTAATATACCATACTTTTATTGAAGCGTTTGATTTGAATCCGGATAAAGCGGAGGAAGTTTTTGAAAATGCGATTAGTTTAAAGAAACAGCTGATTGAACTTTCAACTTTGAACTTTGAACTTCAAACCTCTATTATTCCTCATGCTCCTTATTCCGTTTCAGAAAAATTATTTGAATTGATCTCGGATGAAGCAATAAAAAACAATTCCATTATCAGCATTCATAATCAGGAAAGTTTAGGTGAAAGTGAATTGTTTATCTCCCATTCAGGACCAATGTATGAAACTTTTTCTAAAATGGGAATTGATATGAACCGAATTCCAAAAACAGGACTTAATTCATTAAGAACCACATTACCTAAATTACCTGCATCGCAAAAAATATTATTGGTGCATAATACTTATACTAGTGAAGCAGATATTAAATTTGCAGAAAACAGATACAAATCCGCAATCAAAAATCCGCAATCCGCAATCCTATACTGGTGCACCTGCCCTAATGCCAACTTATATATCGAAAATAAATTACCAAACTACACTTATTTCATCAATGCAAATGCTCCTGTAACTATTGGTACCGACAGCTTAGCATCTAACTGGAGCCTATCTATTTTAGATGAATTAAAAATAATTACTAAACATTACCCGCAAATTCCTTTACAAACATTGCTTACATGGGCTACTAAAAACGGTGCAGATTTTTTAGGATTTAATCAATTAGGCACTATAGAAAAAGGGAAAAAACCGGGATTGAATTTGTTGAAAAATGTTGTGGGGATGAAACTCTCTGAGAATACTGTAGTACAAAAAATAGTTTAAGAATTATATCATTATATAATGAATATCAGCGTTCTCAGAGCACAAGCGAAAACCCTCTTCTGCTTCCTCTTTCGTAAGGCTATTAAATTCCATATTTTCCATACCATAAAGGTAGTAAATAAGACAAATAGGAAGCGAACGACAATTCACTTTTTGGCGGCAACTCGGCTATAACAGCACCTACCAGTAATACGTAAAGTGCTTCACAAAAAAAAGACCGCAGAAAATTTGGAAAAATGTTAACTTTATAGTTAACTTTGTACCATGCG
>CANFLQ010000192.1 GCA_947447995.1 Bacteroidota bacterium | reverse complement strand
GGGTTCGTGCTAGTTGCAAATGTTTTTCACAGCGGTATAAATTTATTTCTAAACATTTGCGGCAAGTTCAGTACATTTAATTAATTTTATCGGTAAAGACAGTTTTGTGCTTTCTAATCCAGCACATCGCAAGGCTGTCAACCGTTAGGGGCAATGGTAAACAGACATTTGCACCCGAGGAAAAAACGGCACGATTAAAGGAAACTTAGATTAAAAAGAAAAGACGAAAAATTACCCCCGCTCAATTTTTCGTCACGGTTTTTGACCGACCCACAATTTGCACATTGCCGTCCTCGTTCCTGCGGGCAGCAAAGAGCAAACGCTCCCCTCAAATCAAAAACACGAGCCAAAAAATCCAACCTCCCCACCCCTTTGTGGGTAGTTTCGTGCATATTTTTAGATTCGTTCCTAGTTGGTAGTGGCTAAAATATCGACCGAAAAGGATAACTCGAACCTTTTTTGTATTTTTGACAACAAATAAATGAAAATGAAAATTAACTCAATAAAAATAGAGAACTTGTTTGAAATATTTAATTATGATATTTCATTCAAAACAGACGAAAATGTTCTCATAATTACTGGACCTAATGGCTTCGGTAAGACAATGGTTTTAAATATAATTTTCAACCTTTTTAATAGAAAGTTTTTATTCTTCCAAAAATTAGTATTTAATACCATTACACTTTGTTTGGATGAAAATATAAAAATTACAATTTCAAAGGTAATCGAAGATAAAAAGCTGAAAACTAGTTTTTCTTTCGTTGAAAATGAGCGCGAAATTGAAAGATTTGATTATTCACATAAATTAGAAACTGATATTGAAAGAAACATAGAACGTTTTTTACCTGTCCATAGAATTGCCCCAGATAAATGGCTTGATAATCGAACGAACAGGATATTAAACATTGACGATTTACTGAATGAATATGCTGACCAGCTCCCAGATGAAATAAGCAAAAACATATTACGCATAAAATCTGAGAGAGTCAATTCAATATTAGATTCAATACAAGTGCACCTAATTAGGGAGCAAAGATTATTTAGAAAAGCTCAAAATGTTGAGAGGAACTATAGAGAAGAGAAAGAGCAAACTGTAATGACTGAAACCATTCAGACTTATGCAAAAGAACTTAAACAATTAATAACTGATTTTTCTCAAAAGTCTTTTATTCAAACCCAAGAATTAGATAGTAGTTATCCTAATAGACTAAGAAGTGAAACCAATATTCTGAATAAGGAGGAGTATGAAACGCGTTACAATACTCTAAAAAGCAAACAGAAAAAACTAACCGAATTTGGATTGTATGAAAGCAAACAAGAATTTTTGACTTATAGTCAAGATGATGCAAAAGCTCTATCCGTTTATCTTAAAGATTTTGAACAAAAACTTGGTGTATTTGATGAGCTTTTAGAAAAACTAGAACTCTTCACAAACATTCTAAATGAAAGAAGATTTACTTTTAAATCAATAAATGTAAATAGACTTAAAGGTTTCTTTTTTAAAACAAGTAAAGGAAAAGAATTAGATTTAAATCAATTATCATCAGGAGAACAACATGAGGTTGTATTATTGTATGAATTGATTTTTAATGTTAAACCAAATATTCTAGTTCTAATTGACGAACCGGAAATTTCACTACATGTAACTTGGCAAAAAGAGTTTTTGAATGATTTATTGAAAATTATTAAAATACAAAATATTCAAGTTTTAATAGCAACGCATTCACCTTCAATAATTAATGATAGATGGGATTTAGTCTACAACCTTGAAACAACAAAAACCAATGACTAAGCAGGACATAACCTATCAAGACAAATTAAATGAACTTAGATTAGATTTAGCCCACCCAAATAGTAAAGGGATTTGTTTTGTATTATTGGAAGGAGAGACAGATATAAAACTTTTTAGAAAGTTTTTTAATTTAGTAAACTGCAAGGTGGAGAATATTCCTGGAGGGAATCCAAAATTAGAAATCGCAGTTTCAGAACTATTGAGAATTTGTGAACTTGTAATTGGAATAAGAGATGCTGATTTTATAAATTTAAGCACTATACCATATTCACGTGCAAATATGTTTCTAACAGACTTTCATGATATTGAGATGATGCTTGTTTCTGAGGATGACTCTATAAGTACTATTGTTTTTGAGTTTACAGACATTCCAAAAGAAAAACATAATTCGATTAGAGAAAAAGTCATTGCATCAATAGAACAAATTTCATTATTGAAATGGTTAAATGATAGTGAAAATTTAGAAATAGTATTTGAAAAAGCAGGTTTTCAAGATTTAATTTCTTTTGCACAATTGACAATAGATTTCGACCAATATTTTAGTAGGCTTTTATCAAAATCTCCTAATGCCAAAATTTCAGACATTAATATTATTAAGTCCAAAATTGCGAATTTAAAAGCATTAGATGCACATCCATATCAGTTATGTAACGGACACGACTTTGTAAAAGCTTTTTCACAATTTCTTCGTGAACAAGAAAAAGTTAAAAATATCAATGATAGTATAATTTCAAGTATCTTAAGAATAAAATATACTAAAGAAAATTTTTATAATACACAATTATATTCTTCGACAAAGGTCTGGTCAGACAGCAATAATTGTAGTATTCATGCATGACAAGAAGCCCATCTGCAAAGCGTTTTAGGTTTCTTGCAAAGGGACTTAGGAAACTTGGACAGCGTTTCTCGGTAGACTGAAAGAAAAAAGGAAAATCTTACCTTCGTGGCTCTTTGCGTCACGGTTTTTGTATCCACGCACATTTAGCACATTGCCGTCCTCGTTCCTGCGAGCGTCAAAGAGCTAAGGCAAACGCACAAACAAAAACACGTTCCACAAAGGTTTATTAGCTGACAGGAAAGTTCATCGCTTTTGGGTAATTTAGTGGGTAACGTAAGACTAAAAAGTTTAGCAGACAATGGATTGCAATATAGTACCACAGCCCCTAACAGGCGCTAAAAAAAATGCGGAGGAAGTGCAAGTGCAAATGTTTTTCGCAGCGGTATAAATTTATTTCTAAACATTTGCTGGCAAGCGAGGAACATTTAATATATTTAATCGGTTAAGTAAGTTAGTGCTTTTAATTCCGCACTTCTTTTAGCGCCCAACCGTTAGTAGCAAGGCGTAAAAGACCGACAATTACTTTTATCTTTGCGAATTAAAAATGGAATAAAATAAAAATGAAATCACATTACAATCTCACACTCGGCGACCACACTAAAAGTAAATTTTGTTTTGTTGCCACCGCTCCTGTGTGTAAAGAAAAATTGCCACCGCTCAATTTTTTGTCATGGTTTTTGTCCTCCGCTTCGTTTAGCACATTTGCTGTTTATTTTTTGGTATGCGTAAGAAAAAAT
>CANFLQ010000191.1 GCA_947447995.1 Bacteroidota bacterium | reverse complement strand
TGAATATTTCACAATTAAATGCAGCTGTTGATTCATTAGATAATAATAATGTAGTAAGAATAGCAGGCTTTGGAAAACAACTGAAACAAAGCTATTATAACAGAACAACATCATTTTTTAAAGCGTCAGAGAAAAATAAAAAAATAGTAAGTGATTCAAATTATTTTAATAAGTTAACGAAGTTACAACAGTTAAATGTGGTGGAATCGGCAACCAATACTATTCGCAGTGCTAAAGCTTATTCCGAATCAGTTGTAAGTGATCATGAAGCGGAAGAATATTCTAAATTAAGGTATCAGGCCGAATGGCACCGGAAATTTACCCTTTCCATTGCATGCCTGGTGCTGTTTTTTATTGGCGCCCCGTTGGGAGCCATTATCCGCAAAGGAGGTTTAGGAATGCCTGTTGTTATTTCGGTGGTGTTTTTTATCATTTTTCATGTGCTTTCCATCATGGGCGAAAAGCTTGCAAAAGAAGGTGAAATTCCTCCATACATAGGTATGTGGATGGCAACAGTTATTTTGTTTCCTATAGGCGTTTTTCTGACCATTAAAGCAACTTCTGATAGTAGTTTGTTTGATGCCGATGCGTATATCAATCCGATAAAAGATTTCTTTACCCGTAAAAAAGAAAAGCAATAGCTACCGTTTAATGAAAGTTTTACAACTCTGCAACAAAGTTCCCTTTCCTCCTAAAGATGGCGGCTGTATTGCAATGAATAACCTTACGCAAGGATTAATAGATCAAGGTTGTAAAGTAAAAGTGCTGGCTATAAATACCCAAAAGCATTTTATTGAAATTGAGAAGTTGCCGCTTGAATACCGTTCAGAAACCAATATTGAAGCTGTTTTTGTGGATACAGAAGTAAAGGCAATTCCTGCTTTTTTTAATTTGTTTTCTAACAAATCATATAATATTGAACGGTTTTATTCTAAAGATTTTGAAGAAAAGTTAATTTCTATTTTAAAAGCCGAACAGTTTGATATTGTGCAGTTAGAGAGTTTGTATGTGAGTATGTATGTGGATGTAATTCGCAAGTATTCCAAAGCCAAAATAGTTTTAAGGGCGCACAATATAGAGCATCATTTGTGGGAGTATAATTATCAGTTGGCAAATAATCCATTAAAAAAGAGCTATCTGAATATTCTTGCAAAACGCTTAAAAAAATACGAGTTGAATAGTTTGGATTCATTCGATTCTATTATTACCATTACAAAACAAGACGAATATTTTTTTAAACAATCAGGTTTTTTAGGTGCAATTAAAACTGCCCCCTTTGGTATTGAGTTAGAAAAATTTATTCAGAATGATTCCGTTAAAGGATTACCAAATTCCTTATTTCATATTGGCGCTATGGATTGGCAACCGAATATAGAAGGTGTATCTTGGTTCTTAAATAAAGTTTGGAATAAAGCTCAATTAAAAAATCCGGACTTACAATTATTCCTTGCCGGAAGAAACATGAGAACAGAATTTAAACTGCAAAATATACCCAATGTGGTGATTGTTGGTGAAGTTGAAAATGCGTATGAATTTATGCGAAATAATAGTATGATGATTGTTCCTTTGCTTTCCGGTGGTGGAATGCGCGTAAAAATAATTGAAGGTATGGCTTTGGGTAAAACTATAATTTCTACATCGATTGGTGCAGAAGGAATAGAATATGAAAATAATAAAAATATTATTATTGCAAATACTTCGGATGAATTTGTGGAAGCAATTAGCAAATGTATAACAGATAAATTATTTGCTGAAAGTATTGGAAACAATGCCAGATTTCTGGTGGAAAATAAATATAACAATAAAATAATTAGTAAAAATTTGCTTAGTTTTTATCAAAGATTAATTGCGTAATGAAAATATTGGTCATTCTTTCCCGTGTTCCATATAAACTCGATAAGGGTGATAAATTGCGTGCATTCAATCAAATCAAACAACTTTCAAAAAACAACGAGGTCATTTTGTTTGCCATAGATGATAAAAATATTCCGGAGCGTCGATTGGCAGAACTAAAAAAGTATTGTTCTTCTATTACTGTTGTGCGGCTTTCTACATTTACGATTTTCCTTAATCTTATCCGAACCTTTTTTAATGGTAAACCTTTTCAGGTAGGCTATTTTTATTTCAAAAAGGCACAAAATAAGTTGGACGAATTAATTAAAAAACAGCAACCGGATCATATTTATTGCCAATTAATCCGTACCGCAGAATACGCAAAACCGCATACTTCAATTCCTAAAACATTAGATTACATGGATGTTTTTTCAAAAGGAATGGAGCGCCGAAAATATACTGAATCATTCTTGTTGAGACCAATATTTGCTTTGGAATATAAGCGATTGTTGAAATATGAGCATGATATATTTAACTACTTTAATAATAAAACAATCATCTCGGAGCAGGATAAAAATTTTATCCAACATCCTAAAAGAATAGAAATAAAGGTAATTCCCAACGGTGTGGATACCGATTATTTTAAACCGACAATTAACGAAAAAGAGTTTGAAGTGTTATTTAACGGAAACATGAATTATCCACCCAATGTAGAAAGCGTGGAATATCTGGTAAATAAAATTATGCCTTTAGTTTGGCAAAAAAAGCCGGGTTTGCGTTTACTTATTTCGGGATCTTCTCCCAATAATAAAGTGATGGCATTAAAATCCGATAAAGTAGTGGTCAGTGGTTGGGTAGACGATATTCGTGAAAATTTTGCAAAATCAAAGATATTGGTCGCTCCCATGCAAATAAGTATAGGTTTGCAAAATAAACTGTTGGAAGCAATGGCTATGCAAATACCATGCATTACGTCAACACTGGCAAATAATGCTTTAGGAGCTAAACACAATGAGCAAATTATGGTGGCAGATAGTCCGGAGCAATATGCGCAACATATAATCGAGTTGTTGGATAATGAGCAAAAGGCCAATCAGATTGCTTTGAACGGGTATCATTTTGTGATTAATAACTTTAACTGGGAAAGCACAAGTAAGGCTTTGGAAAGATTATTTTTTAAATAAAAAGAATCATTATTGGTGGCGTCATTGCGAGTTCTGCTTCGACGCAGAACTCGCAATGACACCCCCGCAGTTGGTTTTTATTTTACTTGAAAATAAAAATTTAAAAATACTTGCATATTAATTTAAAATCCCATTATCTTTGTCGAAATTATTTAGAACAATGAAAAATCAATTATTAAACGGTGCATGGTGGTGGTCGTACTCAAAGAGAACGGCATAAGCATTATTTAATAAAATTTAATATAAATAAAAGCCCGTTCTTACAAAAGAACGGGCTTTTATTTTTAATATACTTGAAACATGAAATACAAACTAAACACAACCTACAAAAAACTTCTTGCTGATACATTTACACCTGTTAGTGTATATTTAAAGCTTAGAGATAAATTTCCAAATTCCATATTGTTGGAAAGTTCGGATTACCACAGTAATGATAACAGCTTCTCCTATATCTGCTGCAAATCGATCGCTTCTATTGTCATAGACAATGAGAT
>CANFLQ010000190.1 GCA_947447995.1 Bacteroidota bacterium | reverse complement strand
GATTCTATGATTGAAGGCGATCTTATTTCTCAGGATCTTAGGCATAGTATTCAGGAAAAGTTTGGAGGATTTGGTGTTGGCTTTGTGCCAATAACATCAATTGTTGCGGGTTTTAGGGCAAGCATTACACATTCTTTCGATGGCTGGACGACCTATAACCTTATAGAAAAAACACCTACCAACCATGTGTTGGGTATATCCGGTTATGGTTTTGTGCCGGATACCCTTAATTTTGTGGACAGTAGTAATACATCAAAAGGAAGTTGGGTTAATTATACAGCCGTGTCTCGCAAACATTTAGATAAATTTTGTGGTACAAAATTGCTTTTTGGTAAAAGTTCTAATGAAAACTATGTTGAGGTTAACGATGTTATTTATCCTTTAAAAGGGGATAATTGGGTAAATCAAATTGAACTTAAAACTGCAAATAACTGCAAGTCCATCAAAGCGGAATTTTATTGCAAGCGACCAATAGATATTTTTGGATTTAGTATGGAAAGCGATAGCGGGGTATTCGTAGATAACTTTTCGTTTAGAGGTAATTCAGGAATGCCCATAACAAAAGTGCCTCAGCGTATTTATTCGGGTACCAACGATTGTTTAGGATATGACCTGATAATTCTTGAATATGGTTTAAATGCTGTAAATCCTGCCATTACCGACTATGGATGGTATGAGCAGGGGATGAACAATGTGATACAACATATACATGCCAGTTTTCCGAAAGTAAGTATTTTACTGATAAGCGTTGGAGACAAAAGTTATCGTAACAATGGGATTTATGAGACCGACCCAAGCGTTCCTTTGCTGGTAGAGGCTCAAAAGCGAATGGCAAAAAACAATAAAATTGCTTTTTGGAATTTGTACGATGCCATGGGTGGATATGGCTCAATGGTAAAATGGGTGGAGGGCGATACAGTATTTGCTAACAAGGATTATACTCACTTTAATTTCCGAGGAGCACATAAAATAGGTAAATTATTATTTAGTAAATTAATGAATGAATACAATGATTATAATGAAAAACAGCAGTAGATCTATTTTAAATTTTACTATTGTTTCTATTTGCTATTGGCTAATAACTATTCCCTTTTTTTTATCCGCCCAAACAATCGACTCTACTTCCTATAAGCAACATAAATTTATAAATGGAAGTATCAATAAAATAGAAAATGATAGTACTTCATTGTCCGTATTTTACGAAAAGCTTTACCGTTTACAATCTACTAAAAAAGGACGTATTAATATTGCTCATATTGGTGATTCCCACATTCAGGCCGATCATTTTTCGGGGATGATTCGTCAGAAATTACAGCTAAAATTTGGTAATGCCGGAAGGGGACTTATATTCCCCTATAAGGTGGCAAAAAGCAACGAACCTTATAGTTATAAAACGTCAAGTACTTCTAAATGGGAAGCCAAGCGCAATGTATACTATCAAAATCCATTACCTATTGGTGTAAGTGGTTTTACTATTGAAACACCGGATTCTTGCTCCGAAATTAATCTTACTGTAAAGGATTTTCCCGGATTGGGTTATGGTTTTACCGATTTTACCTTATTTCACGAAAAAGGAGCAGGGAATTATGATATAACTGTTTGTGATGAATTACATTGTGTAAAAGGGACAATGCCATCTTCAACGCAATCATACACGCCCTTTATTTCTGAAGTAAAATTTGATAAACCTATGCATCAAATCATTTTACAAAACAAGATAACAGATACCTCCACTCAAAAAAGCACCCGCATTTATGGTATGTTGCTCGAAAACGACTCGTCGGGAATACTATATAATATGATTGGCGTAAATGGAGCGGAATATAGACATTATAAGTTGTCGAAATATTTTATGGAACAATTGGCTTACCTCAATTCAGACCTCATCATTCTTTCATTAGGAACCAACGAAGCATTTTTCCCTAATTTTGATAAAAATCTTTTTTATAATAACATTGATACACTTGTTACAGCTATTAAAGCAGCTAATCCAAAAGCATCTGTGTTGTTAACTACTCCTGCCGATTCTTACAGAAAAGCCCGAAAAGGAAGGGTTAAAAACCCAGATATGAAAATTGCCCGATTAACCATTATTAACTATTGTTTACAGCATAATTTAGCGTACTGGGATTTGTACGAAATTATGGGAGGTTATGGCTCAATGGCCAAATGGTTTACAGCTAAATTAGCAGCAAAAGACAGGGTGCATTTTAATGGAAGAGGTTATCAAATTCAAGGCAATTTGTTTTATAATGCCTTGCTGAATGGATATGATATGTATTTAAAGAATGGAAATAGACACTAATAAAATAGTAGAGCAACTGAGCTATAATGCGAAAGATCCGCTGTTATTCAATAGCGGCTTTTTTCTGTTTTTCTTTTGTGCTTTTTTGTTAGGGTATCAGTTTTTGTATAAACGAAAGCTTTTGCGCGTAGGATACTTTACAGCTTTTTCACTTTATTTTTTTTACAAAGCCTGTGGGTTTTATTTTGGATTTATATTGTTATCGGCTGTGGTCGATTTTAACCTTGCCAACTGGATTTATACGGCAAAAGATGTAAAGCGAAAAAAAGCATTATTAATTTTTAGTGTTATCATCAATTTAGGGCTGCTCTTTTATTTTAAGTATACTAATTTTTTTATCGAGATTATCAATGATTTTAGTTTAGGGCAAATAAAACCACTTAACCTAATACTTCCCATAGGTATTTCCTTTTATACATTTGAAAACGTAAGTTATACTGTTGATGTATATCGCGGTAAGTTTAAGCCGGTAGAAAGTTTTTTGGATTATTGCTTTTTTCTTACGTTTTTTCCTAAGTTGGTAATGGGACCTATTGTAAGGGCTGCCGACTTTATTCCACAGATTAGAAAAGATATTTTTATTACGGATAAAGATGTTTCAAAAGGTTTGTACCAAATAGTGGGGGGGCTTTTTAAAAAGGTGGTAGTATCCGATTTTATCTATGTCAATTTTGTACAATATATTTTTGACGATCCAGCAAGGCATTCCGGTATCGAATGTTTATTGGGTGTTTACGGGTATGCTATGGTCATTTATTGCGATTTTTCAGGTTATTCCGATATGGCAATTGGTATGGCACGCTGGATGGGTTTCACTATTAACGAAAATTTTGATGCGCCTTACCAATCAAGCAGTATTACTGAATTTTGGCGCAGATGGCACATGTCCTTATCATCCTGGTTGAAAGATTATTTATATATATCATTGGGAGGTAATAAAGCAGGTAAGTTTCGTCAATATATTAATTTAATGATAACGATGTTGTTGGGCGGACTTTGGCATGGAGCATCCTTTAATTTTATTGTTTGGGGAGGAATGCATGGTTTGGCATTGGCATTTGATAAACTCAGAATGAGTATTACTGCAAAGTTTAAACCTAGTAGTTCAAAGTTCAAAGTTCAAAGTTTTAAGTTATTGGGTGTCCTTGTTACCTTTCATTTTGTTTGTTTTTGCTGGATATTTTTTAAAGCAGCAACGTTTCAGGATGCAGG
>CANFLQ010000189.1 GCA_947447995.1 Bacteroidota bacterium | reverse complement strand
GTTTAGAAATAGATTTATACCGCTGTGAAAAACATTTGCAGCTTGCAGGAACTCCGCATCTTGCTTAGGTATTGTTATGGGCTGGTTTACTTGAAAACCAAGAGTGGGATTATTTTTTCGAGCTACGTCCTTCAGCAAGCAACTTGTCTAAATATGCCCTTTCCTCGGTATAGGTCATATTCATTATTTCAAGGCTAATGGCGTCTCTAATTTCACGCATTGTTTTTACAGCGTCAAATTCTTTCTTTTTCTTTTTAGTCTTTGTTTCCATATTTCGTAATTTCTTTAGGTGTTCGTATTTCAATCATTGGATACCCCATTTGGTAATTAATTCCATTGTATCCTCGTATTCTGTCAAGGTTTACAATATGCTTAAAATTCCAACTAACCAATACGTCTGCCTTACAAATGGTAGCAATTGCGATATGTTGGCAGTCCGCTTTACTTGTTTTTCCAACTACTTTAGCGGAAATATATTTGTCGGCAAGAATAGTTGCTTCCGGTGAAAGCATAACACTTTCAATTTGCTTTTTTGGAATACTTGCTAAAAAGTCTTTTACAAATTCCGGCGCTCTAAATAATTCCGCTTCCAACAAGTCCGAAACGATAATAGTTAATTCACCCTTTATTACTCGTTTAAAGAACGGTATAGTGTCCTCCGAAAACTCTGCATCAAAATGTCCGCCAACTACTGAGGTGTCTATATAAATTCGTTGTATCATAACTCAAAAATACGAATAATTTCTGAAACCAAATAATGATATTAAGCATTAGATTAAACAAAGGATTGTGGGGCGAAGCCCCGCAATCCTTTGTTTTTTTATTTTTTTACCTGTTAAAATTTTGAAATAATTTCATTCGGATTCTTTGAGCACTTTAAAAATTTCAGTTGGTCTTTGTTGTTTGTGTCAAAAGCTTTTTTTACGTTATAATGAAATGTTTCGTATTGTTTAAATTTTTTTTCGAGTTTCAAAAGCATATTTAATGATTCTTGGTCTTTGTCATTCCAGCTAAATGCATTAAAAGAACTCGTTTTTTCGTTTTCTGATAATAATGAGGTAACGCTAGAAATATTTGAATTAAAAGTACTATTGATTGAGTCCATGCACATTAAATAATTTTTGCCGTAAATTTCTTTAATGTTTTCTAAGGATGCTTTCAAAGTCCACATTTCTTTTGATATAGCTTCATTTCTGTTTTTGATATAAGTGTATATGTCTAGTCTTTTTGATTGAAGGCTATCAATCCTTTCTATAATTGCTTTTGTTTCTATAATTTTTTTAGAAATTTCATTTGTCAAATAAATTGAATTAGCTTCTTTGTACTCAAACAATGCTTGAGAAAATTTTTTTTGTTCAAATAATACGTTTCCGTTATATACTTTTCCATCAAATCTCTCTTTTTTTAAAGTTTCTTCGTATTTCTCTTTTTCAATTCTTCTTTTTTCCTCTTCTTCTTCTTTTGCTTTTTTTCTTGTTTCTTCTGCCATTGCTTTTTCCTGTTCCCTTTGCAATTTTTCTTTAGCAATTATTTCTTCTTTTAATGGGTTTGATATTGCTAAATCTGTACCTTTTGCAAAACTAAAAATAGGATTGTCGCCTCTTTCACAACCATTATACCCGTTACCATTACAAACCCAAAAGTTTAAGGCAGTATACAATCCCCAAAAAGTACCATAATCCCCAATTTTGAGTTTTTCGCCTGTGGATAAATTTCTATGAATTGAAGATAATAAGTTTCCATGATTGTATTCTCTTTTATCCTCAAACTCAATCTGACCAACCCAATATTTTACTAAATAGCTGCCATGATTATCACCTAAAGTGTCATAATTTATTTTTATTTCAAATTTGTTTTCATAATTTTCTGTTAATTCAAAAACACCTGTCATTAAATTGTTTGTAAATTCTATTTTAGAGCTCATACACATTTTTCCAGATTTTTCTTCCTTTTTTATATAAGTCCAAAGTCCGTTCAATTTGCCTTGGGAAAAATTGCCTTTAGCTATTTCAACATAAGAAACATAACCATTATTATAAAAACTCCCATACCTAGTTATTGACCATAATCCGTTTTTTAAGTTATTTTTAAAGTTCCCAATAATATTCGCAGGATGATTTGGATATTGCTTTAATTCGAATTTGCCATTATATATCCGTTCCATATTAGCATCTTCATAATATTCATAATTCGCATTACCATTAGCGCCGCCATAATCAATGGTGCCAGTAAACTCGTTCGCATTTTTATGCACTACGTTTTCGTAGTATTGACCTGAGAATGTTAAATTCTTTTGCGCATCTAACATCATAGGCGATGCTATTAAAAGAACTAAAGATATTTTGTATTTCATCATTGTATTGAATTAAATTTTTAAATTAGTTTATGGTTTTCTTCTAAACTCTTCTATTAGTTTTTCCAATTCATCTATACGTGGGTCAAGCCATTGTTTATTTTGCATATAATAGTCAGTAATTTTAGACTGTGAATCAAGATAAATTTCGTTTAAGCTTGTTTTTTTTTCTGAATCCTTTCTTTTTAGTGATGCAATTATCAAAATGCTTAAATCTAATGCTCGGTGTAGTGGCATTTCTTCACTTTGTCTGCTCCATTTCGTTCCAGTATTTCTCCATATTTTCGCAGAGATTTCTCCGCTTTCATATTGGGCTTCTCCAATTGACAAAGCTTTAGCATCAGTATTTCCCGCATGCTTACCATCATTGTTTTCATATTGAACGGTAGATACAATTGGTTTATGTTTTAAATGTGTTGGTGCGGACATATGTTCAAGATTTTTTTAGTTACTCAAAAGAACTGTTGAGAATGATTTTGAATCGTTCTCGTTCTATTTTGATTTGTGAAATTTAGTCAATAAACAGCAAATTAAACTTGCCCAGGCAGGCGAAGCCTGCTATTTGTTTTTTTACTTATTACTGTTTGCTATTATGGTTGATTTTAATTCCTGTTCCATTTTCTTCAACTTGTCATCATTCTTTGCATTGTTCCGTGCTATTACTGCCCAAATTGCAGCGGGTAACCAACCAATTAAAGTGATTTGAAGAATTAAGCAGATAATTCCTGCGAATATTTTGCCTCGTAAAAAGAAAGAGAGCCAAGGGATTAAGATTGCTATTAGTATCATTTTTTATATTTTAAATTATCTTACTCATAAGGCTTTTCTGTGTCGCCCCGTTTTTATAGTGTTTGCTGGTCTTCACTTTTGGTAATAGAAATTTTGTGTCAGTCAAAAATGACTGTCAAGAGGTGTTAAAATAAATGTCGGGAGATTTTATTGTCTGCCCGTTATGCCGTTTTTTAAACTTGCCCATAACGGTTGACAGCCTTGCGATGTGCTGGATTAGAAAGCACAAAACTGTCTTTACCGATAAAATTAATTAAATGTACTGAACTTGCCGCAAATGTTTAGAAATAAATTTATACCGCTGTGAAAAACATTTGCAACTAGCACGAACCCCAGCATATTGCAAGGGTGTTGTTGGCTGATGGTGTACTTTCCCGGTTATCATTATTTTCTCAAACTCAGCATTCGATTTACACAGC
>CANFLQ010000188.1 GCA_947447995.1 Bacteroidota bacterium | reverse complement strand
TGGAAAATTGCATAAAACGCTAGACGAGGTCAGTGATTTTATAACGAACCAAGTTGTAATTCTCTCCAATGATGTTGTGAAAAGCATTTGCGGATTTGAGTATATTCTCTCGTGCCCTTTTTGGACTAATTCTTAATTATAATTGGTATTATGTATGTTCTTCTTTCAATTTGTTTTTGTATGGTTACAAATTCAGACATTGTATAAATCGGAAATTAAATCTTCTTCCTTTAAAAATTCTCTCGCATCTTTTTTTCTAATGGTGTTAAAAGGAGCATCAGTAAATGGTTCTGAAAACTGAATGTTTTTATTTTGATATTCTTGAAATAGCATATTATATCTTACTTTGAAAGAGGCGTACTCTTCTTTTACTAATTGGTTTTCAATATTACGTTTCTTCTCATAATAGGTACTATGCTCGCCAAGAAAGTTTTTTAGATATGCAGGAAACAGAAATACAAACATTGTAAAAAGGGTAATTAACCAACAGGCTTTATGTTTTGTGTTTAAAATTACTATGCTTTGTATATAATAATTTGAATTGCTTACAAGATTTGTCATTGATGTTATTAATTCATCTTTTTGAAGTTCTTTTTTTTGTAAAAGCTTTTCGTAATTACCTATTTGGCTCGTTTCTGCATTTGAATATAGTTTTTTTTGCTTTTCAATTATTAGTTTTAAATTTTTGGTTTCGGCATCATAATATTCTGCTGTTGATTTTCTGTATTTGCTTATCTGTTCTTGTTTATAAACTGCAATTTCGTTTTCTAATGGTGCTGAAAACAAAATAGTTTCAATTGGCTTTGAAACTATAATTGCAATGAAGCATATAAAAACCACTCGAATAGAAACGGAAAATAGTTTTGCCGCTATATCTGTCTTACACGGAAATGAATTTTTAGAAAGTGTGTACAGCAATAAAAGATAAATATTTGTAATCATATAGGAAAAAAATATTCCTATTGGAATCCCAATAAAATAATTTTGAAATAATTTAGTAAAAGTGAAATAGCAACTAATAAAACACAAGGCAAAAATTGCCGTAACAAAAGCTCCAATAGCCATAAAACGATTTTGAATTGTTTTATCACTTTGGCTAATGATACTGTAATCATCTCCAGAAAAAGTGCAGAGTGCCCTACTAAGATTCATTAGAATGCCTGTTATTGTTTTCTTGAACTTTTATGAACGATTCGGGATTAGCGTCAATTTTTTTCTTCATCTCTTCTTTGTATTTTGAAATAGCATATTCCGTAAGCTCCTCTTGAACTTTTTGCAAAGATTTCTTCTCAACCAATAATTTCTCTTTATGAAGATGTGTTACTAAATCTCTTTCTTGCCCCTCCTTGTCTTTGTGATAGTTATATTCAATGTGAATACCTTGCTCCGCTTTCATTAATTCTTCAACATTCTCCTTTAAGAAATCATACGGTGATTTTACAAGCATTAACTTGAAAAATATAGGAGTCATTTCAATTGCCATAAAAAGCAAGGTAATAAACAAAGAAATAACTGTTCCTGCTATTTTGTGTGAAAGTTTTATTCTTTCTAAAAGCCCATCAAGTCCAGCAGAAACGACTTCTCCACTTTCTATATCTTTTTGCTTTTGAGATTCAAACTTTTTGAGATTCTCATAGCCCTCTTTAATAAATGGATCGTATTTACTTTTCAATTG
The DNA here is from genome assembly GCA_947447995.1 of Bacteroidota bacterium. Classification (GTDB taxonomy): domain Bacteria; phylum Bacteroidota; class Bacteroidia; order 2-12-FULL-35-15; family 2-12-FULL-35-15; genus 2-12-FULL-35-15. The sequence goes on along the minus strand of CANFLQ010000188.1, from coordinate 1,888 downwards.
TTCTTCTTCTGCTTTAGCTCTGTCCCATTGTTCTTTCACCGCCCTTGCTCTAGGTCCAACTGTAACTATTCTTGCTTCTTCGATGTATTGGTTTTCCAATTGAACTGCTCTATTATTTTTCTGTTGAATTTCATCATTCCATTTTGCAATCTTTTTCTTTTCACTTTCTATTCTATCAGCGTAAATTTTGTCAATGCTTCCTAAATATTCCTTTTGCTTTTCCATTTGAGCGTTATGCAGCTCAACATCAATTTCTGTCTTAAACATTCTAATTTCAACTGGTTTAGAGATCGTCAATGCAATAATTGCCCCTAATACTAATCTAGGAATCGCTCCTTTAAATTCATCCCAAGTTATTGCTTCTGTTCCGTCGCCTTTACCAGTACTTGAAACGATAAAACGGTCAAGATTGAAAATCATTAAGCCCCAAAAACAACCAAAGAAGATTGAAATTATTGTTGTTGACCAACTAAACTGAGATTCAATTGCTGAACCTCTCGGCTCAAATATTGTATAAAATGCATAGCCGCCAGCTAATGCAGCCATTAAACCAGTAGCAACGATGATACCTCCTAAACACATATATTTTATTTGGTCAGAATACGTTGCTCTTTCTAAAATGTATCTGTCTCCACCTGATGCACTCCAAAGGATTCGCATTAAAGGTGTTGATGCTGGAGTTGTATAAAAATCTCTTTTCATTATTAGATTGTTTTTACTGGTTTATAATTGTCAATATTAAAAGGTTCAAATTCAAAGAAAATATTTTGTAATTCAATTTTTAAATGGTCTTTTGAAAGTTCACTTTCAAATTTTTGTTTATTGTATGGAACTTCAATTGCAACGGGAATTTCAGTCGTTGCAATAAATTTGTCAAGTAAATTAATTTTTGTGTTTTCTATTCGTATTTTCTTTTCCAGTTTTTTTGCTACACCGTAAAATGTTATTTCAATTGGGTTGTGTCGGTTTGAGAATAAGAATTTTAGTCCGTGTATGTTGCCAGGAAATACACCAATTCCGTTTATTTTTATTTTGTGGCAACCTCTAACATTCCAAAGCATTTCAATTTCATTGTCTTGAATAACAACGTGGTCGTAAAGTGATAGGTTTTTTAGTTTTATTGTCCTTATTAGAAATAAATTTTTAATAAGCAATAAGAGGCATTGCGTATGCAATGCCACCTTTTTGTATTTCTTTTTTATTAATGTCGCTAACTTTCTTGTCATGCTAAGACGGTTCGGTTGAAAATCCAATTCTTTTGAAGGTTTTGGTAATATTAAGCGTAGTTCGACCTTCAAACTTGTCAAAGTACAACACTACCCACGAAGGGGTGGGGAGGGAAAATATTTTGGCGGGTGTTTTTGTTCTGTGTGCAGGCTTTAGCTCTTTTGCAAGTTTCCCGAAGGGCGTGAGGCTTTTGTTTGTATTTTTTTCTACAAACAAAAACTCACGACTTGCAAATGTGCTAAAAGCGTGGGACAAAAACCCTGACAAAATATTGAGCGGTGGCAATTTTTCTTTACACACAGGAGCGATGGCAAAAAAACAAAATATACTTTTTGTGGGGTCGCCGTGCGTGTCGATAATATGAAATACTTTCATTCTATTTTTCGTTTTTCTAACACAAAGTTAATAGTTCTTGGTTGTCTCCTACGCCTTGTGCATAACGTTTGATAGCTAAGCGAGGTGCGGAATTACTTGCACTCACTTGTCTGCTACCACAAATATAAATTAAAAGCACTAAAGGTTATGGCAAATGTTTAGAAATAGATTTATACCGCTGTGAAAAACATTTGCAGCTTGCAGGAACTCCGCATCTTGCTTAGGTATTGTTATGGGCTGGTTTACTTGAAAACCAAGAGTGGGATTATTTTTTCGAGCTACGTCC
>CANFLQ010000187.1 GCA_947447995.1 Bacteroidota bacterium | reverse complement strand
GGGGTTCGTGCTAGTTGCAAATGTTTTTCACAGCGGTATAAATTTATTTCTAAACATTTGCGGCTAGTTCAGTACATTTAATTAATTTTATCGGTAAAGACAGTTTTGTGCTTTCTAATCCAGCACATCGCAAGGCTGCCAACCGTTAGGCCTCATTGTAGGGGGACAATATAACCCATAAGACTTCGATATTCCAAATCCCACCCACCACCCAGACTCTGTTAATAACTTTTGTGGACTTTTTTTGTCCATTAAATATCTCTAATTATCTTTGGACAAAAATTGACCAATGGCGACAATAAAAAAAACAGAATCATTCGGAGAACATCTTAGAACATTAAGAGAAGACGCTGGACTTACATTAAAATCAGTTGCTGAACAAATTGGCATCGACACTTCCTTGCTTGCAAAAATTGAACGCAATGAAAGACAACCGACAAAACAAATAATAAAACAAGCTGCCGAATATTTTGAAGTAGATGAAAAAGAATTGCAAAATAATTTTTTGAGTGATCAAATCGCATATAAAATTTTAGACCAAGAAGCTGATTTGAGCATTTTAAAAGTTGCTGAAGAAAAAGTTAAATATCTAAAAACAGTTCACAATGGAAAATAAAATTAAAGTCGTTGAATTATTTGCAGGTGTTGGTGGCTTTCGACTTGGACTTGAAGGCTGGAAAGGGAAATCCGCATCATCGGGTTATAAAAAAGGTTTAAAAACTCCTTATGAAGTTGTTTGGAGTAATCAATGGGAACCATCGACAAAAATGCAACACGCCTCATTAGTTTATGAAAATCGTTTTGGAAAAAATGAACATTGCAACGAGGACATTTCGGTAGTTGATGTTTCAAAGATTCCAGACCACGATATACTTGTTGGCGGTTTCCCTTGCCAAGACTATTCAGTAGCAACAACACTAAAAAACTCAAAAGGACTTATTGGAAAGAAAGGTGTTTTATGGTGGAGTATTCACAAAATACTTTCAGAAAAAAAGAAAAAACCAAAATATCTATTCCTTGAAAATGTTGATAGGCTTCTCATTTCTCCTTCAGGACAAAGAGGACGAGATTTTGCAATTATTTTACAAAGTTTAAATGAGTTGGGGTATGCGGTGGAATGGAGAATTGTAAATGCCGCAGAATTTGGAATGCCACAAAGAAGAAGAAGAATTTTTATACTCGCTTATTTAAAAGGAACTTCTATTTATGAAAATATAAAAGAAGTTTCTCCAACAGAATGGATATTAGAAGATGGGACTTTAGCGCAAGCATTTCCTGTAACTTCTGACAGTTCTATGTTTCCGACAGAATTTAAACTCAAAGGCGACATTGTATCAATATCAGAAAATTTCAATAAAAATGGAACGACTGGACTTTTTGAAAATACTGGCGTAATGATTAATGGTTTGGTAACAACCATAAAAACACAACCAAATTACGAAGGTAATTTTACAATTTTAAAAGATCTAATTCAAAACGGAGAAGTAACAGAGGAATTTTACATCGATAAAAATGATCTTGATAAATGGAGGTATTTAAAAGGTCCAAAAAAAGAAATGCGAACCAACGCACAAGGTTTTGAATATAATTATAGTGAAGGCGGAATGATTTTTCCTGATCCATTAGACAAACCATCAAGAACTATAATCACAGGAGAAGGCGGAAAATCTGCATCAAGATTTAAACATGTTATTCAAACACCTAAAGGCTTTAGACGACTTTCGCCAGTCGAACTTGAACGATTAAATATGTTTCCAGACGACCATACAAAACTTGAAGGAGTTTCTGATACAAAGCGTGCATTTTTTATGGGTAATGCTTTAGTGGTTGGAGTAATTGAAAAAATTGGAATAGCTTTAAAACAAAAAATTGAAAATGAAGTTACCTTACAATCCTAACGATAAGAAATCAATCGTTGATTACGCAAAGTTACTTAAAGGAAAAACTTTAAGACAGGTCTGCAATATTGATGAAATCAAAAATAACAGAAAAGGTAAAGGACATTTTGGTCAAATACTTGAGGAATTTTACTTCTTTTATAAACCAAATTCAGATTCAGAGCCTGACTTTCCTATAGCAAAACTTGAATTAAAATCAACGCCATTAAAGCAATTACAAAAGCAAGAGTATCGTTCAAAAGAACGTTTAGTTTTAAGCATTATTAACTATCTTGAAGTTGTAAACCAAGATTTTGAAACCAGTTCATTTTGGAAAAAGAATGCAAATATTCTTTTAATATTTTATCTACATCAAGCCGGTTATGATATTCTTGACTATTTGATAAAACTTGTTGATGAATGGAGTTTTCCAAAAACAGATTTGGAAATCATCAAACAAGATTGGCAATTAATCAAACAAAAAATAGCTGATGGAAAAGCCCACGAACTTTCAGAAGGTGATACTTTTTATTTAGGAGCTTGCACAAAAGGTGCAAATGCTTTATCTGTTAGAAAACAACCTTTTTCTAAAATTCCTGCAAAACAAAGAGCGTATTCTTTGAAACAAGGTTATGTAAACCATATTATAGCCTCAATCGCTGGAGAAACGAAAGAAGTTTATGGAAAATTAATACCATCAGTTGCTGTTGCTAAAAAACAAACAATTGAAGAGATTGTAATTTCAAAATTTAAACCATACTATAATAAAACGGTTGAACAAATTCTTAAAAAAACGGGCGTTAAAATTAACACAACGGCAAAGAGTTTTTATGCAAATCTCACAAAAGCAATTTTAGGTATTGAGTTGGACAAAGAAATAGAAGAGTTTGAAAAGGCTGAAATTATTGTAAAAACTGTAAGACTAAAAGAAAATAATTTACCGAAAGAAGATATTTCTTTTTCAAATTTCAAATACGAAGAAATTGTAAATGAAGAATGGGACGAATCCGATTTCAAAGATATTTTAGAGCATAAATTTTTGTTTGTTTTCTTTCAATTTGAAAAGAAAGAACTTGTTTTAAGAAGTGTGAAATTTTGGAATATGCCACATGAAGATATTCTTGAAGCTGAAAAGGTTTGGGCAAAAACAAAAGAAATTGTTTCAAAAGGTAAAATCGTGAAAGAAATTGTAGGAACAACTCGTTACACAAACTTTCCAAATAAATCTTTTAATTCAGTTTCACACGTTCGACCACACGCCACTAATGCCGCAGACACATATCCTTTACCGACAAAAGACAAATTAACGAAAGTAAAAGAATATACAAAGCATTGTTTTTGGCTTAACAACACTTATGTAAGAGACGAAATTTATTTAAAAAAGTAAACGTAGCAAGACAGAAAAAATAGATAGAGGAACTGCTACTCAAAAAGTACAACGAAGGCCTAACAGCACCTAAGCAAGATGCGGAGTTTGTGCAAGCTGCAAATGTTTTTCACAGCGGTATAAATTTATTTCTAAACATTTGCAATGAAGTTCAGTACCTTTAATTTCCTTTATCGGTTAAGACAAGAAAGTGCAAGTAAATCCGCACCTCGCTTAGCTGCCAACCGTTAGGCACTATACAAAAGGAAGGAAGTAAATAGTAATAAAAATCGGAAAAGAATGTTAGGCGAAACTTAGCCAAGCTGTTCAAAATCGAAACCTGTGAAAAAGAATTTTTTCCCGACTTTCTC
>CANFLQ010000186.1 GCA_947447995.1 Bacteroidota bacterium | reverse complement strand
GTCGGTAATTTTCAAATAAAAACGTCTTTCACTGGCTCGGATTTCCCGAATACGTTCCAATAATTCGTCAAAATAGTCTTTACCAAAGCGTTTGCCTTGTTTCAAGCGTTCATCGTCCAATACAAAGCCTTTGATTATAAACTCTCTTAATGTTTTAGTTGCCCAAATACGGAATTGCGTTGCTTGAAAACTGTTTACTCTATATCCAACTGCAATAATTGCATCAAGGTTATAAAAATCAACATCACGAGAAACATCTCGGTTACCTTCTTTTTGAACTACTCGAATTTTTCGAGTAGTTGAATCTTGCACTAATTCACCACTTTGGAATATTTCTTTTAAATGGTAAGTAATTGTGTTGCTTTCTACACCAAACAATTCTGCCATTTTCTTTTGACTAAGCCAAAATGTTTCTTCTTGAAAAAACACTTCTACTCTTACATCGCCATCTGGTGATGAGTAGAATATTATATCGTTTGATTGTGGTGTGAGGTCTTTGCTCATAACTAATTAGCTTTTAATTTCATTTAGTGTTTCTATTAATGTCGTTTTTAGTGTGTATTTTTCTACCACATTGAACCTCATAAGTTTTAAAAGTAAATTTATGATGGTAATCTGTGCTGTCATTAATTCTTCCGTATTTATTGGAAGTTTAATCGCTTTGTGAACCATTTTATGTCTTATTTGATAAATGTTAGTAAAAAGAGTTTTCAACTTTTCCTTTTCCTGAAAATCATCAGTAATAATTTTTGATAGTCTCGCTTTTGCCTTTCTTTCCATATCATTACTCTCTTCATCTTTTAAAAGTAAACTTTCTAAAATTGTAATTAAGTTTATAACTCTCAAATGCAAATCCCAATTAGATAAAGATGAAGCTAACAAACCAATTCCTTGAATTGTCAAGTTATATAATTCATCATTTTTCTTTAGTGTAATAAAATTGCAAAATGACTGTAACCCATTATTATTAGCAAAAACTAACTGTTCATTTGTAATTCCAAATGGTGAGTTGTTAAATTTCAAACTAATAGATAAGCTATCTTTTTTGCCAATTTCTTCCGATAAATAATTTGATTTAATTTGATAATTCAATCTGTAATTCAAATCAAACATTGTTCTTTTCTCGGGAATAGAAGATGTTAATCCATATATTTTTAAAACATCTATGGCTAATGCCGCTTCTGTTTGAGCGAAAGTTTCGGCAAAATCTTTTTCTGACTTAACACTAATTTTAGCCAATACCCGTCCTTTATATTCCTTTAAAAAGATTTCTTCAAATTCCTTTTCGGTCATTGGTTCTGCCCTTTTTTGGAAGTCATTGAATAAATTATCAAAATACTCCTTAGTAAAGTAAGTGAACTCAACATTGCCAATTTTAAAGGGCTTTTCAATTTCAAGATTTAATACAGGAAAATAGAATTGATATTCTTTGATGTTTTCAGAATGTAAATCTTTTAAATAATCTAAAACAGAATTACGGGCAGTTTTTGATTTGTGAATTTCAATTACCCAATCAAATGTGTGGCGTTCAATAAATTCAAAAGATACTTTGTTTAGAAAATATTCCGTTAATAAAATACTTTCTATTAACGATTTGAATAAAATATAATTCGCTTCATTAAATCCGTATTTTTCATTGTCAGCGGAAATAAAAATAGTCGTTGTTTCATCAGCATGATTTATGCTTCTTTCAATTCCATTTCCTGCCAATTTATCTGACCAATCTAAAAAGCCCTTTTCTTTTGCAGAGCCTATTAATTCAGGTTTTTCTTTATTTAATTTCGGCTCATTTCTAACAACTGTAATCAAGCTAACCAGGTGAAAAGCGGTCTGATTTATTTCTTCCTCTGTCATTTTCTATTTCTCCTTCACCGTTTTTCTCTTCGGCTTCTCTTTTGTAAAAAGGTCTGCCGTATATTTTTCGTAGAGTTCAAATAAAAATTCCATTCGTTTTGCTTCGCTAGTAAAAGGTTGTGAGCGATAAGCTAAATCAACTGCCTTATCTAACTCATTATGGGCCTTTACCAATACTGGCGGCATTGTTAGTGGGGCGTATAAATCGGCAAGAGAACTGGTTGGAAATCCGGTTCTTGCATCTAATACTTTTTGTGCTGCTTTTTCTATTGCGTTTGCATGCTTGTCTGTAGTATTTTCAGGAAAAGGAAAGTTGTTATATACAGCAGGAGAATAACTGTAGTCTGATTTTAACCTGCCGCAAACTGTAGAAGTCCATGCCATATGCATTGAACTCATTAATATACCAAAAAGATAAAGTGAAGCATTTGGAATTATAATTAACTTTTCATGTGCAATTGTCTCAGGTGTTAAAAATGCAATGGGAATATATTTTCTGTTTTCAGAAGACACTCTTGGTATTGCCAAATAATTTGAATTAGGCTGTCTATCTTGTGTAAAAAGAGCAGGATATTTACTGAATTCTTGAACACTTTTGGTAGCGCTTAAAAGTCTAGCCTTGCTCACCTCTAATAATCGTTTTTTGACTAGAGGTAATTGATTTAATACATTGGGGGGGCAATCTTTAAGCCATAAGCAATATCTAATTTGCCCATTCATTAACTCATAACCACCTATAAATGGCATAATCCACTTGGCTGATAAGGGTTCGTTTTTAATAAAAAAATCTCTTTCTTCAGGTGTTAAAATTAGATGTCCCCCGTCTGTAGGCTGGCTCCCTTTGAACATTTCAGGGAAATTATGAATAGGTTTTCCTCTAGATTCAATTATGATTTCCTTTCCTTCTGTCAAATAAGGATTGATATTTTTCACTTTGATTTCGTGTGGCTCTCCTTTTATATTTTCATACTCAAAAAGAGATTTATTCGATGTGTCAAAATTTGCAAAACCTATTATTACGCAATGGACTGCCGCATTTCCTTTAGCTTCATTGCTCCAATTAAATGTTCTATGAGCAAAATGGATTTTGATTTTGTAGTGATTAATCAGTAGTGACCATAAAATTCCTACTTGTTCGCCTTGCGCTACTGAATTAGTTGAAACAAAAGCAACTTTAATTTTAGACCCTTGAATGTATTTTGCTGCTTTTAAATACCAAGCAGCAACGTAATCTAGTCGCCCTGCTCTTTTTGCATCACCAAAAACTATTTCCATATCTTTCATTTGTTCAGGACTACGCCATTGATGCCCAATGAAAGGAGGATTGCCAAGTATGTAAGAAAGTTCATTTTTACTAATTATACTTTCCCAGTCGGTCTGCAATGCATTTCCGTTAATAATTTTAGCTGATTTTTTTAATGGTAAACGAACAAAATATTGCCCAAACTCATTGCTAATTAGCATATTCATTTGGTGGTCAATTAACCACATGGCTACTTCTGCAATTCGTGCCGGAAATTCTTCGTACTCAATTCCGGACATCATATCCACATCAAGCCAAATAATTTCTCTAACGTCAATTACTTGTTGTCCTGATTTATTTAGTGAACGTAAAATTTCAATTTCCAATAAGCGTAATTCTCTGTATGTAATTACAAGAAAGTTTCCGCAACCGCAAGCAGGATCAAGAAATTTAAGGGTGCTTATTTTTTTGTGAAATTCTGGAAGTTTGTTTTTGTTTCCCTTTATGCTTTCAAATTCTTT
>CANFLQ010000185.1 GCA_947447995.1 Bacteroidota bacterium | reverse complement strand
TTCACAGCGGTATAAATCTATTTCTAAACATTTGCCATAACCTTTAGTGCTTTTAATTTATATTTGTGGTAGCAGACAAGTGAGTGCAAGTAATTCCGCACCTCGCTTAGCTATCAACCGTTAGCAGCCATACTATTAAGACATTGCAGACAAACAAGAACATACCATTTTATTTGACAGCAGTTGGACTTTTCATCTTGCTGAAATTGGGATTTACTCATGCCGACAACAATAGTTTGAAGTTCTTGCTCAAGCCGACAGACAAGCTTGTCGGACTGCTTACAGGTTCACATTCTATTTACTTAGCCGACAATGGATTTTATCACGAAAAACTGAATATCCTTATAGACAAATCCTGTTCGGGATTTAATTTTTGGATTTTGTGCTTCTTCGTGTTTACTTACTTAATAGTAAAATATCTTGACAAACCTTTACATAAAACTTTAACTATACCAATCGCTTTGCTTGGTGCTTATGTGCTGACAATTTTTGTAAATGCTTCACGAATTTTTGCTTCGGTTATTGTTCAAAATCAAACCAAGAATATTTTTGCGACCCAACAACATATAATACACGAAGCCGTTGGAATAATTACAAATTTGTCATTCCTTGTTTTGACTTATTACCTCATTGAGAAAATTTTAATAAACAAACAGAATAATGCGAAACTTACTTAATCCAAAATGGCTTTTTATTATCAACACACTCCCAATTGTAGTGCTGTTTGTTCTTTTATTCGGACAATTCAATATTATCAAAACATTATTGGGCGAAAATAATATCCAACTTTGGAAATCCTTTGGGTTGACGTTAGGAATTTTGGGGTTGTTGAATTTCATCTATGCTATTTATGTGACTTATAAAAAAGAAAATGTATCAATTATATATGGTCTTATTGCCTTGCTTTGCTACATCCCGTTTATTTATCTTTACGGTTACCATTTGGACAAAATCATTCCGTCTACAGTTCCACAATGGATGATTTCTGGAAATATATTCATTTATGTTGGTACATTCTTAATGCCGACACTTGCCTATTCGTTATTTGCATTGGTAGCACATTTTACACCCGAAACCAAGGAATATAAGGCGTGGGTAAATTTTCTAATTGCAATCGGTATTCCTATTACTGGTTATCTATTTTCTCAAATCATACTTCCTCTATGGCAACGTGTGGAAGGTGAATTTTTTATTCACGTTTCAGTGATACTTGTAATTGTCGCCACATTAGTATTTATCTTTTTCTTGGTTAGAGCAATTTTTATTCTTTCTACAAAAAAATCGGATTTATGGCAGAAATATCAATTGACTTGGAAAATTCCTATTGCAATTGTGCTTCCGTTGTTAGGTTTATCAGTAAACAATGGACATCTTTTCAATAATTTTGGCCTTAATAATTCTGGAATTTTCGGGGACTTTAATAACTCTTGGTTCTATATTCTTGCCCTTCTCAATGGCATTTTAGTTTGCCTACCAAATCTTGACAATAAAATTTACCGACTGCTTTTGTATATCGGACGAACCATAACTTTTGCTTACACATTTTATTTCTTTTTAGTGTTTCTCCCCTTTTTGCCTTTGTCAATTATTGCCATTATTGCTATTGGAACAGGCTTTTTAATGCTTGCGCCTTTGTTGCTGTTCGTTATTCACACAAACGAACTTGCAAAGGATTTTCAATATCTAAAAACTTTGTATTCAAAGAAACGAATCATCGGAATTTCGTTGCTGGGTTTTTTAGTTATTCCTGCATTTATTACGACAACTTACCTAAAAGACAAAAGTGTTTTAAACGAAACGCTTGCTTATTTATACAGTCCTGATTATTCAAAGAAATACGACATTGACAAAGCATCGCTTCAAAAAACGCTCAATGTTGTCAAGCATCACAAAGAGAAAAACAGTGATGTGATTTTTGGCAGTCAAATTCCTTATTTATCGTCATATTTCAATTGGTTGGTACTGGATAATCTTACATTATCCGACACAAAAATCAACTACATTGAAAAGATATTTTTCGATAACACATCTATTCAAATAAGACCCGAGAACATTACAAACGACAATGTAAAAATCACAAACATTTTCACAAACAGCACTTACGACAAATCGCAACACGCTTGGAAAAGTTGGATTAATTTAGAAATAACCAATAAAAGCGAAAACGCTTGGTTTTCGGAATATGCTACTACTATTAATTTGCCCGAAGGTTGTTGGATTAGCGATTATTATTTGTATCTCGGAAATAAAAAAGAGTTTGGAATTTTAGCGGAGAAAAAATCTGCAATGTGGGTGTTTTCAAATATTCGAAACGAAAACAAAGACCCTGGGATTTTGCATTATCTCACAGGCAACAAAGTTGCTTTCAGAGTATTCCCATTTTCAAAAAATGAAGTGCGAAAAACAGGCATTGAACTTTTGCACAAAGAACCGATAAAATTAACGATTGACAATAACGTTGTTGAATTGGGCAATGCAGAAGAAACAACACCCAAAAAAACAGAAACACAAAACGTCATTTACGTGTCAGTCCCACAAAAACAAACACTTAAAGCCATTAAGCGTAAGCCTTATTTTCATTTTTTAGTTGATGTTTCAAAAGAAAAAAACAAGTATTCAAACGATTTTACAAAGCGAATAGAAACGATTTTACAAAACAACAAACCTCTTGCAGAAAATTCACAAATCAGTTTTGTGAATAGCGATGTAAAAACTTTGCCGTTAGACAAAGATTTGAAAAAGCATTTTCAGTCGCAAACTTTTGAAGGCGGTTTTTATTTGGAAAGAGCTATAAACACAACGCTTTATAATGCATACAAAAGGAAATCATATCCTATAATCGTAGTAGTTACAGATAGCATCCAAAATGCTGTTTTAAACAAAGATTTTTCCGACTTCAAATTTACTTTTCCAGAGAGTAACTTGTTTTTCAATTTAAGCGACAAAGGGACTTTACAAGCACATTCGCTAATTGACAACCCAACTACACAGCTTTCTGACAGTATAATTTATTCGTTTGACCAAACAGTATTGGAATACAAATTTTCTGACAATTCAATATCCTATTTACCGAACAACAACGAACCAAGCATCATTCTAAAGAAAGACATTTTTGAAATTACTGAAACGGAAATCAAAGAAAAAAATTGGCAATCTGCTCTGACACTGCAAGCAAAATGGACATCGCAGACTTTACATCCCGAAACATCGGACAAAGAATGGTTGAATTTGGTAAAATACAGTTTCATTTCAAAAGTAATGACACCTGTAACATCATATTTGGTTGTAGAGAACGAAGCACAAAAAGCTATTTTGAAAAAGAAACAAGCACAAGTTTTGGCAGCCAATAAAGCGTTAGACCTTGACGAAGACACTCAACGAATGAGCGAACCAAGTTTGATACTTTTGACAATTTTACTTGGACTTATATTATGGTATAAAGAAAAACGTAAACGAAAATGGACACGGTAGAAAGTAGTACGGCAGCTAACATATAAGGATTAAACGCAGCTTCGCTTTTCGCGAAGGTTCGATTTAATCCTGAGTTGAACTGATGCATCGGCAGCCCTACCAAGTATTACAAAGCTTTTAAAGTAGTATGCAATTTTAAAAAGAAGGATATCTTTTTATAGAG
>CANFLQ010000184.1 GCA_947447995.1 Bacteroidota bacterium | reverse complement strand
CTCTCCCCACTTTGTCCACCGAAGCTTTAGCGAAGGCAAGGCGGGCTTTAAAAAAAAGAGAGATAAAGATTTTTAAAATATAGAGTTCTTTAAAATATTAAATAAAATTAAAAAGCGGAAGTAGCTCATTTGGTAGAGCGTCAGCCTTCCAAGCTGAGGGTAGCCGGTTCGAGCCCGGTCTTCCGCTCTTTTTTAACTGCTAAACTTGCATTAAGCTGTTGTAGCTCAGCGGTAGAGCACTTCCTTGGTAAGGAAGAGGTCGGCAGTTCAATCCTGCTCAACAGCTCTTAATGAGGTTGAAGCTAGGTTTTAAAGAGCGTGTTTGATTGAAATTAAATAAGTGGAATTGGGGGATGGTTTAATTAACCCAATAAACAGATAGCCCCCAATTGACTTAAATAAGTAAACAAATAGTAAAAACAATTTAATAAATAAATAGCAATGGCTAAAGAAAAATTCGACCGCTCCAAACCACATGTGAATATTGGAACAATCGGTCACGTTGACCACGGTAAAACTACCTTAACCGCAGCAATCACTGTTGTATTAGCTGAAAAAGGTTTATCTGAAGTGAGAGATTTCTCTTCAATTGACAATGCTCCTGAAGAAAAAGAACGTGGTATTACTATCAATACTTCTCACGTAGAATATTCTACTTCTAAACGTCACTATGCACACGTTGACTGCCCAGGTCACGCGGATTACGTTAAAAACATGGTTACAGGTGCTGCTCAAATGGACGGCGCTATCCTTGTTGTTGCTGCTACTGATGGTCCAATGCCTCAAACTCGTGAACACATCCTTTTGGCTCGTCAGGTAGGCGTTCCTAGAATCGTTGTTTTCATGAATAAAGTGGATATGGTTGACGATCCAGAATTATTGGAACTTGTTGAAATGGAAATTCGTGAGTTATTAAGTTTCTATCAATTTGATGGTGACAATACTCCAATCATCCAAGGTTCTGCTTTAGGCGGATTAAACAAAGATGCAAAATGGATGGAGAAAATTATGGAATTAATGGATGCTGTGGATAACTTCATTCCAATTCCTGTTCGTGAAATTGACAAACCTTTCTTAATGCCAGTTGAGGACGTATTCACTATTACTGGTCGTGGTACTGTTGCTACAGGTAAAATTGATACAGGTGTTATTAACACAGGTGATGAGGTTGAAATTCTTGGAATGCAACTTGAAAAAATGAAATCAGTTATTACAGGTGTTGAAATGTTCCGTAAAATTTTGGACAGAGGTGAAGCAGGTGATAACGTTGGTTTATTGTTACGTGGTGTTGATAAAAAAGATATCCGTAGAGGTATGGTTATCGCTAAACCAGGTTCTATTACTCCTCACACTGAATTCAAAGCTGAAATCTATGTGTTGAAAAAAGAAGAAGGTGGACGTCACACTCCATTCCACAATAAATACCGTCCTCAGTTTTACTTACGTACAACTGACGTAACAGGAGAAATTGAGTTACCGGAAGGTCGCGATATGGTTATGCCTGGTGATAACGTTACAATTACAGTTAAATTAATTGTTCCGGTTGCAATGGACAAAGGTTTACGTTTCGCTATCCGTGAAGGAGGTAGAACAGTAGGCGCTGGTCAGGTAACTGAAATTATTAAATAGTTTAGGATGTTGAGGCGAAAGTTCGAGGGGATTATTCCTTCGAACTTTCAGCTTTAAATTCCGTTCTTGAACGGAATGCTCGAAACTCCCTAAACTTACTATTTACGAACAGGTGTAGTTCAAGGGTAGAATAGAGGTCTCCAAAACCTTTGATGGGAGTTCGAATCTCTCCACCTGTGCAAGGTTAAGTTTAAAGTAATAAAGTTTAAAGTCAAAAGTTAAAAGTTAAAAGGTCGGTCGACTAAATACTCAAGACTAAATACTAAAAAAGAAATGAGCAAATTCAGTGTATATTTACAAGAAACTAAGGATGAGCTTCTAACAAAAGTTAGTTGGCCTACTTGGAGCGAATTGCAAAGTTCTGCAATTATCGTTATGGTAGCCTCTCTTATAATTGCACTAGTTGTGTTTGTAATGGATTTTTCGTTTAATAATGGCATGGAAGCTATTTATCATTTATTTTCATAAACATACTAATAGCGTAACAAAAAATGAGCGAGCAAACAACAAGCGAGCAAGAAAAAACTGATACTATTAAGAAGTGGTATGTGGTGAGAGCTATCAGTGGTCAGGAAAAAAAAGTAAAACAATACATCGAATTAGAGATTAATCGTTTGGGCTTAGGTTCACACGTTTCTCAGATTCTGATTCCTACGGAAAAAATATACCAAATTCGTAACGGTAAAAAGATAGCCAAAGAGCGTCCTTTTTATAGTGGTTACATTTTAATAGAAGCAGCATTAGTTGGGGAAGTTCCCCACGTAATAAAAAATATAACCGGCGTTATTGGATTTTTAGGTGAAACTAAAGGTGGTATGCCTATCCCAATGCGTATGGCGGAAGTAAATCGTATACTTGGTACTGTTGATGAATTAGAAGGAGGGGATGCTCAATTAAACATTCCTTATATTGTAGGAGAAACAGTGAAGGTAATCAATGGACCCTTTAATGGTTTTACCGGTACTATCGAAAAAGTGAACGAAGAGAAGAAAAAGTTGGAAGTTATGGTGAAAATTTTCGGAAGAAAAACACCATTGGAATTGGGATATTTAGAAGTAGAAAAAGAAAATTAAAGAGTATAAAGTAGCAAGTACTTAGTATTAAGCTTCCATTAATTACTGAACTGAGTTACTAAATAAATTAAACGTATTGTTTTTGTACATAGTACTCAATACATAATACTAAAAAAAAATGGCAAAAGAAATTGGTGCTTTAGTAAAGCTACAAATAAAAGGGGGAGCGGCAAATCCAGCACCTCCAATCGGACCTGCATTAGGTGCAAAGGGTGTAAATATCATGGAATTTTGCAAACAGTTTAATGCAAGAACTCAAGATAGAGCAGGTAAAGTAACTCCTGTTATTATAACTGTTTATAAAGACAAATCATTTGATTTTGTTCTTAAAAATACTCCTGTTGCAGTTACCTTATTGGAAGTATCTAAGGTAAAATCAGGTTCTAAACAATCTAACAGATTAAAAGTAGGAAACGTCTCTTGGGATCAAGTACGTGAAATCGCTCAAAATAAAATGCCCGATTTGAATTGTTTTTCAATTGAATCAGCAATGAGTATGGTTGCAGGAACTGCTCGCAGTCTTGGATTAGAGATTACAGGTACTTCGCCTTTAAAGAAGTAATAAGTTAAATAGATGGAGCTTTTCTATGAAAAGCGTTTGGACATCATAAATAAAATAAAATGACTAAAGTTTCTAAAAACAGAAAGTTAGCGCTTTCTAAATACGACTCTACAAAAGCGTATTCTTTAATCGATGCTGCTAAGATCGTTAAAGACATTACAAATTCAAAATTTGATGCATCAGTAGACATCAGCATCCGTTTAGGTGTTGATCCCCGCAAAGCAAATCAAATGGTTCGTGGTTCAGTTTCTTTACCACACGGTTCAGGTAAAACAATGAGAGTTTTGGTACTTTGTACTCCAGATAAAGAAGCAGAGGCAAAAGCTGCCGGTGCTGATTTCGTTGGTTTAGATGAGTATATCGAAAAAATTAAAGG
>CANFLQ010000183.1 GCA_947447995.1 Bacteroidota bacterium | reverse complement strand
AATTTGATAAAACTCTTTGGTTTTTCCATCAGCATATTTTATGGTGTGAAATCCATAACCTATATTAGGATTAGAAACCGTTTTGTTTTCACTGTTTTTACCATCCAAAAACCATAATTTACATGCCGGCATTATTTCCAGAATGATGCGGTGCAAGGTTTGCATGTCGCTGTGCTTTGGTTCAGGTTGACTATCAATATACTTTTTAATTTGTTCTTGTATATTCATATAAATATAGATTTGCGGGTTGTTTAATTTGCCTTTTTATTCCGATAATTATCGGGGCGGGAAGTAACGGCGAACTGCTTTGTTATTTTATTTATTGTTAATGATGAACATTAAACCGAGCTGGGGCTGTATGATACAGTTATTTTTTATCTATTCCACCAATTGTTTTTTGCGCCGTTACCTTTATTCCATTTTCTTTATAAAAAGCATTCAGATCATTTCCGTCTATTCCAAATTCATTCCAAAATTTTTCTTCTGAAGATTGTGCTTGTTTATTAGCTTTTTGTAGAGAAGAAAATATTTCGTTTGCAATATTTTTTGCTCTGTCTTTATCAGATTCATTTTTTGATGAAATTAACTTAATGAATTTTGGAACTTTATTTTTCTCTACAACTAATAGTTTGTCTAAAAGAACAAGGCTACTTTCTTTTATATTCTCCTCTGAGTTTATGTCTGGAATATTGGAAATGTATTGTTTTTGGTCTTCAATTAATACTATTAAACTTATAACCGCATTATTAGTTTCAACTAATTGGTTATTATCTACGGTATCGGATTCAATTACTAGATTAAATAATTTCAAAATCATGTTATTGGTATTTTGGACTTCCGAATTAACTTTTGTAAGGTGTGTTCCAATTTTTACATAATATTCAAGTGCTGTTTTTTTGTCGCTAGGATTGTTACAAGAAAAAAGGAATAATACTAAAACTATTTTTTTCATATTGCTCATGTCTATTTAATATTCTAATTACATTGCCACTCAAACTATTTATAAACCCAACTAATCTCGTTTCTCTACCAAATATATACAATTACAATTTACAATAAATAAAATGCTTTTAAGGAATTATACCAAAACAAAAACGTCCCGAAATTTTCGGGACGTTTTTGTTTTTAATAGTATGAAAAGTATTACCCTGCCAATGCTTCCGCACCACCAACAATTTCCAAAATTTCGTTGGTAATTGCCGCCTGACGAGCTTTGTTGTAAACCAATTTTAGTTCTTTTATTAACGCTCCTGCGTTATCGGTTGCTTTGTGCATTGACGTCATACGTGCACCGTGTTCTGCTGCGTAAGAGTCTAATAATGCTTTAAACAACTGAGTTTTTAATGAACGGGGAATCAAATCGGCAACAATGTATTCTTTGCTTGGTTCAAAAATATAGTCGTTTGATTTTTTTGCTTCGCTTTTTGCCGGTGCTTGTACAGGCAAAAATTGTTCTACCATTGTAATTTGAACAGCAGCATTTTTAAATTGGTTGTATACTACTTCTACTTTGTCATATTCGCCTGCAACATATAATTCCATTACCTTTTCGGCAACTGGCGCTACGTTTGCAAATGTTAATGCGTCAAATAATTCGTTCAAGCTTTTTGGCATGTCCGAACCAATTAATGTATACCCTCCTTTTTTGAAAAAGTCGGCAGCTTTTTTACCAATTGGCATTATGGTTACTTTGCTGTTGCTATATTGTTGTTCGGCAGCTAATTTAGCAGCTTTAATAACGTTTGCGTTAAAACCGCCACACAATCCACGGTTAGAAGTGATAACCACTAGCAACACATTTTTTACCGGACGTTCCTGTGAGTATATTCCTTCCGAACTATCAAGGCTGGCACTAAGGTTCTCTAAAATTTCTTTTAATTTACTCGCATAAGGTCGCATTTGAGTGATAGCATCTTGTGCTCTACGCAACTTAGCAGCACTTACCATTTTCATGGCGCTGGTAATTTGTTGTGTTGAACTTACAGATGTTATCCTGTTACGGACTTCTTTTAAATTTGCCATTTTTAGTCGTTAGTCGTTAGTTTTTAGTCTTTAGCTTTCTCAATACTAAAGACTCAATACTTATTTATACTTGCTCGATAAATCTTTAGCAACAGTTTCCAATACGTTTGTTAATTCGTCGGAAAATTTACCTGCTTTCAAATCGTTCAATACATTTTTATGTTTTGCTTCTAAAAATGCAAGGTATTCTGCTTCAAATTCTTTTACTTTATTTACCGGTACAGCACGTAATAAACCTTTTGTTCCTGCATAAATAATAGCAATTTGTTGTTCAACACGGAATGGAGAAAATTGTGCTTGTTTCAAAATTTCCACGTTACGTGAACCTTTATCCAATACCGATTTAGTTGCAGCATCCAAATCCGAACCGAATTTAGAGAACGCCTCTAACTCGCGGTATTGTGCTTGGTCTAATTTTAAAGTACCAGCCACTTTTTTCATGGATTTGATTTGAGCGTTACCACCCACACGAGATACAGAGATACCTACGTTGATTGCCGGACGAACACCTGCGTTAAACAAGTTAACCTCTAAGAATATCTGACCATCGGTAATAGAAATTACGTTGGTTGGAATGTATGCAGAAACGTCACCCGCTTGTGTTTCGATGATTGGCAATGCTGTTAATGATCCTCCACCTTTAACTATTCCTTTGATAGAATCAGGAAGGTCGTTCATGCTTCTTGCAATATCATCGTTCGCGTTAATTTTAGCGGCGCGCTCTAATAAACGGCTGTGTAAGTAAAATACGTCACCAGGATAAGCTTCACGTCCCGGAGGGCGACGAAGTAATAAAGAAACCTCACGGTAAGCAACCGCTTGTTTTGATAAATCATCATAAACGATCAATGCCGGACGACCGCTGTCGCGGAAAAATTCGCCAATTGCAGCACCCGCAAAAGGAGCGTAAAATTGCATTGGAGCCGGGTCAGAAGCAGTAGCACATACAATTACGGTATATGGCATAGCACCGTTTTCTTCCAATACACGTTGAATATTTGCAACAGTTGAACCTTTTTGTCCGATTGCTACATAAATACAAAATACAGGTTGACCAGCTTCGTAAAATTCTTTTTGGTTGATGATAGTATCAATCGCTACAGCAGTTTTACCTGTTTGACGATCGCCAATGATTAACTCACGTTGACCACGACCGATAGGAATCATAGCATCAATTGCTTTAACACCAGTTTGTAATGGTTCATTTACCGGCTGACGGTAAATAACCCCCGGTGCTTTACGCTCTAAAGGCATTTCATATAATGTTCCTGTGATAGGACCTTTTCCATCAATTGCGTGACCCATTGTATCAACAACACGACCCAACATACCTTCACCCACATTGATAGAAGCAATTTTGCCGGTACGTTTTACGGTATCTCCTTCTTTGATACCGTTTGACGAACCTAATACTACGGCACCAACGTTATCTTCTTCAAGGTTCAAAACAATTCCTTTTAATCCACTAGTAAATTCAATCAACTCACCCGATTGAACTTTTGAAAGACCGTAAATACGGGCAATACCATCTCCTACTTGCAATACAGTACCAACTTCTTCTAACTCTTGTTCCGATTTGAATCCGGATAATTGTTGTCTTAAAATTGCAGATACTTCTGCCGGTTTAACTTCTGCCATTGTTATGTTAGTTTAAAGTTTAAAGTTATAAAGTTTAAAGTT
>CANFLQ010000182.1 GCA_947447995.1 Bacteroidota bacterium | reverse complement strand
AACAAACATAAACCTATCAATACAATTAAACCATTCACAGAATTGATATTTGCTAATGGTTTAGTAAATTTTTGTTCAACAATCACATAGAGTAACGGTAATAAAAACAAAGTTAAAAAAGTGGCAATTAATAAACCACCAATAACAACAGTTGCTAAAGGTCGTTGCACTTCGGCGCCTGCACCGTTACTCAATGCCATTGGTAAAAAGCCTAAGGATGCAACAAATGCCGTCATTAACACTGGACGTAATCTGATTTTTGTTCCTATTAAAACTATTTTTTGTGCATCGTCCCAGCCTTCTACTTTTAAGCGATTGAACTCTGCTATCAATACAATACCATTTAATACAGCAACGCCAAATAAAGCTATAAAGCCCACTCCCGCCGAAATGCTAAAAGGCATATCACGCATAGCAAGCGCAAATATGCCACCCATCGCAGAAAGCGGTATTGCTGAATAAATCAGTAATCCTTGTTTAACAGATTTGAATGAAAAATAAAGCAATAAAAAAATAAGGAACAATGAAATGGGAACTGTAATACTCAATCGGGCTT
Source organism: Bacteroidota bacterium (assembly GCA_947447995.1). Classification (GTDB taxonomy): domain Bacteria; phylum Bacteroidota; class Bacteroidia; order 2-12-FULL-35-15; family 2-12-FULL-35-15; genus 2-12-FULL-35-15. The sequence goes on along the minus strand of CANFLQ010000182.1, from coordinate 3,232 downwards.
TGGCTGCATTTAAGTTCTCAAACGCACCACCATAGCTCACAAAATATCCGGCAGGAAATTTTATTTGTGCGTTTACTTTGCCTTGCAAATCATTCACAATCGATTGAACATCCCTGTCGTGAATATTAAATCCAACAATAATTCTACGTTTGGCATCTTCGCGTTGAATTTGATTGGGACCTTCTTTAAGTTCCACATTTGCCAATTGATCTAAAGGAATTTGTGTGCCTAAAGACGTTGGTATCAATAGATTTTTAATGTCCTCTATATTTTTTCTTTGCTCACTGTTTAATCTCACTACCATATCAAAACGCTTTTCACCTTCATAAACAAAACCTGTGCTTTGTCCTGCTAAACCTGAGTTTACAATCTGATTAATATCTTTAATATTTAAACCGTATTGAGCAATGGTTGCACGATTGTACTGAATAATAATTTGCGGCATTCCTATAACAGGTTCCACATAAATATTTTTTGTTCCTTCAACAGTTGTAACCAATTCACCTAATTGTTTTGCATAAAAAGCAAGCGTATCCATGTTTTCGCCAAATATTTTACAAACTACATCTTGCTTTGCACCGGTCATTAATTCATTAAAACGCATTTGAACAGGATATTGGAAACTAGTGGCAATACCCGGTACATCTTCAATTGCTTTGCTCATTTTTTCGGATAGTTCGGGGAATGTTTTTGCAGATGTCCATTCCTTTTTATCTTTCAAGATAATCATCATATCAGCTGCATCCATTGGCATTGGATCGGTAGGAATTTCCCCGCTACCAATTTTTGTAACTACCTGCTCCACTTCCGGAAATTGAGATTTAAGAATGTGTGCTGCTTTTTGTGTGCTTTCAATGCTTGTATTTAAGTTACTTCCGGTAAGCACACGTGTTTCAACAGCAAAATCACCTTCTTCCAAAGCAGGAATAAATTCGCCTCCCATCCCTGATAAAACAACTAATGCCAATACAAACAATGATAAAGTTGCAAGAATTATTTTTTTAGAATTGTTCAATGCCGCTGTTAAGCCTTTTTGATAGTGACGTTCAACAAATTCCATCAATTTATCCGAGAATGTTTTTTTATGTGTAATTGTTTTACTCATGATTAAAGCACTCATCATAGGCACGTAGGTGAGTGATAATAAAAAAGCACCAAGCAAAGCAAACACAACGGTTTGAACCATTGGTTTGAACATTTTACCTTCAATACCTTCCAGAAAAAATATGGGTAAATACACCACCAAAATAATTATTTGTCCGAATACCGCACTATTCATCATTCTGCCCGAAGAGTTCTTTACTTCGGAATCCATCTGATCGCTGGTAAGCGAGGTTCCGGTATTGTAATTTTTATTGTGATGGATGCTGTGCAACAACGCTTCCACAATAATTACGGCACCGTCTATTATCAAACCAAAATCCAAAGCTCCTAAACTCATTAAGTTACCGCTTACACCAAAAATATTCATCATAATGATGGCAAACAGCATTGCTAAGGGGATTACAGAAGCAACTAAAAAACCTGCTCTGAAATTCCCTAAAAACAATATCAATACCAATAGAACAATTAATGCACCTTCCATTAAATTGGTTTCCACGGTACCAATAGCGTTGTTCACCATTTTTGTGCGGTCTAAAAAAGGTTCCAGCACAACACCTTCGGGCAATGTTTTTTGAATTTGAGCAATTCTTTCTTTTACATTTTTAATAACGATACTGCTGTTCTCACCTTTCAACATCATTACAACAGCACCTGCCACTTCACCCTGATCATTATAACACATTGCTCCATAACGGGTTGCATATCCAAAACGAACATCAGCTACATCTCTTATCAATAAAGGAGTTTCGTTGCTTGTATTTTTAATAAAAATAGATTTAATATCGTCTAAATTGCCTACCAAACCTTCGCTGCGGATGTATAAAACGGTTGGTCCTTTTTCGATATACGCACCTCCTGTATTTTGATTGTTACTTTCCAGAGCTGCAAACACATCGTTTATATTGATGTTATGAGCTTTTAGCTTAGAAGGATCAACAGCAATTTCATATTGTTTTAACTTACCACCAAAACTACTCACATCGGCAACCCCTTTTACACCAAGCAATTGACGGCGTACTATCCAATCCTGAATGGTGCGTAATTCCATGGCACTGTATTTATTTTCGTAACCTTGTTTGGCTCTTACCGTGTATTGATAAATCTCGCCTAAGCCTGTAGTTACAGGACCTAAGGAGATAGTACCCATTCCCGCAGGAATATCCGCCTGTACTTTTTGAATACGTTCGGTAACTTGCTGCCGCGCCCAATAAATATTTACATCATCGTTAAACACAATGGTAACAAGCGATAAACCGAAACGGGAAAAACTTCGTATCTCATGTAAACCCGAAATATTAGTATTTGCAAGCTCAATCGGAAAAGTAACCAAACGCTCAATATCAGTAGCTCCTAACGAAGGAGCAATGGTAATTACCTGCACCTGATTGTTGGTTATATCCGGTACCGCATCAATAGGCAGCTTTGTAAATTCATAACTCCCATAAAGAATGAGTGCTATGGTAAATAAACCAATGATGAGTTTATTTTTTATAGAAAATTCTATGATCTTGTTTAGCATATTACACACAATTAAATAAATAAAACACACAAACAACAACAATGCTTGCTTGTAAACTGTAAATGAATACAGCGTTCTTCTTCTAAAAATTTAGAGGATATTTAACCGATTTGCGGGGGTTGCCAAATCTTATTTAAGATGGCAGAAGAGTAGAAAATTTCATTATCCACCATGTTCACTTTTACAGAAAAAGTGGGACTTGGTTTTAATGTAAATTTGTTAAAATTATCAAAAGCGAGAACAGGAAGTGAAGTAGCAAAATCAGGGGTTTTAAAGGGTAAATTTTTATGTTCCTTGTTGGTTTGCGACGATTGTGTTTTATCGTTTGCATAATGGTCTTTTAAGAAATCCAATACTGTAAAATCAGGATTTTCTGCTTTGTGATCCAAATAATGATGCACTAAAAAAGGAAGTTTCAGCAATTCGTGTAGTTCTGTGTTCACACACAAAAAAACAAATAGTAATAATATGGTAATTAGCTTTTTCAATAGGACAAATATACGTAATAAATAATTCGTTATAAAAACAACTCTATTAACTCGATCAACTTCTTCGCATTTTCAACATTTGAAAAAGCAGTATTTAAAATGACTTCTCGTTTTTGTTTTT
>CANFLQ010000181.1 GCA_947447995.1 Bacteroidota bacterium | reverse complement strand
CGGACCAGAGGAAGAAAAACGAGGACGCTCTTTAGGTAATAAAAAAATGATTGTAGTTGCGTTAGAAGTAATGGATAAAGGAGTAGGAAGAGCTTATGCAGAAATTATAGAGCATGCTAATTCGAAAGAATTAGGAGGTTTTATGAAAAGTATATCGATAAAAAAGCACATGTTGTTGCGGATGAATGGCGAGGTTACCTTCCGCTAAAAAAAGAGTATCCAAATTTGGAGCTACGAAAATCGGATGATGGAAAGAATTTTAAGGATATTCATATACACATAATGAATATGAAAGGCTGGTTAAGAGGAATACATCATCATTGCAGTAAAGAGCATATGCAAGGTTATTTAAACGAATACCATTACAGATATAATAGACGCAACCATTTAGGGACAACCTTCGACTTGTTACTTAAAAGGATGGTTAAAAATAAACCAAGTCGAATAAAATCAACTAATTAAAAGAGATAACTAAGTGCCTATACCTAAAAATGAAATATTGCCCGCAATGTGCTAATATGCTTAAAAAAGCTACTATTGATAACAAGCAAAGACTTTGCTGTACAGATAAAGCCTGTGGTTATATATATTGGAATAACCCTATACCTGTAGTGGCTATTGTTGTTGAAACAGAGCTTGGTGTTGTTCTTGCACATAACAAATTAGCTCCTCAAGGCTTTTTTTCTATAATTACTGGTTTTTTAGAAGCGGACGAAACACCTGAAAATGCTGCACAAAGAGAAACTAAAGAAGAGCTAGGACTTAATCATATTTCCACTAATTTTATAGGCATTTTTCCCTTTGCATTGACTAATCAAATTTTGATTGCCTACCATATAATTGCAAAAGGTAATATTGTACTTAACGAAGAGTTGGATGAATTTAAAATTGTAGCTAAAGAAGATTTATTTATGTGGAACACCACTAGTAAATTTGAAGTTGGGGAATGGTTAAAAAGATTAAATGTATTCGCATAAATAAAATAAAAATTTAATAATTGTCGGAAATCGTAATCCATATACTACAATACATCTTTAGTGCTATTTTACTCCTCTTAATCCTATATTAGCATTTTTTTTTAATGCTATAAAACATCCTCAAAAACTCGAATAAAGATGCAATTTTAGATTTTTTAAAATATAATTAATTGCTAATTCTTCTGTACATTTGTAACCTCAAAATGCATTATGGCAGAAATTAAAGCAAGCAGTTATTCCGTTTTTGTATCCAAAGATATAAGCAAGGAAATCAATACGTTTTTTAAGGTAAATAAAAATATGTTTTCCAAGGTATTTATTTTGGTTGATGAAAATACTTTAAAACACTGTTATCCTCAATTAGTAGCAAATATCCCTGCATTTGTAGATGCTGAAATAATTGAAATTGAAAGTGGAGAAGAAAATAAAAACATAGAAGTATGTGTACAAATATGGTCTACTTTAAGTGAATATTCAGCCGACAGAAAATCTTTATTCGTAAATATAGGAGGTGGTGTAATAAGCGATATGGGAGGTTTTATTGCTTCTACTTTTAAACGAGGAATTTCTTTTTTTAATATTCCTACCACCCTACTTTCTCAAGTTGATGCTTCTGTTGGAGGTAAATTGGGGGTTGATTTAAATCACTTAAAAAATGAGATTGGTGTTTTTAATAATCCTCTTGCTGTTTTTGTTGATCCTTCGTTATTGTCAACATTAGAAAAACGTCAGGTAATTTCTGGTTTTGCCGAAATGGTAAAACATGCCTTAATTGCCGATGCTGCTTATTGGAAAAAAATCAAACAAGTTGATTTTAATGATTTGGCTAAATTAACCATATTGATTGATACGTCCATCAATATAAAAAACAAGGTAGTATTAGCCGATCCTTTTGAAAAAAATGTTCGCAAAATATTAAATTTTGGTCATACTATTGGTCATGCTATTGAAACCCATTTTTTAGACAATGACAAACAAGCTCCCTTATTGCATGGCGAAGCAATTGCCATTGGAATGATATGCGAAGCGTATTTATCCAATAAAGTATCGGGCTTATCCAGTAAAGATCTTAAAGAAATTACTGATTTTATTTTATCGGTTTATAAACCTGTTAAAATAAAAGAAAGTAACTATAATACCTTTTTGGAACTGATGCAGCACGACAAAAAAAATGAAAAAGGGAAGATCAATTTCTCCTTGTTATCCGCCATTGGAAAATGTGAAATTAATGTGGGAGCTACTGCCCAACAAATAAAAGAGTCGCTTAATTATTATTCCCAACAAATTAAGTAATTATGAATTACTGCATAAGTCACCCTACTAAAATTTTAAAAGGTAGTATTGAGTTAACTGCTTCAAAAAGCGAAAGCAACCGTGCGCTTATCATTCAAGCTTTGTGTGAAGATGATTTTGAAATAAAAAACTTAGCTGCCGCTGAAGATACACGAGTTTTAAAAGAAATACTTACTGCTGTAAAATTGAATACTTCGTATGATGTTCAAACCTATGATGTAGGTGCAGCAGGTACAACCATGCGTTTTTTAACAGCATACCTTTCAACTAAAAAAGGTGTTAATTGTATACTAACAGGTTCGGAGCGTATGCAAAATCGCCCAATTAAAATATTAGTGGATGCTTTGCGCGATTTAGGTGCAGATATTGAATATGTTGAAAAAGATGGCTATCCTCCTTTAAGAATAAAAGGAAAAGAGTTGGAAGGTGGTGAGGTTTTAATTGATGGAGGAGTGAGTAGTCAGTATATTTCGGCATTGCTATTGGTTTCTACGCAATTTAAGAATGGATTAATAATAAAATTTAAAGGAGAAGTAACTTCTCGTCCATATATCAATATGACATTGAGAATGATGGAACAGTTTCTTATACCTACTGAATGGACAGTTAGTTCGATTAAAGTAAAAAAAAGGATTGAAGAAATTATTGATGAATCATATTATGTAGAAGGTGATTGGAGTTCGGCTTCATATTGGTATGCAATTGCGGCACTCACAAAAGATGCAGATATAAAGATAAAAGGGTTAAATCGACAAGATTTGAGTTTACAAGGCGATGCGGCAATTGTAAATATTTTTTCAAAGTTAGGTGTCCATTCTGAATACTCTCCTCAAGTTTATCATTTAACAAAAGGTGGAGAGGTAGTAAAAGAATTTAACTATGATTTTTCAGACTGTCCAGACATAGCACAAACAGTTGCAGTTGTTGTTGCAGCATTAGGAATACGTTCAACATTTACAGGTTTACATACCTTAAGAATAAAAGAAACCGACCGAACATTAGCTCTTAAAAATGAATTGGCTAAAGTTGGCGTGGAAGTAGAAATAGTAAGTGATGATATGATCAAAATTCATCCAAACCCACTTGTTCTGCAATCATCCCCAATTGCAACGTATGAAGATCACCGTATGGCAATGTCATTTGCTCCTTTAGCCTTGCTGGAGGATTCAATTATTATTGAACATCCCGAAGTAGTTAAAAAATCATACCCTGATTTTTGGAAGGATCTTAAAAAGGTGGGGTTTGTAATTGAAGAAATTTAAAACCTGTTTAGATTTCTTATTTTAAAAATACAGGTCGCTCCTACGAAGCTAAATTTGCTATGTGCTATTTATTTCTACAAACAGACTGCTCCTACGGAGCATACTAATGTCCTCTAAGGACGTACTGTTTGTATAAACAAGTTAATCAATGTATTATATAATACCAATTACAATTATGTTTTAGTCCAAATAAGTTGATAACTTTTTTTAAATATTTATTGGACTAAAACATAATAATGTAAATTTGTAAAAAAAAACTATGTCATATTCAAAAGTGTTTACAATAAAAGAAAGTATAGCTGAAATT
>CANFLQ010000180.1 GCA_947447995.1 Bacteroidota bacterium | reverse complement strand
TTAATACAAAATGCTATTGACTTGCTAACCAAAGGACGAACCTCCATTATTATTGCACACCGTTTGGCAACGATACAAAAAGCCGACAAAATTATTGTAATGGATAAAGGTGAGATTATTGAAATGGGGAATCACCAAGAATTACTGAAACAAAACGGACAATACAAACGCTTGTTTGAATTGCAGTTTAAGGAGGAGTAAGGATTAAAGTGCGCACTTCATTGCAAGGAGGTACGACGAAGCAATCTCAAATAAGGAAATAATTTTTGGATTGAGTTTGTAAATATATTTTATACTTGCAATCCCTTACTTCCTAAACTGTTCGGCAATCACCAAATCTTTACTGCCAGCAGTATAGGTATAAAAACCTTGTCCGGATTTAACACCCAGTTGCCCTGCCATTACCATATTTACCAATAGTGGACAAGGAGCATATTTAGGGTTTCCGTAGCCATCCTGTAATACACGTAAAATGGAAAGGCAAACATCCAAACCAATAAAATCAGCCAATTGTAAAGGTCCCATTGGGTGAGCCATACCTAATTTCATTACGGTATCAATTTCAAAAACCCCTGCTGTGCCTTCGTGAAGTGTAATGATGGCTTCGTTTATCATTGGCAATAATATTTTGTTTGCTGCAAAGCCAGGGTAATCGTGTACTTCAACGGGTATCTTATTTAATTTTTTAGAGGTTTCCATAACCAAAGTGGTTACTTCGTCGGATGTAGAATACCCACGGATAATCTCTACTAATTTCATTACAGGCACAGGGTTCATAAAGTGCATACCAATAACTTGTTTCGGGCGTTTGGTAACCGAAGCAATTCTTGTAATGGAAATAGAAGAGGTATTGCTTGCCAATACAGTATTAGCAGGACAAAGTGTATCTAAATCTCTGAAAATATTTAGTTTTATTTCTACATTCTCTGTAGCTGCTTCAATTACTAAGTCGGCAGTTTTAACGCCTTCTGCCATAGCAGTAAAGGTGGTAATGTTTTTTAAGGCTTGCGTTTTATCGGCTTCGGTAATGGTACCTTTAGCTACAACTCTATCTAAGTTTTTAGTAATGGTTGCAATGGCTTTATCCAATGCCGGTTGAGTAATGTCAATTAAAGCAACGTTAAATCCTTGTTGTGCAAATACCTGAGCAATTCCGTTGCCCATGGTTCCTGATCCTATTACGGCTATGTTTTTCATGATTTTAGTTTAAAGTTGTAAAGTTTAAAGTTAGGGCTTTAGTTTAAAGTTCAAAGTTATAACTTTAAACTAGCTTTATTTCCCTCTCCCTTGCATCACAATCAAAGAAGTGTAAATTAGTATTTTCATATCTACACCAAACGACATGTTTTCAATGTAGATGATGTCGTACTTTAGTCGTTCTATCATTTCTTCTACATTTTCGGCATAACCGTATTTTACTTGTCCCCATGAGGTAATACCCGGACGGACTTTGTGTAAATGTTTATAATGCGGCGCTTGCTTTACAATCAGGTCAATATAATATTGACGCTCCGGACGAGGACCAACAATAGACATTTCGCCAATCAATACATTGTAAAATTGAGGAATCTCGTCCAAACGTATCTTTCTTAAAAATAATCCTAGCGGGGTAATGCGGGAATCGTTTTTGCTTGACAGTGCAGGGCCGTTTTTTTCGGCATTCACGTACATGGATCTAAATTTATGAATCATAAAAGGTTTGCCATGTATGCCAATGCGTTGGTGGCTATAAAATACAGGACCTTTTGAACTTAGTTTTACAGCAATAGCAACCATTAAATATATCCAACTAAATAAAGTGAGCACTATTGTAGAAACCGCTACATCAAAAATACGTTTTAAGGATTGTTCCCATGCGGGCATTATTTCACGTGATATTTCGATAAGGGGTGCACCAAAAATAGCAGTCATTTTTACCGAACCCGAAAGTATGTCATACATGTCGGGAATCACTTTAATGATGATGTGTTGGTTATCTAACTCAGTTACAATTTTGCTTATATTTTCATGCTCAAACGATTCGATGGCAATGATTACTTCTTCTATTTGATTTGTTTGAATAATGTTTTTTAGGTCAGAAAGTTCACCAAGGTGAGGCAAACTTTTTTTTAGGTCTTCGGAATGCCCGTTTTTATTATCAACATGAACAAAACCTATAAATTTATTGCCAGACGATTCATGTTGATTTTGCATGTCGTTATACAGGTTGAGTGCATTTTTGTTGCTGCCTACCAATAAAGTATTAAAACCGATTTCCCGATTATGAATTTTATTGTTAGTGATAGTGGATAAAATAAATCTAAAGCTAACAGTTAACCCAAAATGCAAACCAAATAAAGTAAGAATGCTTTGGTAATAGTTTTTGTAGGAAACAACTTCATCATCGAGCAGTAAAACAAAAAAAATGATGAGTACGCCAATGATAGAAAGTAAAAGTGTTTGTCCGGCTTCTTTTAAACGGGATTTGCGAAAAATATTTTTATAAGTACCTGTAAAATAATAGCTCGCAATCCATAGTAAAGGTATTAGTATAAGTCCGTAAAAAAACTGTTCATCAAAAGTAACGGGAATGGGTTTACCAAATTTTTCAGTTTCGATGTATAATTTACGAAAAATGTAAAACAGCGTCCAAGCGGCGGTAGCAGATAAGAAATCGGCAATAAGGTATTTTAAAACTTGAAGTTGTTTATTCATTCATTCAATTCGTTTCGGCTTGCACTACTCATCTACAATATTACGGAATTGTTAAATAATACGTTGGGTTGTGGAATAAATTTAAAAAGATATATTGAAAATTTACCACGGAGGCACAGAGAAAAAAGAGAAACACAGAGGTTTTGATGAAAATTAATACAGAAGCAAGGCTAAAAAAAACTATATATCGTAAAACTTACTTTTTCTTCTTTTTGTCCGAAATCTTCTTTGTTTCCTTTTCAAAGTCGCTTTCAAAACTTTTGTCCTGAGTTACCCTAAACTTTTCATATTCCTTTTCAGCCAATTGTTTAGCTACCTCGTGTTTTACTTTCCCTGCGTCTTTTAATATTTGATACTCGTTGAATTGTAAAAAGGCATCCAATTTTGTGATCCATTCAGTCATTTTCATTGGTATTTGTCTTGCTGCCTGATTTTCTGCGTAGTCCAAATACATAGTTATAACCCGTTCCAGTTCTTTTATTTCCTTTTCGATTAAATAATTTTTAGCAATTGAAACATCGGTCTTTAAAATTTCCCCTTTCGGTGCATTCTTCCAAGTCTGCAAACCCATATTGGGCTTTGTCGAACTTGCACGTTCTGTAATTATTGGGGTGGCAGTCTTACCGGTTGTTGCCCAATGCAATTTATTTTGAACAGTTTTAAAGAAGGTTTGCGTTATTTCCGATTCTTTTTTATAGTCAATACTACATTGTTCGTAGATGTCGGTAATTTTCAAATAAAAACGTCTTTCACTGGCTCGGATTTCCCGAATACGTTCCAATAATTCGTCAAAATAGTCTTTACCAAAGCGTTTGCCTTGTTTCAAGCGTTCATCGTCCAATACAAAGCCTTTGATTATAAACTCCCTTAATGTTTTAGTTGCCCAAATTCGGAATTGTGTTGCCTGAAAACTATTTACTCGGTATCCAACCGCAATAATAGCGTCTAGGTTGTAAAAATCAACATCACGGGAAACATCTCGGCTACCCTCTTTTTGAACTACTCGAATTTTTCGAGTAGTTGAATCTTGCTCTAATTCACCACTTTGGAATATTTCTTTTAAATGGTAAGTAATAGTGTTGCTTTCAACACCAAATAGCTCAGCCATTTTCTTTTGACTTAACCAAAATGTTTCTTCTTGAAAAAACACTTCTAC
>CANFLQ010000179.1 GCA_947447995.1 Bacteroidota bacterium | reverse complement strand
TGGCAGGGCTTTTTCATCCACATAGGATATTGAATTAACAACAGTAATATCGTTTTCGCAAGCGTTGAAAAGAGTGATAGAAAAGAAAAGAGAAAATAAAATTTTAAAACTATTTTTCACGAAGCAAATTAAATTTTGTTAACCAATATTACAGTAAATTTAATCATATTTTGGTTTAACAAACCATTTGTCGTTGATTGTAAAACCAAGCAAAGCTTTTACATATTGTTCTTTGATGATCCCGTTTGCGGTGGTTCCGCGCTGACCAATTTCCACACCAATATTTACCATAGAAAAGTTTTGTAATAAAAAATTTCGTCCAACAGGAAGCCCCAATCCAAAACTAATTGCATTTTCTATCAATTGCGTTTGTTTAACTACTATTGATGATTGCAGATAACGGGCACCAATACGGTAATTAACTCTCTTTAAAAAAGATCCTTTGCCAGAAGCTTTTGAGTTGGGGATAAACTGAGCACCAAATGAAACCCGCATACTGTTTTTTAACCCCTGCGGTTGATTAAATATAACCAAGCTACTCCAGTTTTGAATAGCAAAATCTGAAGTAATTAACCATTGGTCGCCTTTTTTAAAACCAAGTCCAAAGCCAAAAGAAAGAGGAAATGTAATTTTACCTTTTGAGCCTTCCGTATTTGTGATTGTATCCTTATAATGTTTATTGCCCAATGCGTCAAGAGAATACGTGTAAGAAAGACTATCAATTTTAGCATTTATATTGCTTTGAGCAGCGTAAGTAGCACCAACCAAAAGTTGCACATTGTCTTTTAAATCTCTTCCGTTTAAGGAATCAATGGTGTAGGCATATTGAGCGCCATAATCAAGGTAAATATCGCCAATACGTGTGGTTGAGCTTGTGTAAGTGTTGTAAGCGAACGCATTTAAAGGAAAAATAGAACGTTGTTCGTGGCTGATACCTCCAAACATATAAGAGACATTTATACCCAATGATAATGATTGCAAGGCTTTTTGTCTTTTTAATATGCGATAAATGATGCTGTCTTTTTTTTCTTCTTTTAAACGTTGATATTTTTTTGACTTCATAAATAACATAGGTAATCCGTAAAATGGTTTTATTCCATTTCCAAAATAAGCCTGATTAATACCTCCGTTGCCTTGATATAAAAAATCTACATTACCAACATTGGATATAGTTTGTTGTTCCTTTACATTATATCCAACAGAGCTGTATGGGGTTAACCCCGCACTTGCTCCCCACCATTTTTTAAAAGGGAAAGCCAAAGTTATATATCCAACCGATGCATTGTTAATTGATTTTTGAGTGCTTTCACTCTGTAATTGTAAGCGGCTGAAATTAACCCCCAATTCAGCAGTTGTTAATCGTATATTGGAGTAGGATGCTGGATTGCTGGAATTTATAAAAAAAACAGGGGTGGTGTCGTTTTGCAATGCAATGTTAGATCCGCCCAAAGCAAAGGCTTGTGATAATCCTTTGCCAGTAATATCGCCAATACCGTATCGGGAATATGGTGAACTAGTTGCTATTTGCCCAATAGAGTTAAGATGTGCTATTTGAAGAACAATAAAAAATGCGGATACAATAAAAAGGTGTCTGTTAAGGCTTTTGCTAAGATTCATAAAAGATACTAATGGTGTGATATTTTTAAATTATGATTCAATATACTATTTAAGCCTTTTAGGATTAAATAAGGTTCGGCAAAGATGGGCTTTTTTAATCGTTTCTCAAAAAAATTAACATCCCCGCCTGATAATACCACATTTATATCCGGGTACAATTGGTTGTACTGATCAATAAAGGAATTTATTTCGGCAACAGCACCTAATTCTACACCCGACAAAATATTATCCTTAGAATTTGTAGCGATTAAGGTGTTGAAATTTTCATCCACCTCTAAAAGTGGTAAGCGGGAGGTAAAGCTATTGAGTGACTTAAATCGCATTTGGAGTCCGGGCGAAATGGCACCGCCAATATATTCGTTTTTACTGTTTATGAAATTGTATTTGATACAGGTTCCTGTATCTATCACCAATACATTTTTGTTTGGGAATAAAAAATTACCGGCAACAGCTGCAGCTAATCTGTCGCTGCCAAGTGTATTTGGCGATTCATAACAATTTTTAAGTGGAGTAGGGGTTTGTATGGTGTATGTTAAAACAGAAGTTTGTAATTTGATTTTTTCTGTAAATGCATCTAAGCCATCAACAACAGAGCTTATTATGCAATGTCCAACCTTATGATTCTCAATAATATTGGCTTTTAATAGTTCGTCGGTGTTTTTACATACAAAATACTTTATTAAATTGTTTTCTTGGAACAAAGCAGCTTTTACTCTTGTATTTCCGATGTCTATAACTAGTTGCATATCACAAAACTACAAAATAAGATGAGGTTTTAGGAACTTTTTTTTTGTGAAATAGAAAATTTGATTACATTTGCCATCCAATTAATGAGGTACCCTAGCTCAGTTGGTAGAGCAAAGGACTGAAAATCCTTGTGTCACTGGTTCGATCCCAGTGGGTACCACAAAAATTAAAAAAGCTACTCAAACGAGTAGCTTTTTTTGTTATGTATATCTATGTAAAGCCATGTATCTTGCAGCGGTGTGATGCAGTTGTTGCAACATAGCGAATTAAAAACAACAATGCGCTAGGTACATTAACGATAAAATGATTAAAGAACAATTGATAAAAGTTGATTGGGGTAAATAAAAGTGTTAAATTTGTAATACTTACAAACCAATACTTGCAAGCCATGAAAACAGTAAAAGAAAAAACAAAAGACAACTATGCTTTACCCGGCAAACCTATGACACAGGCAGAATTTGAAGCACACATAAAAGAAGCTGAAAAAGGTCCGTTTATAAGTTGGGAGCAAGAAAAAAAAGAGTTTGAAGCATGGAAAAAAACACGAAAAAAATAGTTCGCTCCGACATATTTAAGCAAAAACGCCGTGAAACCTACAACTATGGTGCAGAAGCTTTTGGAGAGTTTTTAGCGGATATTTTTATGGATAGGTTAGAGAAAATTATTGATGAATTAGAATACCAATACAACTTACACCCCGAATGTAAACACCTACCCACCAAAGGCAAAATTTACAGAAACATTATTTTTGGTAAATACCTTGTTATTTATAGAATTACCCCCGAAAAAGTGGAAATATTAACCCTGTTACATTCAAGTAGGAGCGTTAAAAAAATTAAAGCAGTACGTAGTATAAAAACCGTATAGATATTGATAAGAATTAAAAAACCGTAACAGTTCGTTACGTTTTTTTTTGTTTAATTTCTTTTATTTTTTGTTTTATTCCCTCTATTATTTCATCCCTGCTTACCTCCGAAACATTAAATTGTACCCTTTCTCTAATTTTTTTTCATTTCGTTTATTGACTTTGCCCAGTTCGCTAATGGAAGAAAAAAACACACGATTTTAAAAACTTCCTTTTCTCTAACAACCACCCTTCGGTTATTCCTTACCGAAAAGTAAGTTTATTTAAAAATGTAAAAATTGATACCGATGGTTCACTAACATGGGGTAACAACCAAATGGATTTAAACCCATACAACTTACCTTAACACAAGCTAGTTTTTGTATTTTTTTTAAAACCGTAACAGATTAGTAACTCCCTTTTATTCCGACTTTATTTCGGACGCTAATGGATTGAAATCATATTTTTATAAGTTTCTTTTATATAAAACTGTTAGCTTTGTTCCTTCAAATGAGAGATGTTTTTTATACCCTGTTGGTGGTTTGGATTGTTTGGCGCATATTAAATAGTATAAATGCGTATGGCACTCAACGAAATAATTATTCAAAAAAATTTACGTCTGATAAAAAAACTTCTGATGGTGAAACAGTTATTGAATATG
>CANFLQ010000178.1 GCA_947447995.1 Bacteroidota bacterium | reverse complement strand
CGGAATTATTAATTAAGTTTGTGCGGTAAGACAGTGAAGTGCTATTAATTCCGCACTTTCTTTAGCTGCCAACCGTTATATGCCATTTTGCAGAACGACAAACAATTCATTTATGAAGAAAACATTTAGCTTGACAGCATTGCTTGTTTTAATTTCAACTTTATCATTCGGACAAACGGATAGTTTAGAAGATGCTAAAAAAATTGATTTACAAGGCAAAGCAATTTCCACAGACAGTTCATATTTATATATGTTGACCAAAACATCTATAAAATCTAAGTTAGGTATGTTTATTAAGAATGACACAGTTTATTACCCAAATAAGAAAATTCTAAGGACTTCTGAAGCAAGTAATGGATTCTTAAATGGTTATTTAATTTATTACAATTCAGACGGAGGTATTTATCTTAAATCTAAATACAAAAATGGAGAACATACCGACACATCCTTTTATTATAACATGAGTGGTTCTTTGACAATGATGCAAGCTTATTTTGAAGGTGGACGGACTTCAGTTTACAGCTATTATAGTTCAGGTGAAATTAAGAAAATATCAAAATTAAAAATGGTTGATTTAACTCCCGAAGAATTAAAAACCTCAACTTCGAAATACAAACAAAAAGCAATTACACAAAGTGAACAATACTTTGATAAGGATGGTAATAAAATTTCATTTGGAGAACATTTAGAGATTTTAAAGACCGAGGCTCAAAAGAACACTAACAGTTCACCCCCAAAGAAAACGAACGATGTTAATCCATCGTTTGTTGGTGGAGAAAAGGCTATGATAAAATTTTTGCAAAAGAATTTAGTATACCCCGAAAACGAAAAAAAGAAAGGAATAACAGGAACGACCTATATTTTATTTACGGTTGAAGCTGATGGCGCTATTACGAATATTAAAGTAATGAAAGGTATAATAGACTGTGAAGCTTGCGACAATGAAGCGGTTCGAGTAATTAAACAAATGCCTAATTGGATACCTGCAAAAAAAGACGGACAAAATATTAAGCTTAATCAAATGATTCCGATTGGGTTTCATTAACGACAGAATAACTATACGGAACAACAAATAAAACGGCATATAACAGCACCCTTATGTGATGCTGGGTTCGTGCAAGTTGCAAGCGCAATTTTTCAGCGGCAGAAAGTTTTGGCGCTTGCCATAAAGTTCGGAACATTTTATATCTTTAGTGCGGTAAGACAGTGAAGTGCTTTCTAAACCAGCACCACATAAGGCTGCCAACCGTTGGGCGTAAGCTTAAGAAAAACCATTGTATAGACAAAATTAACTGTAAACATTTCGACCAGACAAATGAGTTGTATTTTAAGAATTTCAGGCGACAAATTAGACATTGACAAATTATCTAAAAATCTTAGTATAAAACCGTACGGAATTTTTAAAAAGGGAGACCCCGTTATTAAATCAAAACCAGAAGGAAGGAAAATAAAGTGTAATGAAATATTGTTTTTGGCAAGTAATGCAGACTTTGATAAACTTGATAAACAGATTAAAGATTCTATTAAATTCTTGCAAAAAAATAAATTACTTATAAAAAGAATGACTCTCAATAAATTTACAGACGAATCTGTATTGGATTTTGGATTTGATTTAAGGATTGGTTATAATAATGTTGCTAGTCAATCCGACTATTTTCCATTTGAATTATTGAAAATTTGTGGGGAATTAAAAATTGATTTGGGTGTAAGTTTATATCCACCAGACGTGGTTGAACAGGTAAACGAAATGTTAAATAAAGAAAATAAAAACTTATAACACGACAGCACCTTATAATGACCTGTATTTACTGACTTGCAGACAATTCAAGACTTGAGGACTGAATTATAGTTTGACTGAAAGAAAGCCTACGCCCAACAGCGCCTTAAAAAAATGCGGAGTTCCTGCAAGTTGCAAGCGCATTTTTTCAGCGGCAGAAAGTTTTGGCGCTTGCGATGAACTTCGGAACATTTTATATCTTTAGTGCGGTAAGACAGTTAGGAATTATTTATTCCGCACTTTCTTTAAGCCGCCAACCGTTAGCGGCAAGGCAAGAAAAAGAAAAATGGCGTTTAAGAAAACGTTTCCTGCGACTCAAAATTTAAAGAATAAACATGAAAAAAAATTATCTACTACTCCTACCGATTTTTCTTTCTTCTTGTTTTTATCAGGTTACTTATTTCGCGTCGTATGACATCAGAAATAAAGGCACGTATAATAAATCAAAAGCAGTTTCTGTAAATCTAATTAACAACCTTGCTGACAAATATAATTTACGGAAAGAAGAGAAAAATTACGGGACCGATACTTTAGGTTTCACCGGTGACCCTTACCATTGGTTCAAATTTATTATTATACAAAAGGACAGTATTAATTCAACCATTAGACTAGAATATGGTGGAGCTTTTGGCAGTAGAAGAAAACCACCATACAAAAATATGTTATATAGTTTGACCGACTCAATACGGACTAATTTTGTTATTGTTAAGCAGGACATTCGAGAATATTCAAATGAAAGGCGGAAATAAAAGCAAAAATAAATGTTAAGTACTTTGGGTTATAAGACACTGGGTTTGAGAAACGAATGGTAAGTGTAACGAATGGTATGTTGAAGAATGCCCGTGCCGCTAACAGCGCCTTAAAAAAATGCGGAGTTCCTGCAAGTTGCAAGCGCATTTTTTCAGCGGCAGAAAGTTTTGGCGCTTGCCATTCACTTCGGAATTATTTATATATTTAATCGGTTAATAAAGTGAGTGGTTATTTATTCCGCACTTTCTTTAAGCCGCCAACCGTTAGGCAAAATATTAAAATGACAAATATGAAGACAATAATACATTTATTAAGTATATCATTTTTAACATTGACCTTCGGTTGCAATAAAACCGACAATAACATTCCGAAAAACTTTTCCCTTGACTACTATACAACTTATGAATACAATACAAAAGACAAATTAATCTTTGAAAAGGGATATTCTAATAAAGACTCTCTATTATCAATTAAAACGACACAATATAATAACATTGGGCAAATGGTTAAAGAAATAGATTGGCGACCAGAAACAGGACTTTTTGCTTTTTATATTTATACGTACGACTCTGTTGGTAGAAAAACTGCTCAAAACATTTATGATGAAAATGGAAAAATGGTAAGTCGATGGGTATATAATTATAATGAAAAAACAAACTGCATTACAAATATTAGTTACAACAAAAAAAACGAAATCCGTGATAAATATGAATATTGTTATGATTCAGTTAGTAAAACAAGTATTACAACTAATTTAGATTCAACAAACCATATAACTGGCTATAACTGGACTGTATGGCTAAATAAAAACACTAGTAAAACGACGAGTTTAGAAAACAAAAAATCACGACTGGAATATTTAGACTTTTATGATAAAAATAAACACTTAAGAAAAAGGATTCGATATAATGAGAACTTCAAGATAGAAGCGACTCTTGTTTGGGAACCATACAAAAACGAAAAAAACAAATCTTGTACATTTCTAGACTCAAGTAATCAAATTACATCGTATGCTTTGGAAAAGTATAATCATTCAGACCAATTGATCAGAACAGATTGGTATCATTTGAAAGGTGAAAACTAAAATTTAATTGGGAATTCTTGGGCAGCTTTATTTGTTCTTTTAAAGTTTGGAGCCTCGAATAAAGAAAAAAGTTTTAAGTACTTTGTAAATCGACTTCTGTGTATGCGGAATTAATTGATAACAGAAAAGTAAATACTTTGCCTAACATATAAGGATTAAACGCAGCTTCGCTTTTCGCGAAGGTTCGATTTAATCCTGAGTTGAACTGATGCATCGGCAGCCCTACCAAGTATTACAAAGCTTTTAAAGTAGTATGCAATTTTAAAAAGAAGGAT
>CANFLQ010000177.1 GCA_947447995.1 Bacteroidota bacterium | reverse complement strand
TACTGTTAGTGTGGCGGTATTACAAAGCAATGCTTCGCCAATGTATTTATTAAGAAAAATATTTCCTGTTATCTTGGTTCCTTCTGTACTGGTAATTAATATACCACCCCCTTTTACATAATCAATCAAAGCATCGGCCTGTGCAGTTGAAATGCTATCGGTTATGGCTTCAAATACAAACAACTGAACACCTCCAAAACCCGCAACAGTTAATGGTAATGCCGATTTGTTATTATTCATTTTCCAGTTGGTTGTTTGTGTTGCGCCATCACCGGTAACGGTATTAAAAACAGAATCTAAAACCAAACCATCAATATTAAAACCGCCGTAGGAATACGTTTTTACAGATAAATTTTGCCCAGCCATTTTTTGAAAGGATAAGCAGGAAATAAAAATAGTAAGGACGATAAGAAAATGATTTTTTTTCATCTTGCAAAAGAGTTCATGCGGATTGTTTATGCCCTTAAATGGCAAAAAAACGCGTTGCCGCTATGCGATAATAGCGTTTTTTGAGGCTATTTATTTTTATAATAATCTGTTTCTTGTTTTTGCTTTAACCAGCTTTTTGCAAACATATCGGTACTGATACCGAAGTATATTCCTCCACCGAATGAAACATAATGGAAAGTATTATATGTTCCATCAAAATTATTAATACGCATTAGGTTGGCTGACCAAGCGTGACGATAATTAGCACTAGTTTGCGGTAATAAACTATATACTGAAAAATTTATATTTTTTCCATTTTTAGTATATCCCTTGATGGTAAATCCCAATGTTTTTTTTCTTTGTATTGTAAACGCATCTACGGAATAATAATAAAAATCTACTTTTTGATTTTTATTATTAGTAATAAATTCCTCATGTTGAATATTTTCCATTGGTTTTTTTAATAATACCTCGTAACTTCCTACTACAAACCCTTGCCAACGCCATTTTTTAGTAGCTGCAATGGTATCGCTACCCCACAGCCGAATCCCAAACCGCAAAGGTATTTTGTTATAGGAAGTGCCGCTATATTTTTTGTAGTGTTTTGTTTCATATTGTTGTGTTCCGGTATTGTATTCAGTGGTGGTTAAGGTTAACCCGGAAGCAAATTTATCTTGTGCCCAGCCTGTTTCAAAAAACCAATTTTTTTTGCGATAACCCATTTGTAAGCCTAAAAAGGGTAATGGTTGCGCAGTAAAGTTTCTTGGTGTTACTTGAATACTATACCCTTGGGAAGTGATGATATTGTAATCAAGATTGCTATTAATATCCAATTTATAATCGATGGAAGGATGCAGGTAAAATCCTTTTTGAGAATAGCTTGCAGTATACGTACATATAAAAATAATAAATGCCAGTGGTTTCATTCTAAAATAAAATAGATTGTATTTAGTTAGATTATCTTATTGAACAGGGTATTGCCTTCGTTTTCTTTTCAGGTAAATATCGGTACTAAGCGTTAGTGTAAAACAAGATCCTCTTGTTTTAAAAGCACTGGAATAGGTGTGCCCATCGTAATTTTGAATAACTACTTTTGTGATATCTAAAATATTATTGGGTTGCAATGTTTGCCTGTAATCTAAAGAAATGTTTAACAAAGTACGTCCTTTTTTAGTATATGTTTTAATTGTAAAGCCCATATTGGCAAACAATGCATGCCGGTGCTTTAAATCCAATTCATCAAAAGTAACAATTCCAATAGTGTTTTCTGCCGTATCAACAACAAAGTCGGTTCCCCATGCCGACTCAGCTACTCCTCTTGTAAATAAGTAATCAACTCCACCATATAAAAAACCTTGCCAACGTAATTTTCGTTCGGTATACATTGAATCGCTACCAAATAGTTTAACTCCCATCCGAAAGGGGTATTTTATAAAATTAGCACTGCCGCCAATTGAACTATAACCAGTTGGTGTACCATTCAAGTTGTTTACAGAGTAGGGGTTTAGTGCGCTAAACCCTTGTTGCACTCTATCCTGTGAAATGCCGGTTTCAAAAAAATAGTTTTTTGTTCTATATCCTATCAGTAACCCTATGTCAGCTCCAGATACTGTTGATAAGTTCATCGATTTTACATTTACAACGATGCCCTGAGGAGTAGTAATACTAAAGCTGTGATTACGGTTAGGAAACCATTTTTTGCTTTCGATGGTGGGGTGTAAATAAAACCCTTTCTGCGAATACATGTTCGCAGAAAGGGTTATTAAAAAAAGGAAGATGATTGTTATTCTCATTTAACTACATGTTTTAAAATTACATATTTGCTCTAAAACCAACTAATGGACTAATTGGAATCCAAGAATTTGTAACGCTTTTTACCAGAATGCTGTATTTAAAATACACTTTGTTTAAAGGGTGAGATCCTTTATACGAATGATAGACAAATACATTGCTGAGGCTATTCCATTGATAGTGTCCATTAGTGATAAGTTCAGTTCCTATAGTTTGATTGCATTTTACATGGTATGCGATGTATCCGCTATCACGTTTAACAGGTGCAACTGTTGAGCCTATGCCACCTACAAATCCAAAATTATAAGGATTGGGAAGGGTGCCAACTGGGGATACAACAGCAAATAAATGAAAATAAATCCCCCATTTACGGTAATACGCATCAGTCGATTGGGCAGTACCCACACTGGCGTGGACTGCACTTGCACCACAACCCGTTTCGTTGCAATCCGTTGAAATTACCTGACTAATAGTGTTTGTAACATTTTTAACGGCACCATTTATATTTTCTTGAACTGTAACAACTGCTTGTTTAATAACATTTACAACTGGGATTATTACTTTTACAAAAAAGCGTCTTAATCCTTTTTGAGTGGTTGCTGTCATTACTTCAGGCACATCTACCGTTGCAACTTGTGTGTTAAGCAAAGCCCCTGCTTCAATTAATTCTAACACATTTTCGTAAGTACTAAACATAACCACCTTACCAGAAGAAGGGTTAGGTGCTATTAAGTCGTAATAATAAGCAACGTCTGCTTTTGGTAAAACAAACACTTTGTCTACTGTTGGGTCTACTTTAAAGTAATTGTTACCAATCAAAATAACGCCATCAGGGTTCAGCAAGTCAGTTAAATCTTCGTTTTTAAACAAAATGCTGTTTGGGTAAAATTTAGAGTATGAAGTAAATGTGGTAAATGAAGCTATTGAATTGTACAGTGCAGTTTGTTGTGCATCCGTTGGGTTAGTTATTGCTGTTTTGTAATCGGCAATAGTTGCAAAACCTAAAACATTTTTAAAATCGAGCCCTAAAGCTTTTTGAGTGGAGGGAATTTCTTCAACCGAAAGACCCGGACAGCTAGCGCTTTGTACTTGAGGGTTTCCTTCTTTTTTACAAGAATAGGTGGTAATAGCTATTAATGCCATTAAACCTGTCATTAAAACAATAAGCTTTTTACTGTTTTGTTTTGTTTTGTTTTGTTTTGTTTTGTTTTGTGTAACATAAAATAAGGGTTTTAGTTTTCGCTAAATTATTTTAGCGAGGCAAAACTAATAAAATAACAATACAAACTGCTGAACAATTAAAAATATTCGACGAAAAAAAAATTGATCCAATAAATGCTAAGAAACTGTTAGCTGCAAGCACAAGAAAACGAACTACATTTGGAATATCGAAAAACAACACGTATGTTTGCATTTTAATTTACACGTGCCATGACAACTAAACTAACACTAACAATTGAGCAAGACGTTATTAAAACGGCCAAAATATATGCTCAAAAGAAAGGCAGAAGTCTCTCTGACCTAATTGAGAACTATTTAAAAACATTAGTAATACCAATTACAATTATGTTTTAGTCCAAATAAGTTGATAACTTTTTTTAAATATTTATTGGACTAAAACATAATAATGTAAATTTGTAAAAAAAAACTATGTCATATTCAAAAGTGTTTACAATAAAAGAAAGTATAGCTGAAATT
>CANFLQ010000176.1 GCA_947447995.1 Bacteroidota bacterium | reverse complement strand
GCTTTCAATTCATGAATTGTTTTTGCCGAACCTATTCCGCTTTCGGAAATTTTAATAAATTCATTCGGAATCAAATCAACCAAGTCAAATGATTGAGTTAGATTTACGTTAAAGTCCTTTAGGTTTCGGTTGTTAATTCCAACAGCATCCACATATTGATTGATAGCATGCAATTCATCTTTATCACGAATTTCCAACAAACTTTCTAAGCCAAGTGATTTGGCAAACTTCGCATATTGTTTGATTTGATTAGCCGTTAATACATTTGCCAATAATAATATTACATCCGCACCTATTGATTTTGCTTCTATAATTTGATATTCGTCAATGATAAATTCTTTACGTAATATGGGAGCGTTAACGACTTTACGAGCTGCTATCACATCATCGCAAGTACCTCCAAAAAATTCAAAATCAGTAAGAATGCTCAATGCACTTGCTCCGGCATTTACATAACCGCTTGTTGTTTTTTGTACATCAGCAGTAGCATTGATGATGCCTTTTGAAGGCGACTTACGTTTAAATTCAGCTATAATTCCCACTTTACTCGCATCATTTAAATATTGTTTAAATGAAAAAGGGGTTTGGTTAAAGTGTTTAGATTGCTCCAATATTTTGATCGAAGTTTTTGCTTTTGCAGCTTCAACTTCTATTTTCTTTTGAGCTATTATTTTATCTAAAATGTTCATGTTATATTCCTATTTCCTTTCAATTAATATTGCAACGCAATGTCTTCGACAAGCTCAGACTGACCGTGCTCGGGTCATATTGAACTTGTCGAAATATGTGCGCTAGCTTTATAAACTCTTTTCAACTTGTTATTAATTTCTTATAAACGTTTAAAGCTTTTTTTGATTCTAATGATTCCTTAGCTTTTGCAATGCATTCCTGCAATGACAATTCAGGTTTTACGCAATGAATTGCCATGGCGGCGTTAACACAAACAGCAGCATTTTGAGCTATTGTTCCATTGCCATTCAACACTTCCATAAATATTTTTGCTGCTGCTTCTACTGTCTGACCACCATACAAATCTTGTTGTTGTATCTTTTCAAAACCAATATCAGAAGGCTTAATAACTTGCTCTGTATTTTTTGTTACCACTTTAAAATCAGATGTCAATGAAACTTCATCATAACCATCAAAGGAATTAATAATAGTATAATCTACGGAAGTATTTTGTAACAAATAGTTATACAAACGTGCCATTTCTAAATTATATACTCCCAACAATTGATACTTTGGAAAGCAAGGATTAACAATAGGTCCGAGCATATTAAAAAATGTTTTTATTCCCAGTTCTCTTCTGATTGGCCCAACACTTTTCATTGCTGGATGAAACAATGGAGCATGTAAAAAACATATTCCGG
This sequence comes from Bacteroidota bacterium, assembly GCA_947447995.1. Lineage (GTDB taxonomy): Bacteria > Bacteroidota > Bacteroidia > 2-12-FULL-35-15 > 2-12-FULL-35-15 > 2-12-FULL-35-15. The sequence goes on along the minus strand of CANFLQ010000176.1, from coordinate 2,557 downwards.
CTTCATCTAATTGTTTTTGCAAAATACCTTTATCATTGGTGAATTTATATCCAATAGCTTCCAACACATTGGACGAACCGCTTATAGATGACACTCCGTAATTACCATGTTTGGTTACCTGCACACCTGCACCCGCTGTAACAAAACAAGCCAATGTTGAAATATTAAATGTATCTTTTCCATCGCCACCTGTACCAACAATATCAATGGTTTCATTAGAATCAAAATGAGTTTTCAAACACAAATCCAACATTGCTTCCTGAAAGCCCGACAACTCCTGAACAGTAATAGAACGCATCAAAAAGATGGACATAAAAGCCGCTACCTGAGATGAATTATATTTTTCAGATGTAATGTTTACAAGAACTTCCTTTGCCTGTTCGCGAGAAAGTGTTTTGTGTTCGAATAATTGATTTAGTATTGCTTTCATTGCCTCACCCCTTAATCCCCTCTCCTAAAGGAGAGGGAGAGTTCTTTGTTAAAAAATATTTTTCTTGTCAGTTTTCAAAACTTTAAACTTTGAATTTTCTACTTTGAACTAACTCTCTACCCAATTTTTTATCATTTCCAATCCATGATCAGTAAGCACACTTTCGGGATGAAACTGAACAGCACGCACATCGTATTTTTTATGACGCAATGCCATGATACTCCCTGTATCATCAACACAAGTTACTTCTAAATCAGCTGGCAAATCTTTTGTATTAACAGCCCAGGAATGGTAGCGACCAACATTTAATTTTTTAGGAATATTTTTAAATAAAACATCATCTTTAATAATTTCAACCGGTGTAGAAACACCGTGAAACACTTCTTTTAAATTGATTAGAGAACCTCCAAAAGCTTCGGCAATAGCTTGCTGTCCGAGGCATACACCTAATATACTTTTTGTAGGTGCGTAGGTTTTAATCACATCAATTAATATTCCTGCTTCGGAGGGAATACCAGGGCCTGGTGATAATAATATCTTATCGAAACGCTCAATTTCCTTCAAGGTAATTTTATCATTGCGATGCACTTCAATTGTCGCATCAGTAAGTTGCTCCAAGTAATGAACTAAATTGTATGTAAAACTATCGTAATTATCGAGTACTAATATTTTCATGATATAATTGAAAAATTAAAAATTAATTTGTAACACCAAGTACCCCCCCTTTCTCCTTTAGGAGAGGGGAGGGCGAACAGCCTGTGGCTGTTTGAGCCAGACCGTGTGAAAGGGGTGAGGCTGCTATATCTCATTCGCCAATTCCAATGCCCTTTTTAGCGCCGCCAATTTATTATGCACCTCATTTAATTCACTTTTCCTATCGGATGATTCAACAATACCGGCACCTGCCTGATAAAAAAGTGTGTTGTTCTTACTTAAAAAAGAACGTATCATAATAGCGTGATTAAAAGTACCATTAAAACCCATAAAACCTATGCAGCCACCATAAAAACTTCTACTGTTTTTTTCATACCTGTCGATCAACTGCATTGCCATGTGCTTAGGTGCACCGCTTAATGTTCCGGCAGGAAAAGTATCCGCTACAATTTTCATGGTTGTAATTTCGGGCTTTAACTTGCCTATAACATTAGATACCAAATGTATTACATGTGAATAAAATTGTATCTCACGAAAGGTTTTCACTTTAACATCCGAACAATTTCTACTTAGGTCGTTACGCGCTAAATCAACCAACATAACATGTTCAGCGTTTTCTTTGGGATCCAATTTTAATTTTTCTGCAAGCAGTCTGTCTGCTTCATCGTTACCTGTCCGCCTGAAAGTACCTGCTATCGGATGAATAGCTGCCATACCATCTTTCACTACCAATTGCGCTTCGGGGGAAGAACCAAAAATTTTAAAATTACCAAAATCAAAATAGAACAAATAAGGTGAAGGATTTACCGAACGAAGTGAACGGTATAAATTAAAATCATCACCCGTAAAGCCTTGGGAAAATTCGCGCGACAACACTATTTGAAATACATCGCCTCTTTTACAATGATGAATGCCAAGGTCAATATTTTTCAAATACTCTTCATCCGTCATATTGGTTTCTTCTTCGCCAACTGTTTGAAATTTATAAGAAGAGAAGTTTTTGTTATTAATAAATTCTTCAATATGTGAAACACCTTTGCTTGCCTCATTGCCAATAATATGTTCAAAAATATAAACCTCATCTTTAAAATGATCGAAAGCAATAACGTATTGATATACATTGTAAATTACATCAGGTATTTTTTTCGATTCCTTTTTAGGAACATTTATTTTAATATCCTCAAAATAACGTACTGCATCGTAATTAATATAACCAAACAAACCATTATTGATAAACTTAAATTCATGAGTCGAAGGTTCGAAAGAATCGGCAAAAGCTTTTATTTCGTCCGGTATTAAAACGGAAGCATCAATATTTTTTGTTAAAATTTTTCCATCGGGAAAAGTGGAAGTAATAATCTCATTGTCTATGACAATAGAAGCGATCGATTTGCAGCAGATATAGGAGAAGCTGTTATCATTACTGTGGTAATCCGAACTTTCCAACAATATGGAATTTGGAAATTTATCTCT
>CANFLQ010000175.1 GCA_947447995.1 Bacteroidota bacterium | reverse complement strand
TTAGGTGGTTATAGCGACAGGGTTCCACCTCTTCCCATTCCGAACAGAGAAGTTAAGCCTGTCCACGTCGATGGTACTGCCGCAAGGTGGGAGAGTAGATAGCCGCCGTTTTTTCAAAGCCCCGCATATTAAGTTATGTGGGGCTTTTATTGTGCGCTATAATGTTTATATTAATTCAAAAGTATACCAGTATTTCAGTTCAAAAGTATACCATTTTATTTGATTAATCCAACCCTGAGAAGTTTTTTTTGGGGCACCCAAAAAAAACTTCTCAGGGTTGGCGGATTTTTGCATTTTGCCGTTTCATTTTTGATTAATTTCCTTTGTTTCTCTCACCCGATAGGAATCTCCATTCATATTAATCAGATACGCTTTATGGGTCATTCTATCTACCAATGCGGCTGTCAATACAGGGTCGCCAAATATCTCGCTCCAGCGGTCGAAGTTCAGGTTGGTGGTGATAATGGTTGATTTACTTCCTGTGCGTAACGAGAGGTGATTAAATAGTAATTCTGAACCCTCTTTGTCGAAGGATATGTATCCAAATTCATCGCAGATGACCAAATCGTACTTTTCAAACCGCAGTTCCGACTGCCGCAGGGTGCGTGTGGAGTGCGATTCACGCAATTGGGTAAGCAATCGGTGTACCGATGTAAACAACACTTTATAGCCTTGCAAACAAGCCTTTAAACCTAATCCAACAGCAATATGTGTTTTCCCTGTACCTGGGTTTCCGGCAAGCACTATGTTTTGACCAGATTTTATGAAGTCCAAACGTTCCAGCACGGGAAGCTTGGAGGCCGCATCGGGGGGAAGTAATTCCCGTTTCAAATCGTGCAAATGCATTCTGGAGGGAAAACCCGCTTGACGGATGAGTTCTTTTTTGCGGTTTTCCAGACGATCATCGTATTCCCGCTCCATTAGTTTAAGTAGAAATTCTTCATACTGGGCATGCTCCTTAGCCGATTCTTGGGCAATTTCCTCGTACTCATTTCTAAATGCGGGCAGACGTAACTCTTTGCTATAGTGTATTATTTGGTCTTTTATTTCGTTTTGTATTTTCATTTTTTATCTTGATTTTTTAATTTGATATACGTGTTGATTGCTAGATATACGTGTTGATTTCTATTTGATATGTTTTAATTCATGATTGCCGTTAACTCCCTTAGAAGGTTTTTTGATTGGTCTGCCGTTTCACTCTTATCTACCACTACGCAGGCTGTTTCAGCAGTTTTATTACCCAAAATTGCAGTTATCTTTTCGGTAGTAATATTATGCGTACAAAGGCTAAGAAGCAGTTTTACGGTCTCTTCCAATTTTACTTGCGGCACATGGAAGCGAACGCAAAATTGAAGCAAATCCACAAAGTCGCGTGGGGTGGAGCTAAAAAAATCATCATACAATTCTTTCAAATAAGGGCTACTCACCAAGGCTACACTGGCGTTCAACGCACCCGGTTTACGCTTAAAGGTGGTCAGGTAATGCTCAATGGATATCACCCATTGCTGGCGACCAAAATTGCGCTCATGGGTGGCTACAAGCGTGTTATGATAGAACACCTCTAGCTTTTGACTGTACACTTTTACATCTACATGTAAGTTGACCAAATGGTCGGGTACAGAGTAATGATTGGTGCCAAAGCATATAGTGGAGTATTTATCTACCCTGCAAGGAGTTGATTCGCTAAAAGCCAATGCAGAACCTATTTTGTATAAATGCGGTAGCTCCTGTGCGAATAGTTCATTGGCAGTCATACCCGTTAATTGCTGCTTGGTTTGATTCAACCTATCAACCGCTTGGTGAAGATGATCTTGTGCCTCTTCAAGCGTTGAAAATGAGTGTTTTGGGGCAAAGGCTTTGCGCCTAACGTACTCAACGCTTCGCTCCACATGACCCTTTTCGTTACCGCTGTAAATGTTGCAAAATCGGTGGGTAAACAAATAATGACCACGCATCTGAAGCAATGCCTGGGTGGGCTCCTTTTCGTGCAAACCTACAAAACGAGATACGGCAACACGCATATTGTCGTAAGTCATTTGATGGTACACACCACCTATATGTGAGAAAAACAACGTATGAGACTCCATAAACGCCAATGTATCTTGACGTTGGAACAATAATGAATAACGATAATTGCCATAAGCAGACGTGAATACCGCCAAATAATAACGATTCAACACCCCGCCAATCTCCAATTTTACTTCACCCCAGTCGAACTCGCACACACTCCCCGGCTGGTATACCTGACGTATAAATGCCTCTTTGGGAGACTGTTTCTTCAACTTAGTACGAACATAGTTGCAAACGGTCGTATAACCAACCTCAAAACCCTGAAGTTGCAAAGATTCAAAAACATCAATATTCTTTAATACCTGTTTGCCAAGACCTGAACTTTGCTTTAATTCGTTGTCTGACAAATGAATATCGATTGCTGCCGAAACCTCGATGGTCAACTTGCGCTTTGCGCCAACTCGAGTAGCGTAGCTTGGGGGACAAGTCAGGCACTCTGAAAATGGTGACATGTCAATTGGTGGGTTATTTACTTGCTGAAGCTTTGCATACTCTTCAACGTAACGTTGTACAGTCTTACGGCTAATCTGAAGATCACGTGAAATCTGACGTTGACTCTTACCTGAACGGTAACTTAATAGTATTATTTCCTGTTTTGTATACATATTTATCATCCGTTTATAACGTTTTTTTATTACGTTATGATGAAATTACTGGTATACTTTTCAATTAATAGGTGGTATACTTTTCAATTAATATATACACACAAATCAGGATAACAAATCAAAATCATCTGTTTTTCAACTTTTTATACTGAAATTTTGTGATTACAAAAGTATTGATAATTTTTATAATAACAGATATAAATCAGTTTTATTTCCGAAAATAAATTTATAAAAGTTTCTATATGTAAGAGTGCTGAAAATTGGACTCTATCAATATTTATCGGCGTTTTTACTGCTGGGGCAACGGTCACATTTATAGGAGCATACTTAAAACCACGATGCCCCGCAGTGATAGCCTGACTCGGAGAGGCTGTGTAAAAACACATATTGAACAATATATAGACTTTCGAATTAAACAACTTTTAATTACATAAGGGAATAAGGGTTGTTTACCTATAATAATCTTTTAGGTATAGGCGGTTAGACCGCAGGATTATTACTCTGTATTTAAACGCTTTGGTTCATAATTAACCATCCTTTTAAGCAGGGTGTCAAAGATAGTGTCCATATTATTTCGCCTATTATATCTAAAGTGGTACTCCTCAAGGTAACCCTGTAATCTTTCTTTACTGCAATGGTGATGTATTCCTCTTAACCAACCTTTCAAATTCATTATGTGAATATGCATGTCAGGATGATTTTTTCCTTTGTTCGATGGAACTTGTTTTAACTTTGCATAATCCTTTTTCAATGGAATATATCCTGTCCATTCATCGGTAACTACATCTGCATCCTTTGAGATGTGAGCTTCGAAAAATGGACGAAACGAAACATTTGAAGCGTCATCTATTATTTGTGCGTATGCTCTACCAACTCCATTAAACGGCAATTTTTCAAGTGCCACAATTACCAATTTTTTCTTTCCTTTACTTCGACCTTGTTTTTGTTCTTCTTCTCCACCAATAAAACATTCATCAACATGAACTTCACCCTTAAGTGGATAGTTTAAAGTACTTTGCATTGCTTGTTGTACTTTCCATTTGAACTCCCAACAAGTCTTCTGCCGTTGTTCAAACTCATTTGATAATTCCAACGAGGACATTCCTTTCTTTTTTGTACTAAGCCGGAATACAATATGAAATGCAATGTGAATAGGAAATTTACATTTATCAAACATTGTTCCCGAAGTTGGACTCTCATCGTAGCTACACTTTACACATCTTCGTGAATAAGGCTTTACACCTGAGCAATAACCTGTATGATTGCA
>CANFLQ010000174.1 GCA_947447995.1 Bacteroidota bacterium | reverse complement strand
GTTGCAGGTTCATTGGATACAGCAAACACATCGTCTTTTTCATACAATCTCCACAGTTTACGGATGAAATTAGAAACTCCTGAAATACCATTGGTGTTCCATGGTTTGCTTTGCTCTAATGGTCCTAAAAACATTTCGTACAGTCGCAAACAATCGGCACCGTATTGTTCAACCATGTCATCAGGACTAACTACATTCCATTTTGATTTGGACATTTTTTCTACTTCCTGTTTTGTCTTAAAATCTCTCTTTCCTTCAACATGCCATTCGTTATCATAAAATTTCCCTTTATAATAATATCCTCCTTCACAAACAAAATATGCATTTTTATATTCGGGTAATCTTAAAAATAAATCTGAGAAATGTTCTGTTTTAAAAACTCCATTATTTACCCAATTAATATCAATATTTATTTCAATAATATCATTGGGATCAACAACTTTATAAATATCGCTGCTATAAAAAATGTCGTGAATGTCGTTGGAAATGGTTGAAGGAATAAATTGTTGTTTTTCCTTATTGAATAGCCATGCAGTATTTCCTTTGCTTTTTGTTTTATACAATTTATCTGATACCCCCTGTATCATCCCTTGATTAATCAACTTCTTAGCAGGTTCATCGCAAGGAATCAATCCTAGATCATTTAAAAATTTTGTCCAGAAACGCACATACAATAAATGCCCTGTTGCATGTTCAGCGCCACCAATGTATAAATCCACATTTTGCCAATAATTTACCGCTTCTTTAGAGGCAAATTCCTTATCGTTGTGTGCATCCATATAACGTAAAAAATACCAGGAAGAACCTGCCCAGCCCGGCATAGTAGAATATTCGTACTCACAATCTTCTCCTCTATCTTCACCTTTTGTTTCCGGGTTGTACTTCCAATCTTTGGCTCTTGCCAAAGGTGGTTCACCGCTTTCGGTAGGTAAATATTTATCTACTTCCGGAAGTAATAAAGGCAATTCATGTTCCGATAATACTTTCGGAATTCCATCTTGGTAATAAACCGGAATAGGTTCTCCCCAATAGCGTTGACGTCCGAAAATGGCATCGCGCAAGCGGAAATTTGTTTTGCCTTTTCCTAAACCTCTTTCTTCAATAACAGCAATTACTTTTTTAATGGCGGCCTTTACTTCCAGGTCGTTCAGGAAATCGGAATTGATTAATTTTCCTTCCTTTTCATCGTAGGAATTGAGTGCAAAATCCCAATCCACTTTTGGTTGAATAATCACATTCATTTCAATTCCAAAATGCTTCGCAAACGCATAGTCGCGTGAATCATGGGCAGGAACAGCCATTACAGCACCTGTTCCATAACTTGCCAATACATAATCACCTATCCATATCGGAATTTGTTTTCCGGTAAAGGGATGAAGAACATAAGAACCTGTAAATACACCGGTAATCTTTTTTACATCCGCCATGCGCTCACGTTCGCTGCGGTTTTTAGCAAAAGTGATGTATTCTTCAACAGTGCTTTTTTGTTCGGGCGTAGTTATTTGTTGTACCAGCTCATGTTCCGGGGCAAGCGTTACAAAAGATACTCCAAAAATTGTATCGGGACGGGTAGTGAATACTTCTACCTCACCCCTGCCCTCTCCATTTGGAGAGGGAGCGATGGCGAACTTTAAAGAGGTCCCCTCCGAACGCCCAATCCAGTTGCGTTGTGCCTCCTTGATGGATTCGGTCCAGTCGAGTGCATCCAGGTCGTTCAATAATCTATCTGCATACGCGGAGATGCGCAAGCTCCATTGTTTCATTAGTTTGCGTTCAACAGGATATCCGCCACGTTCCGACACACCGTCTTTTACTTCTTCGTTGGCAAGAACAGTTCCCAGTTGCGGACACCAGTTTACCATAGTATCGCTTAAAAATGCCAAACGATATTCAAGCAATAAATCTGATTTTTCTTTTTCAGAAAGTTCATCGTATGTTTTTTCAGTATCGCCAACTTTAAACTTTGAACTTTGAACTTTAAACTTTTCTATAAGTTTATCAATGGATTCAGCCTTATTCGTTTCCGGATTATACCAACTATTAAAAAGTTGAATAAAGATCCATTGTGTCCATTTATAATAGCTTGAATTCGATGTGCGCACCTCTCTGTCCCAATCAAACGAAAAGCCTATTTTATCAAGCTGTTCACGGTAACGTGCAATGTTTGTTTTGGTAGTAATTTCGGGATGTTGTCCTGTTTGAATGGCATATTGTTCGGCAGGCAAACCAAAAGAATCATAACCCATAGGATGCAACACATTAAAGCCTTTCAAACGTTTGTAACGTGCAAAAATATCGGAAGCAATGTATCCCAAGGGATGCCCAACATGCAAACCTGCACCGCTTGGGTAAGGAAACATATCCAATACATAATAGGGAACCCCTCCCGACCTCCCCGCAGGGGAGGAGGTGTATTCAGGGTCGGTTGGATTGTATGTTTTGAAGGTTTTTTTGTCCTTCCAATATTGTTGCCACTTTGGTTCTACTTCTTTGAAATTATATTCCATTTTATTGATGTTCTGCTGAAATTTATAAGGTTGCGAATATACAAAAAAGAGAGGATATTTTTGCAGGTAACAGTTATTAACCCCCGATTGTTTATTTCAATTTTGTTTGTCGGAAATTAACAGGTTTTATAATGATTAATTTTACCCAACATAAGAAATAAAACTGTGTCGGATAAATATACAAAACGTAAATTAACAGGCTCCTCAATTACTACGGTGGTAAGTATTTCACTGGTATTGTTCATGCTGGGATTGTTGGCAATTATTATACTTAATACCCGTAAACTTTCGGATAATATGAAAGAAAACATTGCTGTTCAGGTTATTCTGAACGACAATGCTAAGGAGGTAAGTATACAACGTTTAACAAAAACATTGGATGCCGCCGATTATGTGAAGTCCACCGAATTTATTACCAAAGAGGAAGCTGCCAAACGATTGCAGGAAGACTTGGGAGAGGATTTTGTAGATTTTATAGGTTACAACCCTTTGTTACCTTCCATCAACGTTCATTTAAAAGCAGAATTTGCCAACAATGACAGTCTTGAGTGGATAGAAAAGGAATTGCTCAGCAACAATTTGGTAAAAGAAGTAAATTATAGAAAATCATTGATAAGCAATATCAATGAAAATTTAAAAAAGATAAGTATTGTTATTTTAATTTTTAGCGGATTGTTGATGCTGATTGCATTGGCCTTGATTAACAATACCATCCGACTTTCAATTTACAGCAAACGGTTTATTATTAAAACCATGCAATTGGTTGGAGCTACACAAAGTTTTATAAGGCGGCCGTTTGTGATACAGGGAATTAAGCATGGTATTGTTGCTGCTATCATTGCTATTGCTATGCTGATGGGAGTACTTTCTTTTGCTCAAAAACAGTTGCCCGAATTGGCTGAATTGCAAGATCAGAAAATGCTGCTAACGTTGTTTGGTGTAGTTATTGTGATTGGTATTTTTATTGCATGGATAAGTACAGCATTGGCTGTACGTAAGTATCTGCGCCTAAAGTCGGATGATTTGCACTATTAAACTTTCAATTTATTTACATGAATATTCTAAAAAAAATAGGCAAATGGTTGCTGATTGTTTTAGTAATCTTAAATATTGCAATACTTCTTTCGGGCAAGTTATATCTATATAAATTATTGGGCAACACTGTGCTGCAAGGCCGTATGGGGCCAACCATTACCGAGTATCCTATTTTTGAATACCGCGAAGTAAAAGCCGGAAAAGTACAACCCTGGAATATTTCTAAAAACTACAATAAAAAGTCGATTCCGGAAGCTCATTTGCCGGAATTTGAAAAAATGAAAACGATTGCTTACGTTATCATTAAAGATGATTCCATTGTGCATGAACAGTATTGGGACGGATTTAATGCCGACTCCCGTACCAACTCATTTTCGGCAGCAAAAACCATTGTAAGTATTTTAATTGG
>CANFLQ010000173.1 GCA_947447995.1 Bacteroidota bacterium | reverse complement strand
TTAAATTCGCTTTGTAGTTTAGATACTGTTCCTAATTCTGTTGTACAAACAGGGGTGAAGTCGGCAGGGTGAGAAAAAAGTACTCCCCAAGAATCTCCTAACCATTTGTAAAATTCAATTTTACCTTCTGTTGTTTCCGCTGTAAAATCCGGTGCGATGTCGCCAAGTCTAAGTGCCATTTTGTTTTAATTTTATTGGTTAATATTATTTTTTTTTTCCTGATTTGTTAGTGCAGGAATTGAGTACCCAAAGATAATAATTTGAATGAAATAAATTTAGCTAATATATCCCTTCACGTAATCTTTTGTCAACTTTTCTCTGGGGTTTAACAATACCTCTTCGGTAGTTCCAAATTCAATAATTTCGCCCATATAAATAAAAACAATGTAATCGGATACTCTTCTTGCCTGACGCAAAATATGTGTTACCAATACCAAGGTATATTTATCTTTTAGTTCAAGAAAAAGTTCTTCGATTCGTTGTGTAGAAACGGGGTCAAGTGCCGATGTTGGTTCGTCGCCTAATATAATTTCAGGCTCTACTGCAAGTCCGCGCGCCAAACACAAACGTTGTTGCTGTCCAATGGATAAACGGGTTGCAGGGTCTTTTAAACGGTCTTTTACTTCGTCCCATAAACTAACGCCACGCAAATAATGTTCAACTATTCTGTCTAGCTCTTTTTTGTCGCGTTGCCCATGAATTCTTGCGCCGTAAGCAACATTATCATAAATGTTCATCGGCAATGGAAACGGACGTTGGGATAACAAGCCCATTTTTTTACGGATGTGCGTTACTTCTGTGTCAGGCGAATACAAATCTTCGCCATCCACCAATACTTGACCTGTAATTTCCACATTTCCTTGTCTGTCGAGCAAACGATTAAAAGTTTTTAGCAATGTAGTTTTACCGCATCCCGATGGCCCGATAAACGATGTTACTTTTTTATCGGGAATATCAATACTGATATTTTTCAGGATATGATTTCCATCAATGTGTACATTTAGATTTTTTACACTGATATGAGGTTTTTCCGTTGTCATATTTTATTTTTAGAAAGTTTTTTACTGAAATATTTTGCTGTAAAACTTATGATCAATACAATGATGGTAAGTATCAAAGCCGCAGCATAAGCGCGATTTTGGACTTCTTCGATAGGGCTGCTCAACTGAAAAAATATAGCCAATGGCAATGTAGCAGTTGGCTGGTCCAATGAAGTAGGTATGCTATCTGTATAACCTGCTGTAAACAATACACAGGCTGCATCACCAATGGCTCTTCCAAACGATAATAATATTGCTGTGATGATTCCCGGTACACATTGCCTGATCATTATTTTTGCTGTTTCCCATCTGGTTCCACCAAGTGAATAAACTGCATTGCCGATATCTTCGGGAACTACGCGAAATACTTCATCCATTGTTCTAACCAAAATAGGAATTACTAATAAAGTAACGGTAATTGTTCCGGCGAGCAAAGATGTTTTTAATCCAAAATAAATCATAATCGTAAATCCGAAAGCACCGTAAACGATAGATGGAATTCCAAATAAAATATCAGAAGTTAATCTGGTAGTAGTTGCCAGCCATGAGTTTTTTTTAGCGTATACGTTAATGTACAAAACTACAGGGATGCTAACTAATAAACCAAGTATGGTAGCGCCAATAGTGATGTAAATAGATCCAATAATAGCGTTTAATATACCGCCGCCTTTGCCGATGTAAAAACCTCCTTCGGGGATTTTAGATACAATGTCCCAGGTTAATGAGCCTGCACCTTTTGAAGTGATTGTCCAGATAATCATTAATAAGATACCACTGATAGATAGTGTACAGAGGATCATTAAAAATTTAAAAAACTGTTCTTCTAATTTACGTTTCATTGTTTACTTATTAAATGTTTGTTTAAGCCACCGCACATATTTCGACAGGCTCAATATGACATCCCGTCTGGTCTTCCGATAGCTATCGGAACTAAGCTTGTGAAGACTAATTGCTACTCCTTTCTAAACGATATAAAATAATACGTGATATGGCGTTAAATAAAAATATGATGATGAATAAAATAAATGCAGCCAGCATCAGTGCCGATTCGTACATCGGTACAGAAAGCATTTCTCCGTAATTATTGGCAATAAGTGCAGGTAATGGGTAGCAGGAATCAAAAATGGAATGAGGTATTTCAGGGATGTTTCCGCAAACCATCAATACAGCTATTGTTTCGCCAAAGGCTCTTGAAATAGCTAATACTACCGCAGCTATTATACCGGGCATCGATTTTTTTAATACAACAAATTTTATTGTTTCCCATTTTGTAGCGCCCACAGATAGTGATGCTTCGCGCAAGCCATCGGGTATGGTACTAAATACTTCTAATAAAATACTAATGATTAATGGGATGATCATAATAGCTAATACAATGCCTCCAGCAAGTGTGCTGTAACCCGATGAAAATTCTACAAAATGCACAGCTATTTTTTCCTGAACAAATGGTACAATTATTAATACTCCCCAAACTCCATAAATAACCGGTGGGATGCCGGATAGCAGATCGATAGGGGGTAGTAGAGCTCTTTTTACTTTTGCATGCGCATATTCCGAAAGGTAAATGCCTGTTAGTAATGAAATAGGTAAGGCTATAATAATTGCAATAGCAGTAATTGATAATGTTCCGGCAATGTAGGAAAGAAAACCGAATGATGATTTAAAGGGTTTCCATTCGGCAGAAAGTAATAAACTGCTTAAGGAATTACTGTGTAATATTGGAGCCGACTTGTAATACAAGCCGGCTCCAATAAGTATAACGGTGACGGTAGCAAGTAAGGTAAATATTAAAAATACATTTCCTGTTATTTTGTCAATTGTTAATCGTAAATTTTTCATTCAATTATTTTATTTAGCACCTAATTTTGCCTTTTCAGCAGTTAGTTTTTCATCCGACAATTTTATATAACCCGCTTCGTTCACATATTTTTGTCCTTCGGTCAATATCCATTTTGTAAATTCTACAACAATTGGATTTTGAGGTTTCCCTTTTGTAACAAAATATAAGTCACGTGCAGGAGGTGAAGGGTATTTTCCGGCAACAATTGCAGCAATCAACTGATCAATATTGTCATAAAAATTTTCATCCGCATCAATTTTTCCGTTATTATTCAAATCAATTGGCAATACAACAATACCGTTGGTTGCTTTTTTTGTTTTGGAATCATAGATGTAAACAATGTTGTTATAACCAATGGCTCCCGGATCTTTTTTTACAGCAGTTGCAAGTCCCGGATCTCCATAAACGGCAACACCTAGCAAGTCTTCTTGTTTTTTGCCAAAATATTTTGCCCATGTTTCAGCAGCACCTGCGGCGTCGGAACGGGTGTATACGTGAATGGGAGCAGCACTTTTAAATCCTAACTGATTCCAGAATTTTATTTTCCCGGTGATGTAAATATTGTTTAGCGCATCTTTTTTTACGCCCTTGGTTTTTAATTCAGCTAAATAGGGATTGATAGCGCTAACTGTTGGAATAACAGCATCCTTGGTAACTGCAATTGCAAAGGCTCCTTTTTTTGCTTCTTCTGGATTAAGGTCACGTGATACCAATCCTATGTCTGTAACTTTAGATAAAACATCTGTGATGCCTTTACCTGCGCCACCTGCCGAAATATCAATTTTTACCTTTGGGTGGATTTTCTTGAATTCCTCAGCCCATTTTACCGCAATCGGATACAATGCGAAAGCTCCTGAAATGCTTATGTTTCCTTCTAAATCAATATGAGGTGCTTTTTTAATTACTGTGCCTGATGTAAGTGTTATAAAGCCTATCAAGACTCCGATAACTATTTTATAATTTGTTTTCATGTTCTATATTCTATTAAGTCGATAAAGTTAGTATAAATATTTGTTATAAAAAAATGTTATTTGAAAATTGATTTGAATAGTTGTGGTTTAAATGTAATGGAAAGGTACGCCCAAGTAGGAGTATAGTCTGCATTT
>CANFLQ010000172.1 GCA_947447995.1 Bacteroidota bacterium | reverse complement strand
TATGCAAGCGAAAAAGGATTAATTCCAATAGAAAAGATTATATTGCGATGGAAAATGTATTAACAGGCGGGACGCCTTGTTAATACCGACATAGCGGGACGCTATGCCGAACCGCTTCGTAATTTAATTATGTTTATATAAGCTACGCTGAACGGGGAATTGAGGATGTATTGTAAATTAAAATAAATATTATGAAACAAACGATTATTATACTAAACATCATTTCTGCACTTGCAATAATTGTTCAAATCGTTTTCTTTTATTTATCCGCATTGGCAAGTTCTTACAATACAGGCTATACCGGAAATCGTAAAACGGATTTACCTACTAATTTCCTTATCGCATTTTTAATTTTGTTAGATATTGGGATCGTATATTGTATTTTTTTGTCACATACACTCGTAGGGCAATCAGCATTGTTATTTGCAGCAATTCCTGCTGTTGTTGCAATTGTTTTAATTGTAATATTCTTTTTGGTGATTGCTTAATCTGATTTTTAAATAGGGGATAAAATGATCGTCATAATTGATAACAACTAATATATAGTGTCAATTTTATATTTTTGGTATTCGATATGTTTTAAGCTTAAATTCTGTTAACTTTGAGAATTCCCCATTCGCCGTAGGATGTCATAAATAAAATTACGGAGCGTTCATTGTTCGGCATAGCGTCCCGCTATGTCGGATTTAACAAGGCGTCTCGCCTGCAAACAATTTTAAAACAATTTCAAAATAAAAACTATTACATTTGTTTGATAGTATATAAAACATGACTACAGGTTATCAAATAAAAGAGCAGGATAAATTACATTTTGTAACATTGCAGGTGGTAGAGTGGGTGGATATTTTTAGTAGAGAAAAGTATCGTAAAATAATAACAGAAAATCTTAAGTATTGTATTGAAAATAAGGGTTTGGAAATATATGCTTGGGTAATCATGTCCAATCACATACATATACTGGTAAAAAGCACAGCAGATAATTTGAGTGGCACAATCAGAGATTTTAAAAGCTATAGCAGTAAATTGATATTAGCAGAAATTCAAGAAATAAATGAAAGTCGCAAAGAATGGATGTTAAAGCTATTTGAAGCTGCTGCATTTAAACATAAACGTAATACCAATTATCAGTTTTGGACGCATGATAATCATTCAGAATATGTTTTTTCAAATAAGTTTATGGAACAAAAATTAGAATACATACTTTACAAACCTGTACGTGCAGGAATAGTGGATAAACCAGAGGCTTATAAATATTCAAGTGCAAGAGATTATGCCAGTGAAAAAGGATTAATACCAATTGAAAAATTATATTGCAATGGAAAACGTATTGACAGGCGGGACGCCTTGTTAAAAGCGACATAGCGGGACGCTATGCCGAACCGCTTCGTAATTTAATTATGTTTATATAAGCTACGCTGAACGGGGGGGGTACCTACCAAAATGATTGTGCAGGTGATTCAACCATATTTACATTGATAAATAACCCTGTATTAGATTCTATTAATTGGCTGTTTAGTGATGATAATACTATTTCTAAAATAATGAGCCCAAAACATTATTATGCTGCCGGAACAGGTTCTTATGATGTTACTGTTATTACTTACAAAAACAATATTTCAGACACAATTAAACAATGTGTTTCTATTAATGGGGCTGCAACAAATGCTTTTACAATTACGGATACTACAATTTGTAAAGAAAGTAAACCTATAATTTTAGAGGTATCCTATCCTGATATCGCGCAATATTTTTGGAATACAAATGATACAACTGCAGCTATTAAAATTCATTTACCCTGCACTTATTGGGTAACTGTTACAAACAATTGTGGAAGTTATACAAGTAGCATAAATGTGAATGAAGTAGACTGTAATTTTCAAACTTACAATATAACTATTCCCAATGTATTTACTCCTAATGAAGATAATAACAATGATTTATTTAGTATAAATATTAAAGATATTGAGAAGATTAGTTATAGTATTTATAATAGATGGGGCATAAAAATGAAAGAGGAAACAATTTCCGGACTTACTCCTTCCAACCAAAAATTAGTATTATGGGATGGACGAACAACTACCGGATTAGAATGTACCGAATGCGTATATTATTATATTATAAATTACACCTCTTTTGAGAACAAGGAATATCACAGTAAAGGGTTTTTAAGTCTGGTAAAATAGATTGCTCGCTACAAGGAAATCGTCGTAGATATGGAATGAAAACCATCCTGGCGTTTTTCAATTATAGGTATAAGCGTTTAGCTATCCCAATTTCCTCCACAGCTGTTTTTCCAATAGGCGGCTTTGCTGGCTTTAGTCAGCAGGGTAATGTTTTAAGTTTTATCCTCAATTAACAATTATTTATCGTTAAATTAAGGACATTAAGTCAATAATAATATTATTTTTGTTACTTGAAATAATAAAAAATATTGGCTAATTAAATCTTTTTAAAACTATAAAAAATGCAAATAGAAATAGAGCGATTCCAATTTTCAGACATATCTACTATAGGGAGATTAAAAATTGATGGGACTTTTTATTGTTATACTTTAGAAAACGTAGTCCGTTTTAATGAACAAAAAATTGATAAAAAAACTGCCATACCTGTAGGCATTTATTCTGTAATAGTCAATGTCAGTCCAAGATTTCACAGGGAACTTCCTCGTGTATTAAATGTTCCTGGATATGATGGGATTTTAATACATCGAGGAAATTTTGCTAGAGATACTCACGGGTGTATATTAGTTGGAATGGGATTTAGTGAGAATAAAATAAGTGAAAGTGCTATTACCGAAATAGAACTGGTGAATAAACTTAAAGCAGAAAAAGGTAAAATACAGCTTAAAATTTATAATAATAAAGTTGCCGCAGGGTAAATGTAAAGGGGGAGTTGTTTTATAATCTTACTTTTTAAATATTAACATTTAGAAAATCATGAAAAAATATTTTTTTAACTATTCGATAGTATTACAAAATTTTAGTCTTTTATTTTTATTAATATCATTTGCTTGTTGTTCTCAAACAGATAGCAAGGTTTGTGTGTGTGCAAAAAATGAATATATAACAACAAAAAAAACAGATACAATTTTCTCTTTTTCTAATCAAAAGAAGATATTCGTTTGTGGGTTTAAGGAAATGAAAAATAAACAAATAGTATATTCCGAATTTGTAATAGGTATTTGTGGTGAGGATACTCTTATAGGATTTTGGGGCGCACTTAAAAATTGCACTATCAATAAAAGGAATGATACGCTTTGGATTGATGAAATTATATGGCTCCCTGTTGGAAATAAATTTATAGATACACAAACTGTGGGTAAAAGAACCCGTATTTATTTCAATAATAATCTTTTTTTTTCTGATTCAATTTTTAATCCAACTATTCGGAAATATTCAATAACAGAAATTGAGGAAGTTATTAATGAATATAAAAAAATGAAGAGTTCAAATGGTGTAACCGCAATAGATATAATGAAAAAGCTTTTTGTAGCCTATATTTCAGGAAGTGATAAGGCGAAAAATTATTTCCATGAAATAGGGCAAGGAACTATTAATAGCGAATTAAGCGAGTTATACGATGAACTAAATCAATTGTTAAAAATTAGAAAATAAGTTTTAAAAAAATGGAATCCAGTAATTTATTTGTAGGGAAGTGTTATGCGTATTACAAAGTATGATGCAAAGCATGCCACCAAAAGTGCAGCATAAAATAGAGCATATAATAGCTATGAAAGAAGCTGCTAAAAACGGAAGTCCTTTTGTTCACAGCCCCAGCACGTGTTCTGTTTGCGCTAAAAATGTTTAATACTTTTGAATACATCATTTTGAAATCATGATCATCACACAGCATCAAATGAATCAAATGGCTTTATTACAAACAATGGTATTTGTTCGTAAAATAATGAAGCACATTAACGATAAATTTCCGGAAGGTTGTTCGGTATTTGGCGCAACATTAAAAGAACAGGAAGATGTTATATTAAAAG
>CANFLQ010000171.1 GCA_947447995.1 Bacteroidota bacterium | reverse complement strand
GCGTTGTTTATCATGGGACCTGCCATAAGTATTTTGTTTTCCTTTATGACAGGTGTTGTTATTCCTTGGGGAACAGCTATAAACATTGGTGGAACAGAATATCCTTTACAAATTACAGATGTGAATATTGGCATATTGTATATGTTTGGTGTAGTATCGATGGGGGTTTACGGCATTATGATTGGTGGATGGGCATCCAACAATAAGTATTCGTTGCTTGGTGCAATACGCGCATCTTCTCAGATGATCAGTTACGAAGTGGCAATGGGATTATCCATCATTGCTTTGGTAATGACAACAGGTACTTTAAGCCTTAGCGAAATAGCTGCTCAGCAACAAGGCGGACATTGGAATTTCTTTATTCAACCATTGGGCTTTTTAATTTTTATCATTTGTGCTTTTGCGGAAACCAATCGTGCACCATTTGATTTACCTGAATGTGAAACAGAGTTAGTGGGAGGTTATCATACCGAGTATAGCTCTATGAAATTAGGTTTCTATTTATTTGCCGAGTACATCAATATGTTTATTTCATCAGCGGTAATTGCTACCTTTTATTTTGGCGGATATAATATGCCTTTTGTTGCACGTTTTGTTAGTGATAGCAATGTGTTGGCTATTTTAGGTGTGGTATTTTTGTTTGCCAAAATTTTCTTTTTCATCTTTTGTTTTATTTGGGTTCGTTGGACGTTGCCTCGTTTCCGTTACGATCAATTGATGAATTTAGGTTGGAAAACATTGATACCTTTGTCGCTATTAAATATCCTGTTAACGGGAGCGTTTACAATGCGACATGAAATAATGGAATTTTTTGTAAAGTAAAATAGCCAACTGCAAACTTTTTAAAAAATGCAATTAACAAATAGATCAAAAGTAGTTGTAAATAAACAGATGACCTTCAAGGAAAGGATTTATCTTCCTGCTATTTTTAGCGGAATGATGATTACTTTGAGCCATCTTTTTAAGAAAAAAGTAACCATTCAGTATCCGGAACAAACTCGTCCGGTAAGTAAAATTTATCGTGGGCAACACGTTTTAAAACGTGATGATGCAGGCGCTGAACGTTGTACTGCTTGCGGATTATGCGCTGTCGCTTGTCCGGCAGAAGCCATTACCATGGTTGCAGCTGAACGCAAAAAAGGCGAAGAACATTTGTATCGCGAAGAAAAATATGCGGCAACCTATGAAATAAATATGTTGCGTTGCATCTTTTGTGGTGATTGCGAAGAGGCTTGTCCGAAAGAAGCTATATTTTTAACCGACAGAAAAGTAGATAGCGAATACCAACGTAAATCGTTTATATACGGTAAAGATATTTTGGTAGAAGGCATTGATTTGGCAAAACGTGTGGATGTAAGTCATCGCGAAACAGCGGAAGTAGCAGCGTTTAAAACACATAAAGAATACGCTCATAATAAAGTGTATCAAAAGAAATAATAGCATTATGATTACATATTTATTTGGTTTTTTATCCTTTCTGGCGATTATGTTTGCCTTGATGGTTGTACTTTCTAAAAACCCTGTTCACAGTGTGTTGTATTTGGTATTAACCTTTTTCACCATTGCAGGACATTATGTTTTATTGAATGCACAGTTCTTGGCAGCCGTTCATGTGATTGTTTATGCAGGCGCAATTATGGTTCTCTTTTTATTTATTATCATGCTTCTGAATCTTAACGAAGAAACAGAACCACACAAAAATGTTTGGTTGAAAGCTTCGGCAACGGTTGCTGCTGGTTTGTTGTTGGTTGTGTTGGTAGGTTCGTTAAGAGGTGCAGAATCTATTGTTGCCTCAAATACATTTAACCCTAACATTGGGTTGATAGAGAATTTAGGTAAAACATTGTTTGGTGAATTTTTATTGCCATTTGAAGTATCGTCTATCTTATTGTTAGTAGCAATGGTGGGTGCAGTATTGTTGGGAAAGAAAAGTATAAAGTAATTTTTGATTGCGGAGTTCGGATTTTTGATTGCGGAATTGTATGACAAATGCTGAATTAAAAGTTAGAACTAAAAAATTTGCACTAAGAGTAATTAAACTTGTGCAAAGTTTGCCGAAGAGTAAAACAGGAGATGTTCTCGGACATCAATTGTTAAGGTCTGCAACATCAGTGGGAGCAAATTATAGAGCTGCTTGCAGAGCGCGTTCTCAAGCTGATTTTATATCGAAAATAACAATTGTTGAAGAGGAAGCAGATGAGTCGTGTTATTGGTTGGAATTGATTTGTGAAACAGAATTAATTGAAAAAGAAAAATTAAAAGATATTATGAAGGAAGCAGATGAATTAACTGCTATTTTCACAGCATCAGGCAAAACAGCCAAAGAGAACAAAAAATAATTTTGGATTTGCGATTTCGGATTGTCAAACAGTCTAAAACTAAAATCTAAAATTTGAAATAATAAAAATAGAACTAGTATAAAAAATGTGAAATAATTTCGATTGTGGAATTCAAAAATCCGCAATCAAAAATCCGAGATCCGCAATCAATATGAGCGCAATAGAAGTAGTTCCGTTAAATTGGTATTTATTGTTAAGTACAATATTGTTCACCATTGGTGTATTGGGTGTGCTTTTCAGACGCAATGCCATTATTATTTTTATGTCGGTTGAATTGATGTTGAATGCCGTTAACCTTTTATTGGTAGCATTTTCATCGTATTTATCGGATAGTAAAGGGCAGGTATTTGTATTTTTTATTATGGCAGTTGCTGCAGCAGAAGTAGCGGTGGGATTAGCAATCCTGATGGTGGTATATCGCAATACAAAATCGTCGGATATTAATGTTTTGAATAAGTTGAAATGGTAAATTAAGGTACAATGTATTATGTAAAATGTACAATGAATAATACACAAATTACATAATACATAATACGCGATACATAATACTTTTATATGATACAATACGTTTATTTAATTCCTTTACTTCCACTAATCGGTTTCTTGGTTATTGGATTGTTTGGTAAATCATTATCCAAAGGATTGGTTGGTATTATTGGCTGTGGCTCTATTTTAGGAGCATTTGCATTATCGTTGGGGATATTTTTTGAATTAACCGGACAGGTTGAAAAATCGGTTACCATTGATTTGTTTTCATGGATTTCTGCCGGAAAACTTTCCATTCCTTTTTCTTTTTTAATTGATCCGCTTTCTTCTTTATTTTTATTGATTATAACAGGTATCGGATTTTTGATACATGTATATTCCAGTGGCTATATGAGTCACGACGAAGGTTTTTCCCGCTTTTTTGCATACCTGAACTTGTTTATCTTTTTTATGTTGTTGTTGGTATTGGGTTCCAACTACCTTATCATGTTTGTAGGTTGGGAAGGTGTTGGATTGTGTTCTTATTTATTGATTGGTTTTTGGTTCAAGAATACCGCTTACAACAATGCTGCTAAAAAGGCATTTATCATGAATCGTATTGGTGATTTGGGCTTTTTGTTGGGCATCATTTTAATCTATGTTACTTTCGGAAGTATCAGCTATTCAGAGGTGTTTATGAAAGCACAAAACTTTAGTGCAGGTAATCCGGTATTAGTAGCCATTACTTTGTTATTGTTTATTGGAGCAATGGGTAAAAGCGCTCAGCTTCCGTTATACACCTGGTTACCCGATGCAATGGCAGGTCCTACACCTGTATCGGCATTGATACATGCTGCAACCATGGTTACAGCAGGTATTTACATGATAGCGCGTTCTAATATCCTGTATACTTTAGCTCCTTTCTCTATGGAAGTTGTTGCTGTTGTTGGTGTTTGCACGGCATTGTTTGCCGCAACTATTGGTTTGGCCCAAAACGATATTAAAAAAGTATTGGCCTATTCTACCGTTTCTCAATTGGGTTATATGTTTTTGGCATTGGGTGTAGGAGCGTATACAGGCGCTGTATTTCACGTGATGACACATGCGTTTTTTAAAGCATTATTATTTCTTGGTGCAGGTAGTGTAATTCATGGAATGAGTGGCGAACAAGACATACGCAGCATGGGTGGATTAAAAAAATACATGCCCCTAACGCATCTTACCTTTTTACTGGG
>CANFLQ010000170.1 GCA_947447995.1 Bacteroidota bacterium | reverse complement strand
TTATATATAAAAACGCTAGTTGACCCTTCCGTTGCCGAAATGTTTCTTAGTATTCTTCTTTATATTACACATTTGTACCATTAAATTATATGCCCTTTGATAGTTTTTCTGATTTTGGGTGTGCAAACTTATAACTTTTTTTTAATCCGACAAAATTTTATTTGATTTTTTTTAATTAAGCAGTTTTTAAAATGTAAGAAAAATTTTAACCTGTAACCCTTATAAATAAAATATCTAGCCCTCCCCAAAAAAATCAAATATTGGAATGTTGACAATTTAGAAGTGTCTTTAGTTAATAAACGCGTTAAAAATTGTAATTTGCCAACTTAAAATTGATAGGAATAAAAATGCTTTTCGAAGAATATAAATATTTTAACTACCAATTTCCAGAACCACAGTATTTGGGTGCTAAATACACTCATCTATCTTGGATAAAGGAGTTTATTCCTGACAATGTAAAAACCGCTATAGACGCATTTTCTGGCTCACAGTCTGTTGCATACCTATTCAAACAAATTGGATATAAAACAATAACAAATGATTTCTTAAATTTTAATAATCAAATTGGGTTAGCTCTGATTGAAAACAAAGAGACTAAACTTAATGCTGATGATTTAAAATTTCTTTTTCAAAAGTCCAAAAATAAAAATGATTTCGAACTGATGGAAAATACATTTACAAATGTATTTTTTGAAAAAGAGGAAGCACAGTTTTTAGACAATTTTAGAGCAAATATTCCTTTGCTTGAAAATCCAATAAAGCAAGCAATTGCTTTTGCTGTTATTAACCGAAGTATGACAAGGAAAATTACAATGGGGCATTTTGGTCATACTCAAGCTTTAGTTTATGCAAGTGATCCTGAAAGAATAAAGCGTAATAGAAGTTTAATTAGACCAATCAAAGAAATATTTGAAGAAATACTTCCAAAATACAACAATGCAGTTTTTGACAACAAACAAGAAAATGAAAGTTTCAACAAAGATATTTTAGAATTATTGCCAACACTTAAAAATGTTGATTTAGCATATTTTGACCCACCCTATTGTGACAGTCATGCAGATTATCAGGGTTTTTACCATTTGCTTGAAACTTATACTGAGTATTGGAAGGATAAAGAATTTGTAAATGGAATAAAACGATACGAACCACAACGAGTTAGCGGCTTTGATAAAAAACGCGATGTAATAAACTCTTTTGAAAAACTCTTTGAACTTTCAGACGAAATACCAAATTGGTTAATCAGTTATAATAATCGGAGTTATCCGGGAATTGAAGAATTCGAAAAGCTAATTTCAAAATATAGAGATGTAAAAGTGGAAGCAAAAGTATATCAAAATGGCAGAGGCGGAAAGGGAAGTGTTGCCGGCAGTCAGGAGATATTATTCGTTTGTAAACCCAAGAAAAAACATTTTGTATCAATCAATCGACAACAGGAATTAGTAAATGAAAGACTTTAAATACTGGGATAATCTCAGCAAGAGTGAAAAATTAGACGAATTTAGTTCTGATAAATTGGGTTTGTTATGGCTGAAAACAAAATCAATTATCAGAGTAGAATTAGTTAAAAAGTTCTTGGAGTTTTCAAAACTAAAAATCACTTTAACAAAACAAGAGCAAAATTTCATTGAATTATTTGATTTGCTCTCTAAAGAAGTAGATAAATCACACGACTCATTAGATAAATTCATTCGTAAAATAAATAGAGAAGAAGCCGTCAATATTGATAATGAAAAATTGGTTTCCGAACTATACAAACTTCAAAACTTTGATTGGGGCGGTGATTACCAAAACTCTTTAGATAAATATTTAATTAGTCGCTATGTTAAAGTTCAAAACCCTTCATACGAAAATCTAATAGCCAAATTTGATACAGAAATAAAAACGGCAGTTCGAGGTTATGTTTTAAATAGTTGGTATAACCACTGGAGCAGCATATTAATTGAGCATATTTTCAAATCACACTCAACTGTGTTGCCAACAGTAGGGAAAATAAAAGGGGTCGATTTTTTCATAAACAACGTTCCTTTTGACTTAAAAGTAACTTATTTGCCTGCTGAATACATCAAAGATAAACGCAAGGAAAAAGGTTATCCAGTCGAGTTGACTTTTCTAAAAAAGAAAGCAGCAGAAGCTAAAATCGTTTTTGATAAAAAGGCAAAACCCGCTGACATCTTTTATGAAATAGTTGAAAAAATGAAAGACCGTAATGATGCTTTCTGCAACAGTATTTTGACAATTCTAAAGAATGAAAAACTTGAAATTTTAAGCGAAGTTCAAGCTAATCCGAAAATACTTGCAACTTGGCTGTATGAAAATCAAGGTGAAATGCGATTTGGTTCTGAAAACCGTTTATTCCTTGTGCTTGTTGACACGGACGACTTCAACAGTTCTTGGAAACTGAAAAGAAATCTTGACCTTTTAAAACCAACAATTATTTCATACTTGGACAATTTTAAAACTAAAAAAATTGACGACCTAAAAGTAAGTTTCAATTTTAAAGGGAAATCTCAAACTTTTACAGCATTAACAGACATTGTTTTTGTAATAAAATAGCCAATGTTCTCGTTCTCATCTGCAAATTAATCGCCATTAATACTATTTTTACTCTCCAAAATTTAAAACAGTTATGCGTTTCATTTTTATTTTCCTTTTATTTTGTACCATTACTCTTAAAGCACAAGTAAATGAGGGCTTTTCGGATGCCGATTTTAAAAACAACCCAACATGGGTTGGTGATACAGCTGATTTTACTGTTGTAAACGGACAATTACGCTCTAATTCAAATAAATCATCGTATGGATTTTATATAAGCACACCATCTACAACAGCTAACAATGCTCAATGGCAATTTTATGTAAATCTAAAATTACAAACATCATCTGCCAATTACACCGATATTTATTTGATGTCGGATAGTGCCAATCTTAAAAGTGCAAACAATAGAGGTTATTTTGTACGCATCGGAAATACTACGGATGAAATAAGTTTATACAAACGTAGTAAAGGTGTTAATACTAAAATTATTGATGGGTTGGATGCAGAGGTAAGTTCATCCAACAATACAATATGGGTAAAAGTTACCCGAAATCCTTCTAATTTATGGACATTAAAAACCAACTTATTGGGAGAAGGTTTTGTTTATTCAACCGAAGGTACAGTTACCGATAGCTCCATAACAACATCCAATTACTTTGGAATTTTTGTACAACAGTCGACAATAGCTTTTCATTATAATCATTACTTTGATGATATTTATGTGGGAACTATCATTACCGATACTATAGCTCCATTTATTGTTTCATCAACTGTAATTTCAAACACCGAACTGGATGTGCTGTTTGATGACTATGTTGATTTATCAACTTCAGAAACGCTCAGCAATTATACCGTAAATAATGGTTTAGGAAATCCTATTTTAGCAAAACGTGATGTCAAAAATTTCAGATTGTTGCATTTGACTTTTGCAAATACCTTTCCGGATGGTATGCACAACACGCTTAACGTTACAAATATTAATGATTTAAATAAAAATAGTTGCGGAACAGTAACGAGTACATTTACTTATAATTTACCTGTAACTGCAGTATTTAAAGACGTAATCATCAATGAAATTTTTGCCGACCCTTCTCCTAAAATAGGTTTGCCCGATGCTGAGTTTATAGAAATATATAACAACAGCAAAAAGGAGCTTGATCTGACTGGCTGGAAACTTACCGATGGATCTACGATAGCTACATTAACCAGCTATACACTTTCGGCGGGTGCATATTTAATTATTTGTAATAAAGGGGATACCGTATTGTATAAGCCGTTTGGAAATGTTTTAGGTGTGAGTAGTTTTCCTTCTTTAAACAATGCATACGATCATATTTATTTAAAAAAAGCTACGAGCGATATAATTGATTCTATTAGTTATTCAGATACTTGGTATCAGGATGATATTAAAAAACAAGGTGGTTGGTCCTTGGAGTTGATCAATCCGAATGAAAATGTTAATTGTCCGGTTTCTAATTATTGGATAGCAAGTAATAATAGTATTGGCGGTAC
>CANFLQ010000169.1 GCA_947447995.1 Bacteroidota bacterium | reverse complement strand
TTTAGCAATGAACCATTAAATATTTTACTGAAATTACAACATATATTTGAAAGACATACAGAACCAATAAGACCTGATAGGAAATACAAAAGAACAACAATGGTGAAGTTTAGAAGAGGTAAATACAGAACTTTAACTAATTACAAAAGAGCTATTTAACCCTTAACTAAACGACATTGTTCGCTCGAACTGACAACACACGCAGAACCATCTCAAAATTCCTCCGTGATTCTTTGTGTTCTCAGTGCCTCGGTGGTTCAATTTTTCAGGATACTCCTACTCCTCTATCCCAATATTTATAAGCGCATCGCCTTGATGAATTACTGCTTGATTATTGATTCCTATAATGTATCCATCATTTGGTGAAATTAATTTTTCTTCTTGTTCGCCATAAGGATCACAAATAAAACCAATGTGTTCGTTTTTAAAAATACGAGAACCATTAATTTTAGACGTATGAAATAACCCGGATGTTCGGGCTCTAATCCAAGTAGATTTTACAAATTTAATTGTTGATTTTTTTTGAACATCTGCTTTGATCATTTTTAAATGATGCATTAATCTTAAACAGCCATCAACGCCTTCATTTATTGATACGGCATCAAAACGGGACGACTCTCCACCTTCAAACACCAAAATAGATTTATCTTTTTTAGCAGCCTCGTTTCTCAATGTTTTTTCACGAAAAGGAGCGTTTAAAATAAAAGGGGGAGAAAAATATTTTGCAAGTTCTAAATTGGTAGGGTTATTAAAAACACAACGTAATTGTGGAAAATTATTGATTTTGGCACCTCCTGTATGAAAGTCGATACCAAAATCTATTTGAGGAAAAACATGATTCATTAATCCATAAGCAA
Organism: Bacteroidota bacterium; assembly: GCA_947447995.1. Lineage (GTDB taxonomy): Bacteria > Bacteroidota > Bacteroidia > 2-12-FULL-35-15 > 2-12-FULL-35-15 > 2-12-FULL-35-15. The sequence continues at coordinate 3,256 of CANFLQ010000169.1, read as the reverse complement.
TTCTACTTCCTAACGAACCAGTTTTGCTTCCAGGAAAGCAGCGATTCAAATCTCTGCCATCAGGCAAATCACGAGCACCAGCTAAAAATGCAATAATATTAATAACAGGAATGGCAATAATAGTTCCACAAAGCGGATGTTTTACATCTTGTCGTGAAATAAGCCTACGAACAATTTCAATACCATTTATTTCATCGCCGTGCATACCTGCAAGCAACAATAAAACCGGCCCAGGCTTAACGGAACGAAAAACATACACTGGAATTTCAATAATTGTTTTAGTAGGTAATTGATATAAATTAAAGTTAACAGTAGCCGAACTGCCTGGTTCAATATTTATTCCGTTTATCTGAATTTTTTTATTCTCGTATGCCATCAGCGTCAATCAAATAATTTTAAACTCCAAAATTAAATTCATTCCGTTCAACATATTCAATTATTTTACCCGCAATATCAACACCAGTAGCTTTTTCAATACCTTCTAAGCCTGGCGAAGCGTTAACCTCCATCACTAAAGGACCGCGAGCTGAACGCAACATATCTACACCGGCAATTGCTAAGCCAAGTTTTTTTGCTGATTTTATAGCAGTAATTCTTTCCTCTTCAGTAAGTTCTATCAGTTCTGCCGTTCCTCCTCTGTGTAAATTACTTCTAAATTCGCCCGGTAATCCTTGTCGTTTCATTGCACCAACAATTACTCCGTCTACTACAAATGCTCTAATATCAGCACCTCCAGCCTCTTTTATAAATTCCTGAACTAAGATATTTGCCTTTAGCGACATGAACGATTCTATAACCGATTTTGCAGATTTATGCGTTTCTGCTAATACTACTCCAATACCTTGTGTGCCTTCCAATAACTTTATCACAACAGGTACACCACCCACTTGTTCCAAAACATTATCTATATTTTTAGGTATAGAAGCAAAAGCCGTTTTAGGCATTCCAATTCCTTCTTTAGCTAATAATTGCAAACATCGTAGCTTATCTCGCGAACGTACTAAAGCCTGAGACTCTAAACATGAAAACACCTGCATTTGCTCAAATTGCCTAACAACGGCTGTTCCATAAAAAGTAACTGACGCTCCAACACGAGGAATTACAGCATCCAAACCCGTTATTTCATTGCCTAAATAATACATTTTTGGATTATTTTTTTCAATTACCAATACACATTTTTGGTGATCCAACACAACTACTTCGTGCCCTCTTTTTTCAGCAGCCTCCACCAAACGGCGGGTAGAATAAAGTTTAGAATTTCGAGACAATATTGCTATTTTCATAACGATAGATTATAATTGAAACTATTTAATTAGCTGTTGATTCAACCGATAAATTATTTACTAATGCCACATCCACAATAAAACGATTTTTCAATAATTTCCTTCCAATCAAAACAGGGTACTTCATAGTACCTCTGTTTGTTAATGAAATAAATGTTTTTACATTTTTCCCTGCAATTTTAACAACAGTTTTGATGATAAAACGTTTTTCAATTTCACCAAAGGAATTCTTAATGTTTTTTTGTGAATATTCCGTAAATTTTTGATCCTGTACTTTAAATTCGGTTTGTGGTGCATTTAACAATTTAAAATACAAAACGCCTTTTTCCTCACGAATATCGTAACAATGCAATGAAGAAGTATATGCACCTGTATCAATTTTTGCAGTAATGCCATACAAGCTCAATTCAGGGAAATCAACTTCTTCCAGCCTACCTATAATTTGTTTATCATCCATCCAATATAATTTTTGATTTTATTAAAAAACCCGTTACGTTGTAATACTAACGCAAGATAAAAATTTTTAATCAAACTTTAATCCTAATTTTACAGGACGATTAAAAGAATTTTACATAGAGGTTTACAAATGATACACTGAGTTTCACAGATAAAAAAGGATAGGTATGAATTACATTTTTGCGTAATGCTACGAAAACAATCCACAACAAACAATTTAATGAGGAATACTTTGTGTGAAAAACAAAAAATGAAAAATACAATTATAAAAAATTACATTATTGTTGGTCAGGGTTTAGCAGGAACGATACTTGCGCAAACACTTTTAAAATTAGGGAAATCAATTATAATAATTGACGAACCAACATTATCAAAAGCTTCAAAAATTGCAGCAGGTTTATATAACCCTGTTGTATTTAAACGTTTGGTAAAAAGTTGGATGGCGGATGAGCTTGTGCCTTATATGGATTATTTTTACAGAGATGCGGAACAATTACTAGGCATACAATTTTATTTCAAAAAACAAATTGTAAGGCTGTTTGCCGAAGAGCAAGAAAAAACATTGTGGCTAAAAAAAACAGATGAACCTGTTGGTAAATACCTGAGTAAAACTATTGAAAATAATTTTTTAAGCGATGTTATATACAATCCTTTAGGATCGGCAAATGTAATTGATGCAGGAAATTTAGATACACGATTATTTTTAGAAAAATTTAGAGCCTATTTTAAAACAAACAATGCGTTGTTAGAAGAAATTTTTGATTACACACAATTAAAAAAATTTGAAAACTATGTTAGTTATAAAAACTATACGGCAGATAAAATAATATTTTGTGAAGGTTATGAAACAACCAAAAACCCTTATTTTAACTGGTTACCATTTAAGCTTACCAAAGGAGAAACTATTACCATAAAAATTTTAGGAGAACACCAAATTGATTTTGAAAAGGTGATTAATAAAAGTGTATTTATTTTACCCATTGGCAGTGGAATATATAAAGTTGGTGCTACTTACGAATGGAATGAATTAAATGAAAACATAACCGAAAAAGGCCGCTCCGAAATGGCGGATAAATTACAAAAAGTATTAAAAATTCCTTTTGAAATTATTGATCATCAGGCTGGCATTCGCCCTACCGTTAATGACCGCCGCCCATTAATTGGTTTACATCCGCAATACCCTACACTAGGTGTATTTAATGGATTAGGAACCAAAGGTGTAATGCTTGCACCTTATTTTGCAAAACAGTTTGTTAACTTTTTAGAAAATAATTTGCCTTTGGAAAAGGATGTGGATATTAAGCGGTTTAAGATAAATACAATCTCATTTTAAATTAATAGGTATAGGCACTTAGTTATCTCTTTTAATTAGTCATCCCTTAATAATTAGATAAATTACTGATTGTTAATAACTTATGTAATAAATGGTATAGAATAGGAGTTATAAAATTGCCAGATATACTTAATTTTGAATAAAAAAGCGGCAAAATGTTAGGCAAAATAAAAGCAGATTTTCA
>CANFLQ010000168.1 GCA_947447995.1 Bacteroidota bacterium | reverse complement strand
TAGCTGTCCGAATACACAGCACTTAAAATTCTATTTTTTTAAGCGTAACAGTCCGATTTTTTAGTACTTAATATTTTCTCACACTTGCAGCCAACGGTTGGCGGCTTAAAGAAAGTGCGGAATAAAAACTTCCGAACTGTCTTACCGCACTTAAAAATATTAATTATTCCGAAGTGAATGGCAAACGCCAACACATTTTTCTACCGATGAAATTTGCGTTTGCAACTTGCAGACGCTCCGCATTTTTTTTAGCCGCTGTTAGCTGCTGCCCTTCTTATTATCCGTTGTTTATCCATGTTATAAAGTCTGAAGGTAGATATTCTGCCCCTAACTCAGGTCCAGGTTGAAGCACTTGAAAGCAGTCAATGATTTCGTTTGGCGTTTCTAAATTGCTCCAAGGATTTTTAATGATTACCTTAAATGGAAATTCTTTATGTCTGCCATAATCAAGGGGATGTTGTGAAAGGTCTGGAAGTGGTTCATCTCTTGTCCCACGAACAATTGGAAGTAAATGTCTTGTCACTATAACGCAATCAATATTTGGAAACTTCAAAATATTACCATCTTTGTCTTTAGCAAATGAATGTTCAGTAAAAAGTCCTGCCTGCGGGCTTGTCAGTGCTGAAATTGGTTCATATATAAAGTCGTCCCATACAATTACCAAAACACCATAAAAGTTTGAGTTAGCTTTTTTGAATTCTTCAAATTTTTTGTCGGCACTAATTAAAAAATCCTTAACGGGATTATCTCTTGGCAACATTGTTACCTCTTTATCTATTACTTTAAATATGTCACTTCGTGATGGAACTTGTTGCGGCTTCGTTGCTCTCTCGTTGTGTTTCGTCACAAGTTCTGGCGCTTTAACTTCCAGTCCAATTGCTAAAGCATCTGTTGTGATTGTCAACTCAGGATTTTTGGCCGAACCACCTGTGGTTGGCTCATATGAAAATGAAGTTTTGTCTGCCCAATTAAATGTAGCCGCTTTATGAACAATAGTCAGCTCTGCTAATACTTGCAAAAGTTGTTCAAAATGTTTTGTATGATTTGGCTTGTCGTTTATTGAAGCAATTTTTTGAATGTAGTCTAGACCAGCTTTAGGAACTATGTTTTCAAGTTCTACCGTCATTTCAATAATTGATTTTGCTAATGGATGTTCTAAACCTTTGTTATAAAAGTCAAAATGATATTTAAAGAAATGCCATTTCTTAAAAATGTCGGACTTGTTAACGATGTCAATTGCTTCTTGCTTAGTCATTTTGTAAGTGTTTTTCTTGCTGTCGTTAAGTATACTTTGTTGCCACAGGGTTGCAGCTAACGGTTGGCAGCCTTATGTGGTGCTGGTTTAGAAAGCACTTTACTGTCTTACCGCACTAAAGATATTAAATGTTCCGAACTTTATGGCAAGCGCCAAAACTTTCTACCGCTGAAAAATGCGCTTGCAACTTGCACGAACCCAGCATCACATAAGGGTGCTGTTACAGGCAGGTTTTTATTTCTTGTCGATATATAATTGTCGACTGGTAAAGCAAATACAGGTCGTTACACAAAGTCGTTAGATTTAGGTCTTCAAACATTAAGTGGCATACAGTTTAAGTTTTGGTCAATTGAGCAATTATTTTTTCCTTTCCAGTTTGTGATGAAAAACTGTCGATGTCTGTTGAGCTACAAAATTCACAAGCATATATTTGATAACTAAATGGTTTCTTCAATTGGTATTTAGTTAACAATTTGGGCTTCATAATTCGTCCGCAGTTATTACACATAGCTTTGTCGTAATATTCGCTGTAGTCACCGCTTTGTAGTTTTCGATATAATTTAAATTCGTTAAGTATATATTCATTTACATTCTCTTTAGTTAAACCATTTATTAATAATGCTTGTCCACTATAATTTAAATAGTCCACGTCTTCGTCCAACATAAAGAATTGCATAAATTTTTCATTATAGTCGGTTTTTCGTGCGACTTCGCTCATCATTTGCAAACCATATTTCGGACTTACGCTTCCAGAAATAACTTCTTCCACTAAATTGTCGACATAAAATTTGATAAGATCAATCTTTTCTTTTTCTATATTAATGTCTAGTTCGGTTATTGATTTCCAGAAATATTTTTCGCGTGTCTCCGTATCGTCATTGTCAAGCCCCGCCAAAATTTCCAAACTTTCGGAATCATATCCATTTTCCAATAATTTTACAGCCCAGTCAACAAGAATTTTGCTGTCATACCAACTTAAAAGTCGATGCCCAAGAAGTTGATATGTAAATTTCGTTGCGTCCATTTTCGGAGTAATGTTCTGTTGTCTTAAACTTGCCTGTAACGGTTGGCAGCTTGGCGAAGAAGCCATATTACTTGCACTAAACTGTCTAACCTCACAAATATAAATTAAAAGCACGAACCTGAATGGCAAATGCAAAAAATGTTGCGCAAAGCGCACCTTTAAAAAAAAGCATTTGCAACTTGCAGGAACTAGGCTTTTTTGCCAAGGTGCTGTTAGCGGTTCGTTGTTTCTTCCTTATCTTTCCAATTCCACCATTTCAGCTTTTCTGTTTCGTGTTCGTCTGTTGGTGTGTCTGCGTAATAAACAGCACATTTGAAAACATACAAAACGCATCTGTCTTGAACCATTCCAGCATAAGCGTTAGAAAGGTCGTAAAGTTTGTTAGGATTTTGTCCTTTCAAGTCGGCAATTGATGTAACGCCAATATTCCAAAGGTCGGTAGCCAATGACTTACCGACCCCTGGAATAATTGTTAGTTCTTTTATTGATTTCTCTTTTGTCATTTTTTAGAAAAATCCTTTTCGTCTTCAATTAAATGGTCGTCCCATTTTTCTTTTGGTAAGTCAGAAAACAATTCAATTAAATTGTTCTCAGGGTCTCTAAAATGTGCAACTCTAATTCCCCAAGCTGTCATGTCTTTTGGCTCGGTTAAAAATTTCACGCCTTTACTTTGTAACGAAATGTAAGTTTCGTTAACGCTGTCCACTTGAACAATGATTGCAATTTTGTCTTGCAAAATTTCATTTTTCTTTGCGTCTGTATTGTTAATGGCAATGCTCATAAGTTCCGCTTTAAACAAAGCAAGTCCCGATGGATTACCAATATTGAAACTTGCGAAATTGTCGCCAAGTTTTCCCCAAGTGCATTCTAAGCCAAGAATGTCGTTGTAAAAAGTGAAGCAATTATCAAAGTCGTTCACTAAAAGTCTGATGTTACTTAATTTCATTTTGCTATTTTTTAATTTATTTATAATGCAAAACTACTTTTCTGTCATCGTTGTCAATTGTAAAAATCGGTCGTTTTTGTTTTCAAACAGTTCAGTTGGGTTGTTGCCTGTATGTTTTTTTAAATTTTTTATAAAATGTGATTGGTCAAAATAATTTTGTTCGGGATAAAGTTGTCCTTTCTTGATGTGTTTGTAAGAAGCAAAAAGTCTTAAAATTTTGCAATATGATTTTAAAGGAATACCAAATCTGTCTTTGAAATAACGGTTGATTTGTCGGGTTGTCCAAAAAACTTGTTGTGAATATTTTTCAATGGTTTGCTCACCATTTGTTTGATACAACAAGCTGAATAGGTTTTGCTTTCTGCTGTCAATGCCTTTTTGACTACCCAAAACTGAAAGCATAATTTTATTTAGCTTTTCAGTTACGCTTTCTAAATCTGTAAATGAAGTTTTGTCTAATTGCCAAAAGTCGGTTTCCTTTATTTGTTCGCTGTCGCAAAATGATGAAATGTTTTGTTGTAAAATGTAGTCAACCGCCAATAATTTAAAGCGTATTCCAAAAAGTTGTCTATTTGGTTCAATAGAAACTTCAACTTGTTTAGTCCAAATTCCTGTTAGTGAAATTTCTTCTTTCTTGTGGTTGTCAAATGAAACTATAAGGTCAAAACAACCGTCTGGTAGAATAGTAAAATCAAGTTGTTGGGTTGTAGAATTGTCAAACCACCAATAATTCTTAACGAAATCAGTTAGTAATTTGTCGGGTTGAAACTCTTTATAAATCATTATGCTTTGTTGTTTCGGTGTCTTTTAACAATGACCGCTAACGGTTGGCGGCCTTGCGATGTGCTGGATTAGAAAGCACAAAACTGTCTTTACCGATAAAATTAATTAAATGTACTGAACTAGCCGCAAATGTTTAGAAATAAATTTATACCGCTGTGAAAAACATTTGCAACTAGCACGAACCCCAGCATATTGCAAG
>CANFLQ010000167.1 GCA_947447995.1 Bacteroidota bacterium | reverse complement strand
CTTCATTAGTCTTGGAATATTTGCCTTCGATTTATTATCCCATACCGAAGCAGTGTGACAGCCCGATTGGTAGGCAGCATCAACGATTGGCGAAATAACGGTAGCCGCCATCGACTCCAATTCCTGAGAAGTCATAAGACCGGTGGTATCCTGCGAACCAACTATGTTTACCTGTACACGTGCATCCGAACCAGCATATAATACTGTGCCTGGAGCTACACCAACTGCGTTTCTGTTGAATATTTTTTCTACTGCTGTTAAACCTTGTCCTTTGTGAGTAATCTCTTTTGATGGAGCAAATACAAGTGGAATATTGATGCCTAGAAGCTTAGATGCAAATGTTTGAAGCTTTTTGCCAAATACAATAGCATAAGAACCTCCAGCTTTAATGGATTCCAATTTTTGAGGCGTAAATGACTTAGAGATGTCTATCAGTTCCTGATCGCCTTTGTAAAGCTTTTTCTTTTTCAAGTTGATGGTAAGCACAGTGCCAGTAGCAACAGAATATACTTCCTCCAAAATAGGTTCGCCACTTTCGTTGCGAACAGGCTTACCCTCTGCATCCAGCTTTTTTACCCAATTTTTAAGGTCAATTCCTATACCACCGGTAACGTCAACAGTGGTAAGGAAAATGGGTGAAATACCGTTTGTTCCTGCAACAATAGGAGCAATGTTTACAAATGGAATGTATGGACTTGCTGGTTTACCTGCCCATAGCGCCACGTTGTTTACACCCGACATACGCGATGAACCTACACCCATAGTGCCTTTCTCAGCAATCAACATAACACTAGCGTCAGCATGCTTTGCTTGCAATGCCTTGATTTCATTTTGTGCTTCAGGAGAAATCATACATTTACCATGCAATTCACGGTCGGAGCGTGAGTGCGCTTGGTTACCCGGAGAAAGCAAATCGGTAGAAATATCACCTTCACCTGCAATAAAAGTAACTACTTTAATTTCATCAACTACGTCCGGTAGTTTAGTAAAAAACTCAGCCTTTGCATAGCTTTCAATAATTTCTTTAACTATTTTGTTGCCACTTTTAAATCCCGCTTCAAGGCGGTCGGTGTCTGCCTCATAAAGGTAAACTTGTGTCTTCAGAACATTTGCAGCTTGTTGCGCAATAGCCGCATCATCACCCAATACTAAATCAATTAATACCTCAATAGATGGTCCACCTTTCATGTGTGACAATAATTCAAGGGCAAAGGCTGGTGTAATTTCTTTAACAACCGATTTACCAAGAATAATTTCCTTTAAAAATTTAGCCTTTACAGCTGCTGCAGGAGTAGTTCCCGGTATGGTGTTGTAAATAAAAAATTTAAGAGAATCTTCTCTGTGCGCATTAGCTACATCTTTAATTTGCGCAATAATTTCGCTTAGTAATTCGCCACCATCAATTGGTTTTGGATTAAGCCCTTGGGCTTTACGTTCATCAATTTCCTTGATGTAATCGTTATACATGTTCATAATAGTAAGTATTTTAAATTAAAAATAATTCTTTTTTTGGAGCTGCAAATATACCCTAATTAGGGTAAAATGTGAAATTTTTTAAGGAAAAAAACAGGGCTATGCTTATTTTAGAGTCTGTTTAAATTTAATACAGGTCGCTCCTACGGAGCTAAATTTAGTTGTGTAATATTAATTTTCTACAAACAGTATGCTCCTACGGAGCATTCATAAATCCCGTTAGGGATGTACTGTTTGTAGTAATTAAATTATGAACAGTTTATTTAAGCTCCGTAGGAGCGACCTGTTAATTATTCCAATAAATTTTAACAGGCTTTATAAATGGCTTGATACTTACTCCCTGTTTTTTGTGTCCATTACAATGGTTACAGGTCCATCGTTTAGCAATTGTATCTTCATATCAGCCCCAAATGTTCCGGTTTGTATGGGTTTGCCCAAATCGGCCTGCAATTGGGCGATCATTTTTTCATACATCGGAACAGCAAAATTGGGTTTGGCAGCCTTGATATAGGATGGTCGGTTACCTTTTTTAGTGGAAGCATGCAGCGTAAATTGTGAAACCAGAATAATATCACCGTCTGTATCTTTTACGGATAGGTTCATTACACCATCTGAATCATTAAAAATACGAAGATTGACCATTTTTGAACTCAGCCAAATAATATCGTCCTCTGTATCCGCATCTTCAATGCTTAACAAAATCAATAAACCCAAGCCAATGGAACTTTTTATATTTCCATCGTTGGTAACTGATGCTTGTGTAACACGTTGTATAACTGCTTTCATGATGTTGAACATACTAGTCCTCTCCCCTGTGGGGAGAGTTAGAGAGGGGTGTTTAATTCCTCCCCATTCATAATTCCTAAATAGCTATTGTATCGCGATGCCGCAATTTCGCCTTTCTCAACCGCTTCAATAATAGCACATTTAGGCTCATTGATATGGACACAGTTATTAAATTTACATTGATTTTTTAAGGCTTGCATTTCGGGGAAATAACCTGATATTTCTTCTTTTTCCATATCCACCAAGCCTAATTCCTTGATGCCCGGCGTATCAATGATAAATCCTCCATACGTTAATTCGTGCATTTCTGCGAAAGTAGTAGTGTGTTTACCTTTGCTGTGAGCATCCGAAATTTCACCTACACGCAAATCCAGGTTTTCGTCCATCGTATTTACCAAAGTAGATTTGCCAACGCCCGAATGCCCCGAAATTAAAGTGATTTTATTTTTTGTGAGTTGTTCTAACGTATCTATCCCTTTATTAGTTGTTGCCGAAACTTTATAACATTTGTAACCTATATTTTCATAAATTTTGATAAACGCATTCAACTCTTCCATTGCTTTTTCATCGTTCTCAAACAAATCAATTTTATTAAAAACAATGATTGTTGGAATGTGATACGCTTCGGCAGTCAATAAAAAACGATCAATAAAACCAGCTGAAGTGCGGGGAAATGCAAGTGTTACAATTAACAATGCCTGATCTACATTGGCTGCAAGTATATGCGATTGTTTTGATAAATTTATGGATTTACGGATGATGTAATTTTTACGTTCATTCACTTTATGTATCACACCTTTACCATCGGCTTCCATTTCAAACTCCACATTATCGCCCACAGCAATGGGGTTAGTAGTTTTAATTCCGCTAATGCGAAACTTCCCTTTGATAACACATTCTACCACCTTTCGGTTTTCTACCAACACTGTATACCAACTACCTGTAGATTTTATTACTTTGCCTTTCATTGATTTTACCTCACCCCTTCCCCTCTCCTTAAAAAAGGAAGAGGGGGAATGGAAATATTTTAGATTAAAAATTAAGAAATCAAATTTATCAAAAAGAATTAGCTTTGTAGGGAAATAATTCAGAATCAAAAATTGAATACGCTACTATGTCAATAAAAGTAAGCAACATAACCAAAATTTACGGTGAGCAACGTGCGTTAAACGACATATCATTTGAAGTAAACACTGCTGAAGTAGTTGGTTTTCTTGGTCCTAATGGAGCAGGAAAATCTACCATGATGAAAATATTAACGTGTTTTATTCCGCAAACATCCGGACAAGCAACTGTTTGCGGATTTGATGTTGTAGAGCAAAGCATCGAGGTGAGGAAAAATGTAGGATATCTTCCCGAACACAATCCACTTTATTTGGATATGTACGTAAAGGAATATTTAGAATTTATTGCCGGCTTACATCATCTCAAAAATACCAAACAACGTATTGCCGAAATGATTGAAATAACTGGCTTACAGGTAGAGCAAAAAAAGAAAATAGGAGCATTGTCAAAGGGGTATCGCCAGCGTGTAGGGCTTGCTCAGGCAATGATACACGATCCTAAAGTGTTAATATTAGATGAGCCTACTACCGGTTTAGATCCTAATCAATTAGCCGAAATACGGAATTTGATTATTGAAATAGGCAAACAAAAAACGGTATTGCTTTCTACACATATTATGCAAGAGGTAGAAGCTGTTTGTAATCGGGTTATCATTATTAATAAAGGACAAATTGTAGCAAACGATAAAACATCGGTTTTGCAAAATTCACAAAATGAAAACACACAAATTGTCACTGTTGAATTTGATAAAGCAATTGCAGATACCGAATTTAAAGGCATAGCAGGAATAACTGCTGTTAAAAAGATTCACGGTAACACCTGGCAAATACAAGCCAATACAGCAAAAGATATTCGTAGCGATATATTTCAATTTGCCGTAAAAAACGGAAT
>CANFLQ010000166.1 GCA_947447995.1 Bacteroidota bacterium | reverse complement strand
ATTTGGCAATCAGTTTGATAAAATAAATAATAATTATTTTACTTCAATTGATGATTATATTGTTTTTGCCAATACTTCAGAAGCTTTAAACGGTTTCATAAATGATTTTGAAAACAATAAAACCTTATCAAACGATAAAAATTACCAATCATTTTCTGAAAATATTTCAAACGAAGCAAACATCTATATGTATTCGTCAATAGCACGTTCAAGCAATATTTACAGAACATTTGTTACTGAAGAGCTTGCTAAAAATATTGAAGACAAGATGGATTTATTCAATAAATTTGAAGGCATTGGCGTTCAATTTACATCAAGCAATAAATTGTTTTATAGTACTATTTATTTAAAGTATAATGCACATTTTAAGCAGGAAATGGGAACAATTTGGGAGTCGAAATTAGATACTTCAATAAGTTCAAAACCTCAGGTATTAATCAATCACAACACCAAAGCAAAAGAAATTTTGGTACAGGACGATGCCAATAAAATATACCTAATAAATAATGTAGGGAAAATTATATGGACAAAGCAACTGAATGAAAAAATTATGAGCAATATTATTCAGATTGACGCTTTAAATAATAATAAACTTCAAATGTTGTTTAATACAAAAAGTGCTATTTATATATTAGACAGGAACGGAAATGAAATGAGAGGTTTCCCTATTCAATTAAAATCCTCAGCTACAAATGCCATTTCCGTATTTGATTACGAGCAAAACAAAGATTACAGAATATTTGTAGCTTGTGAAAACAATACGATTGAATGCTACAAAACTAACGGTAAAAAACTTACCGATTTTAAATTGGACAAAACCAATTACAAGGTAAAATTACCCATTCAATATTTTAATTTGAATGATAAAGACTATTTATGTAGCGTTGATGAAAAAGGATATATATATATATTTAACCGAAAAGGAGAAATTCAATTAAAAATTAAAGAAAGCATAGCACCCGCTATTCGAAACTTTTTTATTGAACAGGGTAAAGACAAAAACTCAACATTCATAGTCTCTTCCGACACATTGGGAAATATTATTAAAATAAATTTATCGGGTAATGAAGAGCCTATCAAAATTCAAAACTTTGAAAGTTTTACTGATTTTAATTATCAGGACTTAAATAATGATAAAATAAAAGAATATATTTTTCTTACCAAAAACGAATTAAACGTATTTTCAAAAGATAAATCATTATTGTTTAACTATGAATTTAAAGAAGATGTGATTCCGGAAATTCAACATTTTAAGTTTCCTGATGGAAAAGTAAAAATTGGTGTGGTGTCAAAATCTCAAAATGAAATTTATTTATTTAACGAAAATGGAACAATTTGCAAAGATTTTCCGTTAACCGCCAAAACACCATTTGAAATTAGCGATTTAAACAATCAAGGATTTTACAATCTTATTACAGGAAGTTCCGATAATAGTATTTATGTTTATCAATTAAAATAGGTAAGAGAAATAATTAAAAAAAACAGCATTTTAATATTAGTTTTTTTGAAAAATAAATAGAATATGAAATCGAAAAATAATAATTTAATCCCAAAAAGAACAGTTATGCTTTTTGGGTCTTTTTTGGCAATTTTGTCCACATTTCAATCATGTGTTAAAGATAATTTTCAATTTGATAAATTAGCCGAAGTTAAATGGAATCCAAATGTTGCGGTGCCGTTGATATACTCATCTCTTAGCATTAAAGATATGCTTAATAACACTGGTGGTTCAGCTTATGTTGTTGAGGCAAGTGATAAATCATTAACCATTGTTTATAAAAGCAAATTATTCTCTATTGATGCGTCAAGCTTAGTAAGTTTACCCGACCAAAGTTTTGCAACTTCAGCTCCTGTTGGGGTAGCTATCCCCCCCCCTTTCAATTCGGGAAGCTTTACCGTAAGTAATACCCAAACCTTATCCTTTATGTCGGGAGGTGCTGCAGGTCCCAAAATAGATTCCCTACTATTAAAAAAAGGAAGCCTTACTTTTACTTTAAACTCACAACTTCACAACAGTGGGTCTATAAAAATAACCATTCCTGATGCTAAAAAAAATGGTATTGCTTTTTCTAAAACAATACCTTTAAATTACACAGGTTCTATACCTGTTAATGCTACTGCTGCTTACGATTTTACAGGTTATGATTTGGATATGACCTTGGGAGGAACAACGTATAACAATTTTAAAATTACGTATGATATTACACTTAACGGTTCTGCAACACCACCCAACGGAAGTGAAAAAATTAACATTAATCTTTCTATGAATAATTTGGAATACTCTAAATTATTTGGAGATATTGGTCAACTAGATCTTTCTATACCAAGCGATACAATTGATTTAAGTTTATTTACAAATGCTGCTGGAGCAGGTTCTTTTACCTTAGTAAATCCAAGTGTAAAAGTTACCATTGCTAATTCTTACGGTGTACCTATAGATTTAAAAATCCCTGTTTTTGAGGGGTACAACCCTGGAGTTGGCTATTACCCAATAACAGGTTTACCTAATCCTTTTCCCATTAAAAGCCCTAACTTAGCTCAACTTGGGCAGGTATTAGTTGACTCTTTTAAATTAAATAATGGCAACAGTAACATTGTTAGCATTATCAACAATACCCCTAAACAAATTGTTTACAAAATCAATGCTTCAACTAATCCTTCTGGAGGTAATCAAAATAATTTTATTTTAGATACAAGTCGTTATCAAATGGATGTTGAATTTGAACTACCACTTTATGGAACTGCAAAAAACTTTTTATTGGTCGATTCTATTCCTTTTACCTTTAGTAGTGATATTCCTGACGAACTTGTATCAGGTTTGATTAGAACTTATAATTCAAACGGATTCCCTATTGATATTGACTTACAGGTTTACTTTGTGGATAGTTTATACAATACGCTTGACTCACTTGTATCTCCTCATCAAATATTACTAAAATCAGGAAATGTTGATATAGCTACAGGGCGAGTAACTTCTGCTACGCAAACCATTTTTGATGCTACATTAACTACAGCTCGATTTAATAAATTAAAAAAAGCTAAAAACCTTATTATCAAAGGTATTGCCAATACAACCAATTTGGGCAATACAAATGTTAAAATATATTCGGATTACAAACTAGATTTTAAACTAGGCATTCAGGCTCAATTGAATTTAAATGTAAAAAAATAGTTTAATCCTTACTTAATACCAATTATAATTGTTTATATATGAAAAAAAATACCCTTTTTATTCTTTTAGCCATATCCCTCTTAATAAATGGCCAAATATTCTCTCAACAAAATCTTACATTATACAATATGGAAGTGGTGCCACAAAGGATGTATGCCAACCCTGCTTTTTTTCCTTCCTATAGTAAAGTTAACATTGGTTTACCAATGTTGTCTTCTCAATATTTTAACTTTAGCAATAGTGGTTTTAAATATTCCGACCTTGTTAAACATCGTTCAGATGACTCCTTGTATATTGATTATGATAATATGCTTAGTAAATTAAAAAGCAATAATTATCTAACTACAGCCTATCAGCCCGACCTACTTTCATTTGGTTTTGCAATACAAAAAAACTATTTCAGTTTTAATATGACCGAAAAAATGAATATCCGATTTCGCTACCCAAAAGGTTTTATGGAATTTATAGGAAAAGGAAATGGCGGAATGTTAGGAGAACAAGTTAATTTTAATTTTGGTATTGATGCCATTCATTATAGAGAATATGGTTTTGGTTATTCCAGAAAAATAAACGATAAACTAACTATTGGCGGTAAGTTTAAATACCTATATGGTATGGAAAATATTTGGACTGAAAAAAGCGACATTTCACTTACCACCAACCCTAATGATTTTGCAATAACAGCACAAGCAAATTTAAAAATTAACACTTCTATCGACACCAGCTTTGGTGGAAATGGTTTTAGTGCAGGGAAATATGCGTTCGGAAAGAAAAATAGAGGAATGGGTATTGATTTGGGTGGAGTTTATAAGCTCAACAAAAAGTTTACATTTTCGGGAAGTTTAATTGACTTAGGTTTTATTAAATGGAAGCAAGATGTTACAACCTATCAAAGTGCCAATCCCGATGCAAAATTTACTTTTAAGGGCTTGGATATGAATCAACTTATCAATACTGATTCCAGTAAAAACCCAACAAAAATTGTAACCGATTCAATTATAAAGATTTTTAAAATTGATACTATTCATACATCCTATACAACAAAATT
>CANFLQ010000165.1 GCA_947447995.1 Bacteroidota bacterium | reverse complement strand
GCTGCTGCCTACCGCAATATATGCGTGGTTGGCGATGATGCACAAAGTATTTATTCGTTCAGAGGTGCCAATATTCAAAACATTTTAAATTTTGAAAAAGATTATTCAGAACTTCATATCTTTAAACTAGAAGAAAATTATCGTTCCACAAAAAACATTGTAGGCGCAGCCAATACAGTAATTGCACAAAATAAAGAACAATTAAAGAAAAATGTTTTTACCAATAACGATGAAGGTGAACTTATAAAAGTTATACGCACAGAATCGGATAACGCTGAAGGTAGTTTTGTTGCCAGTTCGATTTTTGAAACAAAGATGAATGAGCGGGCAATGAATAATGATTTTGCCATTCTTTATCGTACCAATGCTCAATCAAGAGCTATGGAAGAGGGCTTACGCAGACAAAACATCCCTTATCGCATTTATGGTGGCTTATCGTTTTATCAACGTAAAGAAATTAAAGATTTGTTATCTTATTATCGCTTAACAATCAATAATGATGATGAAGTTGCATTAAAACGGATAATCAATTATCCTGCACGGGGAATTGGTGATACTACACTTGAAAAGATACTAGTTGCTGCCAACGATCATAATGTAAGTTTATGGAAGATCATTGAAAATATCAAAGAGTTTGAGATTGGCTTGAACAGTGGCACGAAAAGTAAAGTAGACGAATTTGCGTCTATGATAAAAAGTTTTTCGGCAATGTTAAAAACAAGCAATGCTTACGATTTAGGGCAACACATTGCTGTTCATTCGGGTATATTAAGAGATTTGTATGCTGATAAAACTCCGGAAGGAGTTAGCAGACATGAGAATATTCAAGAATTATTGAATGGATTAAAGGAGTTTACCGAAAGTACGGAGATTGATGTTTTAGGAGATTTGGAGGCTGAAGAAGAGAAGGGAGAAGATAGAATACAAGAGGCTGAAGAAGATAGTTGGATTCAAGATAGGCAAAAAACAAATATAACGCCATCAATCAAACTTGGTAAGGATAAGATTACAGGTAAAGCAGTTTACATCGAAGATGCTTCCAATGGACTTTCTTGCGGTTGCGTTTGCTTTGATTGCGGAAAAGATTTTGAAGCGGTGCAAGGCAAAAGAAACGAATGGCACTTTCGCCATCATCATGATGAAGAAACAACATGTACAGGCGGACAAGAAATTGCTTTGCTTAGTTTAGAATCAAGAGTCAAGAGTCAAGCTGTACCAAGCGACAATGGATTACTTTTTTCTTTTGAAGAAGAATCAGGTGTTACTGAATCGAACCAAACAACTGAAATTACGAAACAACCAACCCTGAATGTTTTTATGCAAGACATTGCATTGATGACTGATTCAGATAAAAAAACAGAAAAAGAAGAAGACAAGAATAAAGTAGTATTGATGACGATACATGCTTCAAAAGGATTGGAATTTAAGTATGTTTATATTGTTGGATTGGAAGAAAACTTATTCCCTTCCCAAATGGCGCTCACTGATAGGAATGATTTGGAAGAAGAACGCAGATTATTTTATGTAGCCCTTACACGAGCCGAACAACGTGTAACCCTCTCCTACTCCACTACACGTTATAAATGGGGTAATTTAATTTACTCTGAACCCAGCAGATTTATTGAAGAAGTAAATGCAAAATACCTAGATATGCCTGCACCAAGCAGCAGCAATATGTTTGGTGAAGAAGAATATCATGCGAAGCCGAAACTTAATTTGACAGGCAAGCCCAAAGAAACATTTACACAACGACCTGTTATTGGAAAAAAATTAGTTAAAATAACTTCAGCGGCAAAAAACACTTCTGATTTTGATACGGAGAGTTTACGTGACCTTCAGGTTGGAATGCAGGTTGGGCACGATAGATTTGGCGTTGGGAAAGTAATAAGTATGGAAGGTGTATTCCCAAACAATAAAGCCACCGTATTTTTTGAAGGTGTAGGACAAAAACAATTACTTATAAAGTTTGCAAAATTGAATATATTAAACTAAAAAACTAAATATGAAAAAGATTATCTCAGATATTAAGTACAAATTTTTAATGTTGTTCATGCCCAAGAGTAACGCAACTCGCCCACAAAATGCTTCGGCTCCTGCAAATGCAAAATCGTTTTATGATTTTAAGTTAACATCCATTGAAGGAAAACCTATTGATTTTAGTGCTTATAACGGAAAAAAAGTACTTATTGTAAACATTGCTTCGCAATGTGGCTTTACCCCCCAGTATGCCGAATTGGAAGAGCTTTACCAAACACACAAAGGCAAATTAGAAATTATTGGTTTTCCGGCTAACGATTTTTTAGGGCAAGAGCCGGGAAGTGATAGTGAAATTGCTACTTTTTGTCAGCGCAACTTTGGTTTATCCTTTCAATTATTTCAAAAATCATCTGTAATTAAAGGAAATGAGCAAAATCCACTTTATAATTGGCTATCCAGCAAAGAACAAAATGGCTGGAATACTAAAGTTCCTACCTGGAATTTTTGCAAATACCTGATCAATGAAAAAGGAGAATTGGTTCAATTCTATAATTCATCGGTAAAACCTATGAGTCCGGAAATTTTAAAAGAGATCTAACAATTTTTCGATTATGCTTACAGAAGAAATTGCGCAAGCACTAAAGCGTACAGCTCAATTAATGGAGTTGTACGATGAAAATCCATTCAAGATAAAATCTGTTGCCAATGCGGCTTTCAAATTAAACAAAACAGATATTGATCTTCGAGGGAAAACACTGCAAGAGCTCGAAAAAATAGATGGTATAGGAAAAAGTATTGCTGCTAAAATAATTGAATTACAAACTACAGGTACTTTAAAAGAATTAGAAGATCTGACAAACAAAACCCCGGAAGGGGTTATAGATATGTTGGGCATAAAAGGCATTGGTCCAAAAAAAGTTGGACAACTGTGGCGAGAACTTGAAATTGAAAGTATTGGAGAATTACTGTATGCGTGTAATGAAAATAGGTTAATTACCTTAAAAGGCTTTGGCGCAAAAACACAGGCGGAAGTAAAAAAACAAATTGAATTTCATGAATCTAACAGAGGTAAATTTCATTACGCAGCAGTGGAAAAGTTTGCCGATAATCTGGTACAGATATTAAAGAAAAAATATAATACCGAATTTGTTTCACTAACCGGAGCAATCCGAAGAAAATGCGAAATAATTGAAACAATTGAACTATTAATTGCTTCTGATAAAACTGTAGATATTGAGGATATAGAAAACAGAGCAAACATTAAAATAGAGCTGATTACCTGCGCTGAAAAAGAATTTTACAACAAACTTTTTGAAACTACTGCAACGGAGGAGCATCTACGTAACGCAAGTTTTCAACCTGTGTTATTACAACAGACAGATTACAAATCCGTCTTACATGCAGAATCCGAAATTTACAAATCATTAGATCTACAATACATAGAACCTGAATTACGTGAAGGACTAAATGAAGTTGAACTGGCAAAAGAAAATAAAATCCCTAAACTAATTGAAGTAACTGACCTTAAAGGCATATTGCACAATCACAGCACCTATAGCGATGGACAAAATACGCTGAAAGAAATGGCAGAGTATTGCAAAGAATTAGGCTATGAATATCTTGGCATTTGCGATCATTCACAATCTGCTTTTTATGCGCAAGGGTTAAAGCCAGAAAGGGTGTTGGAACAACATACAGAAATTGATGAACTGAATAAAAAGTTATTCCCTTTTAAAATTTTTAAAGGAATAGAAAGTGATATTTTAAATAATGGATCCTTGGATTATACGGATGATATTTTAAAAACATTTGATTTTGTTGTTGCTTCGGTACATTCCAATTTAAAAATGAATGAAGAAAAAGCAACAGAACGATTAATCAAAGCGATAGAAAACCCTTATACAACCATACTTGGACATCCAACAGCGCGTTTATTGTTATCGCGTCCAGGTTATCCAATCAATCATAAAAAAGTAATTGATGCCTGTGCCGTCAATGGTGTTATTATTGAATTAAACGCACACCCATATCGCTTGGATATTGATTGGCGTTGGATTCCTTATTGTTTAGAAAAAGGAGTAAAAATATCAATCAACCCTGACGCACACGAGAAACAAGGATATCACGATATGTACTATGGAACCTGCGTTGCACGAAAAGGAATGCTAACGAAAGAGATGTGTTTTAATACAATGTCGTTAGCTGAAATCACAGCCTATTTTGAGAAAAGAAAAAAATAATGTGCTGATTTTTGATGTGCTAATGTGCTAATTTTCGATGTGCTGATGTGCTAATTTACT
>CANFLQ010000164.1 GCA_947447995.1 Bacteroidota bacterium | reverse complement strand
GTAATTTTATTTTTTATGCCGATGATATGAACAAAGGTTGGGATGGTAAAGCAAATGGAGGAACTGCTATAGCACAACAAGATACATACGTTTGGAAAGTTAACCTTACCGATATTTTTAATAAAAAACATAGTTTTATCGGAATAGTTGTACTACTTGATGGGCTTTAAAAGTGTGGTCTCGCCCAGAATCGAACTGGGATCAAAAGTTTAGGAAACTTCTATTCTATCCATTGAACTACGAAACCAAAAATTATTTGAGAATCAATATTTTAGGTGCTCCTTTTTACTTGCACTTAATTTTTTATTGTTATAATGTTGTCCTAAAATTTTTTGCAAAGGTAAGGTTAATCAAGAAACTCCAGCAAATATTCATTGACTTCTTTCGGACAATCGTTTTGGATCCAGTGCGAACACTTAGGAAGGTATATTACTTTGTAGGATGCCTCAATGTATTTGGCTGTATTAAAGCTTAATTCCTTGCCCAATGCCTTATCGCCTTCGCCCCATAAAAGTAGCGTAGGGGCTTTAATTTTGTTACGGAATACATTTTTATTGGGCTTGCATTGAATCATTGCCCTATAATAATTTAAAGAACCGGTCATGGCTCCTTTTTGTTTAAAGGCGGCAACAAAGGCGTTCAGATCTTCATCGGTGAAGTTTTTTTTGTTGTACATCCAACCTCTTAAAAATGTTTTGAAAAACATGGGCAAGGATAATTTATACAAAAACTCCGGTAACAAAGGTATTTGGTGCATAAAAATGTACCAGCTTTTACGCATTTGTGAGAATTTTTTCATGCCAATAAACATTTCTTTTGGATGCGGACAGTTCAAAACAACCAGTTTTTCTGTGAGCTCGGGATATAAAGCAGCAAATGCCCATGCGGTGGCGCCACCAAAATCGTGACCGACAATGTATGCTTTTGTAAATCCTAATTTTGGAATAAGTGCTGCAATGTCGCTTGCAACAATGTCTAATTTGTAGTTTTTAATTCCTTTAGATTTATCGCTTAAATTAAAGCCTCTTAAATCGGGTGCCACAACGGTATATTTTTCAGCTAATACAGGTATCTGGTTGCGCCAAGTATACCAGAATTCGGGCCAACCGTGTAAGAGAATAACTAATTTTTCTCCATTGCCTTGTTTGGCAACGTGAAGTTTAATACCGTTAACTTCGATATATTGATGGGTGATGTTGTTCATTGCTTAGCGTTTATTTTTATTTAACCACATAGGAACATAAACCATATTGATTTTAAAGTTAATAAATTCGGCTAAATTTATTAAAATAGATAATAGATAGGAAACTTTGCTTTAAACATAGAAACTATGTGCTAAATTTTTATTTTCTGATGTTTTCTTCAACACCAATACCCTATGTTTCTATGTGGTTAATTTTACAAATTCTCGGTAAAGTACAGCAATCGAACCAAACAAATGTACCCTGTCCTTTTTATTTCGTTTTTTTATTTTTGAGTTTAAGTTCAGTTGGTATCAAAATACCATAAACCAAATTTAACATTTTATCGCGACCTATATTAGCACTATATTTTTTGTAAACGCCATTAAAAATAAATGTTTCACCAATATGTGCAACAAACATTATTCCGGCAATTAGTACGTAATAATAACCAAATGTAGTTTCGCGAAAAAATAATAAAGTAATAATTACAGATGCCCAATAAACAAGCATAAATTTTTTAGCAGCACTGATTTGTTTTAGATTCATTATAATTTTGTTTTTAGATTTAACATGGTAAACCTATATCAATTTTTAAAACAAAATATTAACTTAAGTTAATAAATGAAAAAGCGCTTTATGTAAAGGGCTTTAAAAAAATAATTTTTACAAATTCTCAATAAAATACGTTGTTATTTTATTGAATAAATGCACTCTGTCTTTTCCTCTTACATTGTGTTCATGACCGGGATAAACAAAATAATCAACTTGTTTACCTTTGTCCACGCATGTTTTAATAAATTGCAAACTGTGTTGCCAAACCACCACATCGTCGGAAGTACCATGTATTAATAATAGTTTACCTTTTAAACTATCGGCATAATTGTTAACGTTGGTAATTTTATATCCTTCCGGATTTGTTTGTGGCGTATCCATATATCGCTCGGTATACATAATCTCATAATAACTCCAGTCGATTACTGGACCTCCGGCTACAGCAGCTTTAAAAATTCCCGGATAATGTGTCATGATAGATGTGGTCATAAAACCTCCATAACTCCAGCCCATCAAGCCCATTCTGTTTGCATCTACAAAATTCAAACTTTTTAAATAGTTGATGCCTAAGAGTTGATCTTCCATTTCTATTTTACCAAGGCTTTTAAAAGTAGCCTGTTCAAATGCTTGTCCGCGGTTTTCGCTTCCTCGGCTATCCATTGTAAACACAATAAATCCACGCTCCGCCATGTATTGAAACCATAAGTCGCCACCGCCATTCCAGGTATTATTAACTAATTGAACATTGGGGCCACCGTATACATAAACAATTACCGGGTATTTTTTTGTGGAATCAAAATCAACAGGTTTATACAATCGGCAATACAAGTCATTCTCATTCTTCAATTTAAAAATGCTAAGTTGTCCTGTTTTATAGTCTTTTAAAGGATTTTCAGATTGTTTAACAATCTGAACTTTTTTGCCTTTGCTGCTGTATACCGCAATTTCTCGAGGAACAACAGTACTTTGAAAATTATCAATGATGTAATTTCCGTTGCTGCTCAATGTTGCAGTATGTGTTCCTTCGCCCGAAGTTATTTTAGTTATGTTTCCTTTTTTTAAGTCTACACTGTAAAAATTACGTGTAACAGGGCTTTCAGATGTTGAGGTGTAAAATGCTTTTGTTCCTTTTTCATCAAATCTGCCAAAGCTGGTTACCATCCAATTGCCTTTGGTTAATTGTTTAATAAGCGTTCCGGCGGTATTATATAGGTACAAATGATTGTATCCATCGCGTTCCGATTGCCAGATAAATTGGTCGAGATGTTTGGGCACAAATACCATTGGATGCAGCGGTTGAACGTATTTATCATTTTTTTCTTCAAATAGCGTTTTATCAAATAGTCCGGTAATGACGCTGTAAGCATTTAACTTCAAGTGATTTTGATCACGATTTAAAACAGCAATATAAATTGTTTGTTCATCGGGACTCCAAGCAATGTTAGTTAAATATTGTTCCTTGGGTTCACCTGTTTTTAAGAAAATAGTTTTACCTGTACCTACATTGTAAATACCTACTGTTACCTCATGGCTGGTATCGCCTGCCATAGGGTATTTAATGTAGTTTACTTTTGCAGGACGAACGCTCCAATCCACAATTGGATAGTCGGTTACCATGCGTTGATCCATCCTGTAAAAGGCGAGCAAATTGCCATTTGGCGACCAAAATGTTCCTTTACTAATTCCAAACTCTTCGCGGTGTACAACCTTACCATTCACTATGTTTGAGTCGGCATCGTTGGTAACGATGAGTTGATTTTTGCCATCGTATACAAACAAGTTATTTTTAATGGTATAGGCTATGTAATTATTTTTATCAGCAAAATCAATATTTTCAGCACCTTCTTCCAATTCACGGTTTGCTTCAACAGTAATTATTTTGGTATTGATATCAAAAGCAAATAATTTTTTATCGGCTTCAAATGTAAACTGTTTTTCGTTTTTCCATTGTATTGTCGGAAAGTGTTTTAGTGCCTTTATATTCAATAGTTTTAGTGCATTGTTTACTTGCCATAAAGTAGCGCCAATTTTTCGAGATTGTTTTTTATTTTCTGCCTCCCCAATAATTAATATGTCGGTGTTATCATTTGTATCTATATAAGAAAAAGCGTTATCGCCTTTCAGCCACATTAATTGCTGTAATTTTGCGGGAGCAAGTATGGTTCTTTGTTTTAGGATGGCATCATCCATGCTCAGTATTTTGCTTTGCGAAAAGACCGTTTGAGCAAAGAAAAAGAAAAGAAAAAAGAATGGAACGCGGATTGGACGGATTAGGCAGATTTTCACGGATAAAAATATTTAAAATTTATGTTCCATTAATTGTGTTGAAATAGAACGCGAATGTAGCGGATTAGGCTAGTTTTCATGGATAAACAAATAAATAAAAATTCGTGTCAATTCGTTCAATTCGTCCAATCCGCGTTCCATTAACTATACTACTTTTATAACATAATAATTTTTTTTTCCGTTTGAGCAAAGAAAAAGAAAAGAAAAAAGAATGGAACGCGGATTGGACGGATTAGGCAGATTTTCACGGATAAAAATATTTAAAATTTATGTTCCATTAATTGTGTTGAAATAGAACGCGAATGTAGC
>CANFLQ010000163.1 GCA_947447995.1 Bacteroidota bacterium | reverse complement strand
TTCCATTTTTCTTTTTTCAGATAAAGAACATAGCAGCACAGCGCCGAAAGGTAAAAGAAAGAATACAATACATCTTTTCGTTCCGACGCCCAGGCAACAGATTCTACGTGCATAGGATGTATCGCAAAAAGCAAAGCAGTAATAAAGGCTACCCACAGCTGTTTTGTTAATAGCCAAATAAAACAAAATACCAACAGTGTATTAAATATGTGTAATATAAGGTTAGT
Source organism: Bacteroidota bacterium (assembly GCA_947447995.1). GTDB lineage: Bacteria > Bacteroidota > Bacteroidia > 2-12-FULL-35-15 > 2-12-FULL-35-15 > 2-12-FULL-35-15. The sequence continues at coordinate 4,104 of CANFLQ010000163.1, read as the reverse complement.
AAGGTGATACGACCGTGGTTCCAACTGATGTTTATTATAATCCAAACACAAACTTAGCATGGTAAGCGGGTGATAATTACCCGACACATAACTTGTAAATGTTTTTTTAAAAGTAATACCAACGCTATCGCCATTTAGTGTTTTTATATCGGCATTATTGGTAATGTAATAATCATCGTCCCAAGTGGTAAGTTGATTGTTGAGCGATGAATAATAAATAGCAGATGTAATGATAACAAGGATAAGCGCAGCAACAATAAGAAAAGAGTTGTTGGATTTAGATTGCAATGCTACTGTTGCTTTTGGCGAAACAGGCACATTTTTTTTTGCATGCATACTTCTTAATTAAATGGAATTTGGGAATTGTTTTCAAAGATAAAATTAAAAAACAAATGGGGGTTATCTTTGCTGTAATTGCTATTTTTAGGAATAGAAAATACTGCTCCCTATCTCGATTTTAATGCTTTCCAAGAGGAATAAGAAGACACACAAAACGGTACACAATAGGTTAATGAAACTTTAAAAATCAATGTTGGAGTCCAAATACTGGCAGTTATTGCATGATAATTATTTATGATGTTCAACAGCGTACCTATAAACAGCGCAACTTTTATAGCCCTATAATAGTTTTCTTTTGGCATTTCCCTTTAAATACAGTCTATTGAGGCAAAGTTTATTTTTTTCTTACAATTTTATACAACAAATTTAAAGCATTATATAAAATTATTAGCTGCTAATTGGCATATTTTAGTCTGTAAATGAGCAGTTATTTTACAAATACATAAAACTGTAATCAAATGAATAACAGTAAATTATATTTGAAATATTCAAAATCAGTGATTTTTAATAAAAATAATTATTATTATGCTTGCATAATAATAATTTTCTAATTAGGTTTGCATATATTCAATACAAATAGACAATAACAAATAGTTTCAAAAAATTATTAACTAATATATTAAACACATGGCAGTAAATTTAGCATCACTCATTGGCAATCCAAAAAATAAAAATTTGGCTAAAAAATTCACCGCGTTCAACAATTTTTTAGACTCCAGTATAGGGCAAACACTTGGATTAAGAAAAGGATTTGTAAAAACATTGTATTATGGTGCTTACGGTGGAACCAAAATTGTTTCTATGATTAGTGGCGGCGGCGGTTCTGCAAAAGCAGACCCAGCTCGTTTGGCGGCAAAAACTCCTTCCGATTTTTTCGATTTGAACTATACCGAAGAACAAATAATGGTTCAAGAGTCCATTAAACAATATGGCTTGAAAGTTAGAGAAGCAGCTGAAAAAGTAGATGAAAAATTTGAAATTCCTCAAAATTTATGGGATGAATATTATGCGTTAGAATTAGCATATTTTCAAATTCCGGAATCGTTAGGTGGAATGATGAAAGAAAAAAATACTGTTACCAACATGATGACAGTGGAAACATTGGCACATGCCGATTTAGGAATGGCGCTTGCGCTTTATACTTCTAACAGTGTATTAAACGCATTGGTAAGATGGGGTTCCGACGCACAACAAAAAAGCTTAGTTCCTAAATTTTTAGAGCCAAAACCTACTAAAGCGTCTATTGCTTTAAATGAGCCAACTGCTTTATTTTCTCCTTACGAATTAGCCACAACTGCTGAAAAATCTGGAAACGGTTACACCATCAATGGTTTAAAAAATATGGTGCCTTTGCATGGTATTGCTGATTACTTTTTAGTAATTGCACAAACCAAGGAAAGCGGCCCACAAGCATTTATTGTAAATAAAGGTGCTGCCGGTTTAACAATTACTGCTGATAGAGGAATGGGATTAAACTCTGCTCAATTAGGTCAATTGAAATTTGATAACGTAAAAGTGGAAGCGTCTGCTTTATTAGGTGAAGGTAGCGGTTTTAACTATGAAGATTATATTAACTATTCTAAATTAGGATGGTGTGCATTAGCTGTTGGATGTTGCCAAGCAGTATTGGATTATGTTATTCCTTATGCAAACGATCGTTTTGCTTTTGGCGAACCAATCAGTCACCGCCAAGCAGTAGCATTTATCATTGCTGATATTAAAATTGAAATGGACAGTATGCGTATTTTAACGCAACGTGCTGCTGCAAAAGCAGAACAAGGAATGCCATTTGCAAAAGAAGCTTTCTTAGCGCACATCATGTGTTCCGATAAGAGTATGCAAATTGGTAGCAATGGTGTTCAATTGCTTGGTGGACACGGATATATCAGAGACTTTCCGGTTCAACGTTGGTACAGAGATTTAAGAGCAGTTTCTATTGCACTTAATGGTGTTCATATTTAGTTTTAAGTTGGTAGTTGGTTGCTAGACTATTCTAACAACAAGAAACTTTGAACTTTAAAACTTTAAACTTTAAACTATTTTTATTATGAATTTAGAAGTTCCAAATAAATTTAAGGGTGTCCTTAAAACGGCATATTCGGCAGCTGAAATATTGCTACGACCGATTTCCAGAAAATACGATGTTGGCGAGCATACATATCCAAAAGAACTTGACATTTTAGCAGCTGCATTGAGTGGTGCAAACCATGCTTCAGGTGGCGCTATTGGTGGTGCAACTTCTGCAAGAGAAGTAGTAGTTCCGGGAGCAAAAAAGGTATTAAAAAATGGCGGTAACATGTCCAATTGCTTGAATATTCAAGGGATTAGCTATGGCGATGTTGGTTTGTTATTATCCTTTCCCGGTCAGGGTTTAGGAAACGCTGCTATTGCTGCTGTATCTAACGATGAACAATTAAGCCGATTTGGCAAAATGTGGGCAGCCATGGCAATTACAGAGCCTAACGTAGGTTCCGATTCTGCAGCTATTACAGCAACTGCCCGTAAAGAAGGCAACAACTATATCCTTAACGGTGAAAAAATATTTGTTACCAGTGGTGAGCGTTGCGATTGTGTGGTTGTATGGGCTACATTGGACAAAGAAATTGGCAGAGCTGCTATTAAATCGTTTATCGTATTAAGAAGCAATCCAGGAATGAAACTGGAGCGTGTGGAGAAAAAATTGGGTATCAGAGCATCTGATACAGCCGCTTTTGTATTAACCGACTGCGTTGTTCCTGCATCTGATCTTTTGGGAAATCCAGAAATTGATGTAAAAAAAGGATTTGGTGGTGTTATGGAAACGTTTGATAATACCCGCCCGTTTGTTGCCGCAATGGCATTGGGCTGTATGCAAGCTGCTATTGAAAGAACAAGAGAAATTTTATCTGAAAAGATAAACTTAAAAGACCATAAAACACCTATCAATAAATTAAAAGCTGCGCAAGCTACTTTTTACCGTATGGAGGCCGATTACGAAGCCGCGCGTTTATTGGTTTTAAGAGCGGCATGGATGGCGGATAATAAAATTCCGAACTCAATGGAAGCTTCTATTTGTAAAGCAAAAGCAGGTAGAGTGGGTGTTGAAATAACATTGAAATGTGTTGAGTTATGTTCTTCATTGGGATATTCTTACCAAGAGTTATTGGAAAAATGGAGCAGAGATTCTAAAATCCTTGATATTTTTGAAGGAACGCAACAAATTCAACAATTAATTATTGCCAGAAGAATGTTGGGTAAAGGTTCTTCGGAATTGAAATAAGCACCTCACCCCTACCCCTCTCCATTTGGAGAGGGGAGGCTAGGTAAAATATAGAAAGCAACGAACTTTCTAACTTTAAACTTTAAACTAATTTTATCATGAATTTAGAAATTCCAAGTAAATATACAGGAACCCTTAAAGCGGCTTACGGTGCAGCTGAAAAGATATTAAGACCAATTTCCAGAAAATACGATCTGGCAGAACATACGTATCCCAAAGAATTGGATATGTTGGCTGCTGCAATGGAAGCAATGAATAATCCTGCTGCTGCAAACGAGCAAGCAACAACACCTAACGAAGGCAATACTAAAAATGGCGCGAACATGCAAAGTGTATTGTACATTCAAGCCTTGAATTATGGTGATGTTGGTATGTCATTAACCATTCCGGGGCGTGGTTTAGGAAATGCTGCAATTAGTGCAGTGGCAAACCCTGAGCAATTGGCAAAATTTGGTAAAACATGGGCAGCAATGGCCATTACAGAGCCTGGTGCTGGCTCCGATTCA
>CANFLQ010000162.1 GCA_947447995.1 Bacteroidota bacterium | reverse complement strand
TAAATTCAAAAGCCAGTATACCTTTTTCATTATAAAATTTCCAAATACTATCTAGCTGAAAATATCTTCTGTTTCCTTCTGATTTTATGATACCATTATTAGCGTATGTTTTCCAATAGCCATCTGGTTTGCCATCGCGTAAAGAACCTTCACTGGAAATTTTTCCATTATCATAATAAAATACATTGTACCCGTTTTGATTAATGTTTTGGATAGGTTGCGCATATAAGGCAACAGGAAGCGACAAAAAAAGGAAAATTAAAAATTTAAACATGATAGTATTATTCTCTTACAAATCTAATGTTTTTATTGCAGAATTTCACGGAATTATTTTGTGCTACCAAGAGCTTTTTTAAGATAGCACTTTATAGCATATTATGATGCTATTTTTTTTGAGCAGAAAATGTGGAAATAGCAATGATTTGTATTTTACGCTCTAAGGCTGCTAATGGATTATAAATTGAGTTTTTTGTATCAAAATAATTATCACTCACGTTAGAACGAGCCTTTAACTCTCCTATATCTTCGTACAAAAATACGATGCTACCGGCAGTTGAGTCAGGATTATTAACATAAGGAATAAATACCCCATTTTGATATTCCATAAAGTAATTAAGAAGACTTGACATTCTTCGTTTTGCCAAATTAACATTATAATCTGTTGAAGCAAGCGGGCTACAATACCCTTTCATGGTTATAGTTACACGCTCACTATCCTTTAATACTTTAAGCATAAGCTTTGCAAAGTCTTCCAAATCCTGCATCCCTGCATCTACTGAATCTTCGAACAAATTATCAATTTCGGTTTGAGCCCGTTCTATGTCACTGCCCTTTGCACCCTTTGAGTATTCTTTTTTATACATCGGGCGCAAAGCCACATAATCCTGATATGTTTTTTTATAATTTTTAGTAGTGCTTATTGCCAGTGTTTTTTTATCGGGTTCATCGTTATGGAAATACAATGTTAGGGGTACTAACAATTTCATTTGCATCACAAACATTTGAGTACTATCCACCTTTGGCTGTATTACTTTTTTAGCAGTTGAATCTACAGGAGGTTGTGGAAGCTTGAACATATATATATCATTACAACAGCTTTCTTTTTCTTCAAAAAAGGATCCTTTTCTATTGGAAGATAAGTAGGCTTCTGTTTTTGTTGAATTGATAGAAAAATAAATATCATTGTAATTGCTGTTAATGGGCAATCCCATATTTTTGGGAGCACCCAATTCATTGTTTTTATAATCGCTTTTAAAAATATCAAAACCTCCTAAACCTTTGTGCCAGGTGGAACTAAAAAACAATTCCTGACAAGGTTTACAATAAAACGGTGTTATTTCATCCTCTATAGAATTTACACTTTTACCTGCATTTACAGGCTTTTCATAGCTTCCATCCGCATTAATTTTACTGTACCAAATGTCCATTTTACCTTGACCTCCACTACGATTAGATGCAAAAAATAACACCTCTTCTGTTCCTAAAAAACCCACAGCAGGCTGTGTATTGGTGGACCCTTCAGCATTTATTTCGGCAGGTAATTTTTGTAATGATATCCAACTTCCATTTTTATATTCGGAAAAATAAATTCCACATAAAAAGTCTGTTGCATTTTTTTGCTCGCAACGGGTAATATACACTTTTGTAAAATCACTATTAAAAGCCGTATTGGCATTGTGAACTGCCTCTTTGTTAAATAAGGAATCAAGCTCTTTTGCTTTGTGCCATTTAACACTATCCTGCACCGCAGTATATATTTTGTTAAAGTTTACGCTGTGTTTTTTATCTCGATCGGATGCATCGCGCAAGGATGAAAAATAAAGTGTAGTATCTACCTGAAAAGGGGCGTATTCCGATACTTTACTATTTACCATACTGTCCAAATGAATAATGGTAATTGTTTTATCAGGGTTGGCAATAAGTAACTGAGCCAAGTCACAAGCTGCAATTTCCTGTATTGCTTTTTTTACAAAATAATCATCTTTCTTTTTTTTATTTTTTTTGGCATATTTATCAAACATGGCTTTGGCATCTTTGTATTTGCCTTTATTTTTTTTAAGACTTGCAATCCAAAAAACACATTCGGGATACAATTTACCGCCCGCATCCGCTTTATAAACTTTATTATACCATTTTTCAGCAACATCAAAATCATAATTTAAACGGCTTGCTTCGGCATATTTGTATTGCATTACAATATCTGATGAATCTCTCAATATGGCTTGATTGTAATAAATAGATGCACCGAAAAAATCATTATCGGCAAATGCCTTATCACCACTTTCGATAAGCGTTTTTAATTTTTGAGCCTGAACTTTAGAAGTCTGAAAACAGAAGATAGAAGACAGAATGACGAAAACTAATAGTATTTTTTTACGAAACATTATAAATTACATATAAATTGGACAAACACGTTTTTTAGCCACAAATACCACAGGCTTTTTAATGATATATATTATGGAAATTTCAAATCCTCCACGGTTATTGGTTGCAGCAACTAATTTAGAATTATTTATATCATAACTAACACCAACGTTAAAATTACGATAATCCATATTGGCAACTAAAATAAATGCATCTTTTGCACGAAAAAATCCTCCTAAAGAAACGGCAGTTATCATTCCATCGATGGGTTGTAAATAATATTTTCCGAATGCACCAACAACAGTTTCATTAAACTTCCCTTGTTTTTGGTATAAAAAAGTGGGAATCACATCAAATTGAGCAGCTACCGGAAATTGTACTAAACCACTAATAGTAGTTTTGGTATCTAGCTTAATACTATTATCACCATAAAATGATTGCTTGGGTGTGTTGATGTGAAATGCTGAAACTCCAATATTTGCTTGTGTTCTATAATTTTTTTTCCATAAATAAGCCAATCCGCCACCCATATCAAAATAGGTGATTTTTGTTTTAGTGTAATTTTCACCACTACTTAAAGCAGAATTGTATTTATCACCATCGAATTGATTATCGTAGGTAAGCGCGCCTGTATTGAAATTTTTAGTGGTAAAACCGGGTTGTATACCAACGGATATAAAGTGTGTAGAATCCTTATTTAATTTTTTGATAATGGCAGCGGACATTAAAATTTGGGTAGTTGAAAATTTAGAATCTCCTGCTTGGTCTGTATTTACTATCAAACCAAGCCCTGGTACTGCACTTTTTATTTTTGTTTTTAAACGGGTATCGGTTGATAATGAAAATGTTTTGTAAGGCACGGGAACTGCCGACCACTGACTTCTATAATTTCCAACAAAGCGCCAATCACCATCAAATAAGCCTGTTTGAGCAGGATTCAAATTTTGAGGACTGGAATTGAATTGAGATAAATGAATATCCTGTGCAAAGGATGTCCCACTCCAAAGGAGAGAGGTCAATAAAAATAAAATAAAAGCAACACCTCTCCCTAACCCTCTCCACAGGCGAGGGAATTGATTTGTGTTAATTTTGTAGTTTATTTTTTTCATTTCACTTTTTCTTATTTACGTTTCGCCTCCTCTCCTTTGGAGAGGAGATTAAGAGAAGAGGTATTTTTACCTTATCAATGTAACATTTCCCTTTTTTTCTATAGCATTACCGTTGTAACATTTAGCACGAATATACCATGCAAATACGGCAGGATCTGTTTTCATATTATTATAATTACCATCCCAACCTTTGGTTATAGTATTTGTTTCAAAAACCATTTGTCCCCAACGGTTATAAACTGCAAAGTAAAGTTCCTCAATTTCATTTCCTCTTACAAACAAAATATCATTTTTTCCATCACCATTGGGTGTAAACGTATTTGGAACAAAAATGTTAGCTGGATCGCAATCTTTTGATTTAATAAAAATAGAAACCGTTGCACTTTTCTCACAACCTTCTGCCCCTAATATAGAAACAGTGTAAGATGTTGTCTGCTCTGGACTAACATACTGATTAAAATTATGTGGTGAAACAAATCCGGAAGGAGATAACCAGGATACGGTTAATGTAGTATCGGTAATAGCATGAATAATTGTTGATTCACCTTTGAATATTGTATCCTTATCAGCATTTGCAGATATAGAATACAATGTTGGATCATAAACTTTAATTTGAGTTGTAAGATTTTTATGACACGTATCTCCAATTGCATTTACTGAAGTAATTGTTACGGTATAAGTGGTTGTAGTATCAGGATTAGCAATTGGATTGGCAATTTTGGGATTATTTAAACTTGCAGCAGGTGTCCATTGATAAGCGATACCACCGGATGCAGATAATTGAGCACTTTTGCTTTTACAAATAGTTAATCCGTTACTAACATTTACAGCAGCGGTGGTATTATCTACTTGAACAACAGCAGTATCTTTACAACCATT
>CANFLQ010000161.1 GCA_947447995.1 Bacteroidota bacterium | reverse complement strand
TACACAGTATTTGAAAACCTGATATGGAAAAATAATCAACCAACTCTGAAGGGAAAAATTGATGCAGTAATTTTAAGTCTTTTGTTTCGATAACTTTTTTAACAAATGTAGCCTTTTTAAATTACTCCCCAACTTTTGTCCCTGACCCTCAATAACTCCATTTTTATAAGTAATTGCATCCACTTTATAAATCCCCGGCGATGAATAAGTATGTGTAGGGCTTAATAGACTAGAAATGCTGTTATTATCCTTAAACACCCACTTTATAGAATCTAATATAGGGTTATTCACAAGTGTAAAATTAGTAATGTTGCCTGCACAATCATTTTGATAGGTAAACTCTCCCAAAGGGTGATAAAAATGGTAGGCAGGAAAATTGGGTAAACCAAATTGCGCTGAATCTAAACCTAGAGATACTGTATTGTAATTTATATTACAAGATATGCCAATTGAGTTTGGGGTATTAATTACAGAAATATTTTTTGGATTTGCTTTAACAGCTGTATTGGGTGGATAATAAAATTGCGTTGAATCATAATTTATAAAATAAATTTTATTGTTGGATGCTAATTGCATTTGGCTTACAGTTGGGTAGCCTAATTTTGTCATAGACCCTGTATTAATATCAATTTGGTTTTTATTAAAATATAATAATTTTCCATTTGGAGAAAATTCTAATCCATATCCATTTATTATAGGAAGAAGGTATTCTTTAATATTTGAAATTACACCGGTTTTTTTATCAAAATCCAAAAGAGAATAACCATTTTCATTTCCAAATGCCATTTTATTTCCTTGCGGATTACCCTTTAAAACACCGGCACATATTGCTGTACTTAAGTTGCCTAAATTAGTAATAGCAGGATAATTTGATATTCCATAAGGCGTTAATAAAAAACAAAATACTTTTACAGGTCTTTTTTCATCAGGTACATAAGGAAGTTCCTCTACATTTTGAGAAAATGAAGTAGAGTCTCTTTCCATTATTATTATCCAAAAATCCCTATTGTTGCAATGTTTTATAGCTGTGAGTTTCTCAAAATAATTTCCAGCTGAATATATTGTATTGTTTTTTGAAATAACATCCCCAAAACCTCCATTTGCATTCATATCCACAATAGAATAATCAAAAGTAGGAATACAACTGCCTATACTAAAAATGTAATATAAATTAGTTGACAGCGGCTTTTGAATAATTAATGCTCCTTGTGTAACTGAACCTTTAAATTGATAACCTTCTAATTCAAATCCATTGGGCATGGCATTATTATTTTTATCCCAAACAGAATCTCCATCTGTATAAAAAAGCAAACTGCCATTTGCATCGGAAATACTTGCACTACACTCGGGGGTATTCACTTGACCACCATTTATAGGAGAGGGGAATCCAGAATTAAAATTTAACCCAGCATGGTAGCCAAACAACCAATTATTGGTTTCTTTTTGTGAAAAAATGAGGCAGGGGTTAATAAGTACAAAAAGAAATAATAATGTTTGTTTAAATTTTTTAACTATCATTTTTTATTATTAGGTGATAGGATATAATAAACACCTATACTCAAGCTTTTATTGTAGTAATATGTTTTTATATTATCACCGTTTGCGGACAGTATAAAACGGTCAAAAGAAGGTTCAATCCGTATTTTTATTTTTTTTATATTAAAATCAATACCCGCACTTATAACCCAAGAAAGCGAGTATGATTTTGTATGTTTGCCTAAATTACCTGTTGTTTGGGAAACAGCCCCATTTTGATTTTTATATTCGATTGTTTTCTGATTTAAAAAAATATTATTGATAATGCCTGCAGATGCATGTAAGGATATTATTTTTTTATCTAAAAACAAATAGCATACCTTAATTGGAATATCAAAATAATTAACTTTATAATTGAACCAATAATTTGTTGATGAATAATAAAACTGTCCCGTAGTAACATTTATACTATCCGGTAAAAATATTGGCTTTGTTCCATGCCCCCTTTGGGTATATAAAAGCCCTGTACTTAGCCCTATTTTGTTAGTTACAAAATAAGTTCCAGTAATACCTGCACTAAAAGAAGCTATAGGAACCTCACTGGTATTTCGGGAATTAACAATTGCTTTTCCATAATCGTCGGAAGCTTTTAAAGTACGATACGATTGAATTGGCGAAAATGTAATACCGATAATACATTTTTTATCGGATTGACTCGCACTGTTTAAATACAATATGCTTAATATAATGGTTGTGATACTTTTCATGGGTATAAATTTATAAAAGAAAACGAAATATTATTTCGTTTTCTTTTATGGTAAATCCTATTGTATAAATATGTTATTAATATCCATAAGTTTTAATACACTACAGTAATCTCAAATTTTTGACTTGAACTGTAGGTATTTACGTCTTCTATATGAAATTCGACACATTCTTTTGTAGGAAGAATCCACCCTTTTCCAAGCCATTGCCATTCATACCTATCACACACTATTTTTTTTGAAGCAGTGAGTATCGAAAAGTCCATATTTCCATCTTCTGGAGTATTGCAGTTCCATAAAGTTAATTGGGCAACGTATACACCACCTTGTACTAAATTACCATAACCATCTCTGCCATCCCATTTAATAGAACCATTTACAAAACCATTCGGATTACAATCGGATATAAAGCGTATGTTTTCGCCGTTACGATTAAATATCCTTAAACGATAACGATAAGCATGATATGCAGGCCCTACACCCAAAGAAGGAGCTGATGAACCGTATTCAAAGAAAGTACACTGCCGTTGTGCTGCAGTACTACTATTTGGTATAATGCCATTATTTGCGCCGATTGACTGGATAGGTTGGGAAAAATAATCACTTGCTCGAACAGTTATACTTGCAGTTGAACTATAGCATCCATTTGTAACTGTGACAGAATATGTAGTTATACCAGCACGGGGAATAATTGTGGGAGTTTTTTCTCCTGTATTCCATAGAGAAATATTTAAAATAGGTGCAAGACTAAAATCGTTAAGAATCAAAAAAGGATTTACCAGTTATGAGGCATTTGCTTATGATTATGGATTATCGCGTGCATTATACGGGCGATATGAAAAAGGAAAAGATTTACGTATTTCCAGTTTAATAAAAATTGTTAAAGCATTGGATATGACTTTGGAAGAATTTTTTATTGAAGGCTTTGATTAATTGTATATTAACAAAAATCCCTGTAAAATATTTTACAGGGATTTTTGTTTAGTTGCCTGTATCGAGAACAAACAACTTAAAAAAGAAAAGGAGTGAATAATTTCACTCCTTTTCTTTTTTATAAATACTATTTTTTAGTCCACTTTAGCAACCGGATTTGCCAAGCCCGAATAACTTGTTAAATCCATTTTTATAGAACCAACCAATACATTTGCTTGCCCTTGAATTGGAATGTGGTTTTTATCGTCCGAAATCCAAATATTTAAGTCTTCTTCGTGTTTAAAGATACGTCCTTGTTGAATAATAGGACGAAACTTCAAACATTTGAATGTACCCAAATCTGTTTTAATTGTTTCGCGACCAATAAATTTTATTTTTACAGGAAACACTTCCTTATCAACAAAAGCATTTATTGAGTATATATCGCCGGGTTTTGCTCCCGAAAGATCCATTGTACGTGCATGATAAAATGCTGAAACCATATCCTGCATGTTTGGTTGTATATCGTACAACTTAGGCTCACCTACATTTACTTTTTCACTGTAGTGATTAAAGATATAATCCTGATTACAAGTATAACTGCCTTCCGACACACGTCTAACAAACAACCAAGGAACAATTGCTTGCTCATCGATATATGTTTCGTAACGGTCGCGCACTTTAAATACCCAATCAAACGCACCTCTAGATTTACCTATACCCACCACGTGAAAGGTTTTACGTCCACCAATTTCAACGGCCTCATCGGTAACCGAAAGTGTTGCAACACCGGCATCAATAATACCGTAGTGCATACGAAACGACAAAGATTCGCCACGTTTAAACGCTTCATTTTTTTGAACCGGAAGTTCTTTGATTTGAGTTTCGTTGGTAATCTCCGGTAATTGTTTTTCGTTTCTGAACGATGATGCGGCTAAGCCAACCACCGTTACTGCTGTTCCTATAATGACAAACTTTTTCATTTGAGTTAATTTTTGTTTTAAAGGTATTTCAAATCCTATGCCAAACCCTTCTTTTTTGTAAGGAATCGTAGGATATGATTTGCTGTCACCCCCCCATTTGTTATACGAAATAGAAATAAAAAAAGTTGGTAAAAAAGGAATAAAAAAAGTAAAAGGGTTTGGGCTAAAGCCCATATTATGTATTTTATTAACCCCAGCCTAAAGGCTGGAGTTATAAATCAAGTACCCGGTATTTTCATACTTTCGCTAGATTAGTAGGTAATTAACTCCAGCCTTTAGGCTGGAGTTATTAGTCAAGTACTCAATATGTGATGGCTTTAGCCAGATTAGTTGGTTAATACTAAGAAGTTTTCTAAAAAAAGAAAGCCGTTCGATATGAACGGCTTTCTTTTTTTAAAAGTATATTAATTAAATTATTCGTGAATCTTAAAATCCATAATTACTTTGCTTCCATTATCTTCAAAAGAAACATTATCTGCAAG
>CANFLQ010000160.1 GCA_947447995.1 Bacteroidota bacterium | reverse complement strand
TTTAATTGTATAATGATACCTTTATGTTAGGGTAATTAATAATTGAAATAAACTTTTTTGTTGTTTATCTTTACAGTAAAATCAAACAGGATATGTCGTTTAAAGAAACAGCAATTTATAGCATTGTAAAAGCCAAATGTCCACGTTGCCACGAAGGCGATTTTTTTGAAACAAGTAATCCGTACAACTTAAAAAAGTTTGATAAGATGCATAAAAAATGTCCGGTTTGCGGAGAGGATTATGAACGCGAAACCGGTTTTTATTACGGTGCTATGTATGTTAGTTATGGTTTAACCGTTGGTTTTGGAATTGCTGTTTATGTTGTGATGGTTGCCTTAATGGGCTTTACAGAAATGAACTTTATCATCATATTTGCCATCTTACAATTGTTGCTGATGCCTGTTTTTTATAGAACTGCCCGACTTGTTTGGATCAATACCTTTGTAAAGTATAAGGGTAAAAATTAGTTACCGGCAATTTCCATCAATATATCCGACTGTGCAATAGTAATTCCCGTACTATTGGTTTTAGAAAGTTTTATCATTGCCTTAGCAACATCCCTTGCTTCAATGGCTTTGTACCTTTTTAGCTTGCCGATAAATAAAAACGAAATCGCTTTCATAACAATTTTTCCGATATATTCACCCAACCTAAATCCCTTCCTATTGCCTAATAACATGGAAGGTCGGACAATCACTAATGATTCAAATTTGAGGTTGCTAAGATCAAATTCAATTTCACCTTTGGTTCTTAAATAAAAATTAGAAGCGTTTTTGTTGGCTCCCAAGGATGAAATGATCAGGTATTTTTTTACGCCATTTTGCTTAGCAATTTTTGCAAATGCAAATGGATAATGATGATCCACTTTTTTGAAAGCTTCTTGCGAACCTGCTGTTTTTATTGTTGTTCCCAAGCAACAAAAAATCACATCGCCAATAATTAGATTTCTGAAACTTTCAACATCATCAAAGTTTACAATATGTTGTTCCATCTTTGGATGATCGATGGATAAAGGTTTTCGGACAAATAGTTTTATTTTTTCAAAATCCGGATCTGTGATAAGTTGGTTTAAAACTTCATTGCCAACCAATCCGGAAGCGCCAAGTATTATTGCTGTTTTAGCCATTTTTATTGTTTCAGTTTATGAGTCATAACTATGCACTTTCAGTGCAAGAATTCGGTTGTTGGCGTCATTGCGAGGAGGCAGGACGAAGCAATCTCAATCAAAGTATGATATTAGATTGCTTCGTTCCTCGCAATGACGCTCTCTATTTGATTTTTCTAAAAAGAATTTAATTTTTTACTGTTTTAATCGATCCACCACTAATGCATAATGGTTTAGTTGCCTTTTATTCTATTTACCAATGATGATATTGCGTCGGTGTACGAACCTTTAAATTTATTTCTATCTAATGCCGTTGAATTGTCGGCATCTTTTTTAAGTTTGAAGGAGAATACAAATTCGTCGGTGGGCTTATCCCATCCGCCAATTTGCCCGAAACGAATATCATTAAAATAAACCACTTCCTCCTTTTTTGTAATGCAATAATATCCTTTGGAAAACTGCTTTAATATTTTTACAGACTCATCCTGTTGATAAGGGAAAAGAAGATTATTATTTTGGTTAACGTGAAAATAAGTTACTTCATTTGTTTTGTCAAATATGGAGTAATAGCCAAACCAAAAGCCGCTTGTATCGCGAGCGTATGCCATCCATAAAAAATTGTTGAGTGGAGTAGGAGTGGTAACTAAATCGGTTGTTTGAATGTGTTGTTGGTTTAATGATGTATTCATAATAGCATGCACATGTTCTTTATTTATAACTGTAAAAGCTAAGTAAATAGTACTGATGATAATACCAGCCTTATTCCATTTAACTCGCTGTGGTGAGCCATTTTTAGCGATTAAAGCAATTAATACACAAATTAAAAATGGTAGGGTATAAAATGGGTCGGCAACAAAAATACTATTGAACGAAACGCGGTAACTGCTAATAGGTTCAAACCAGCCTGTTCCATAGCATGTAAAGGCATCAAGAACAATGTGTGTGAACAATCCCCAGAAAAATAATTTTGCCCATTCTTTCCAATTAACATCAGTGTTCTTAAATAATTTACTGAACAATAATCCCAATAATGGCGACATTAATACAACAAAAAATAGAGAGTGCGTAATCCCTCTGTGTACCATTAATTGTTGTGCATGGGTAACGCAAGGTGCTGCAAACACATCAAAGTCGGGAATGGTATCTGCCAAAGCGCCCCATAACATTGCTTTACGACCAATTTTTTTGCCGAGTACAGCTTCGCCAATGGCGGCACCTAAAACAATGTGAGTAAGTGAATCCATTTAACAATTATGGTTCTATGCAGTATGGTGGGCAAAAATAAGTTTTAAGATAGTTGATTAAAAAAAACAACCACATAGATACATAGCAATCATTATTAAAACTAGTATATGATAGAAGCTTCGCTTTAGATAGAGCCTATGTGAAAAAAATATTTTTCTCTACCTTCCTTTATCTATATCTATGTTTCTATGTGGTTAATTTTACCTCAAATAGATTTTAAATGCCTATCCTTTTTTTACAAATTTTGTAAGAATAACAATGGTTTGATCATTAATCTTGCCTTCAATGTGTTCGGCATTGTCATGCACAAGTTTTATTTTTTTTACTACAGTTCCTTTGGATGCAGTAAAATTAGTGCCCTTTACGTTAAGCGCTTGTGTTAATACAACATTGTCCCCATTTTCTAAAATATTTCCGAAAGCGTCTTTATGAACATCAGCAACTTCAAAGGCGCTTAATGCCCATTGTACAATGTTTTCATCCAGATCAACAGAGCTAATTAAATTACTCGCCCAATCTTCATCTTTATGCTGATGTAATATTCTATAGCTTAATGCTTGTACGCTTGGTTCCGGATTCCAAATACTGCCTTCCACACAACGCCAGTGAAAACTAGCATCTTTACTATCTATTGCAGCTAAACAAGTAGCGCATAATGCGACTTGGTTTTCAATAGATTCATCGTTTTTAGGGCTTACTGTGTATTCAATTGTTGCAGCTTCTGTACCGCATAATTCGCATACATCCTGGCTTCTTTCTTTCAGTTTTTGGCTAATCGACATAGTATAATGGTTTTGATAAGAGGCTGCAAAAGTAGGAGTTTATTTTTAGTTCAATATATAGTATTGATACAATTTTATTTTTGTGTTCCATTCAAAAAAAAGACCCGAACTGTATTAAGTTCGGGTCTTTTTTTTGAATAAGGGATTTTACTGAATAATTAATTTTTTAATTGTTACTTCATTTCCAGTTTTTAATTTAAAATAATAAACTCCTTTATCGAGGGTATTTAAGTTTATTTGTTTAAAATATTCTGTTGCATTGTTTTTGTCATTTGAAGTATATACTTCAGCTCCTAACATATTGTATACGGTTATATAAACATCTTTAGATGTAGTATTTGTTATTTTAATATTTACTAATCCATCCGTAGGATTTGGAAAAATAGATATACTATTGTTTATCATGTTTTCTTCAATTCCTACAGTACATTCACCTCCTACAGTTACTGTTTTTGTAGCTTTATTACTACAAGTATTTGTTGCGGTTCCAGTTACTGTGTAAGTTTTGGTAACTGTTGGGGTATAAGAAACAGTTGCTAAAGTTCCCCCATCTGACCATATATAAGTATTTGCGCCAGTTGCAGTTAATGTAACTTTTGATCCAGCGCAAATAGATGCATTAGCAGGGTTAGCTATAATACCAACGGCAGGTAAATTTAAAACTGTTACAACTCTAATTGTGCTACTTGTGCAATTAGTTATGCTATCTATACCTGTTACTGTAAAAGTTTCTGTTTTTGCAGGTACAAATGATACACCATTTTTGATGCCTCCAGTCCAAGTATAACTAGATGCTCCTTTACCACTTAGTGTAACACTACCACCGCTACATACATTTGCAGATGAAGGAACAGCTGTTGTTGTAATTGTTGGACCTGCATTTACTTTTACGGATGTATTTCCGCTTAATGTAGCAACACAATTATTTGCATCATTTACAGATGTTAATCTATATACCCCAGCTTTAGTAGTTGCCAAGGCATAAGGCGATGTTGTACTACTAGTTATTGTGCTTTGCACTGCGGCATCAATTGTATAAGTAATTGACCAAGGAGCTTTACCTGTTAATGCAATACTTATTGTAGTGCCAGAACATATAGTAGTAGCACCGTTCATCGATGCAGTGGCATTACAAGTAACACTACAAGTTGCTGTGCCACTAACTGTTACTGGCGCACAATTGTATGAATCGCTAACAGTTAAGGAATAGGATGTACCTGATGCTAAAGCATTACCTTTGTAATGATTGTTAATTATTCCAGTTGTGTTACCATTAACAGTATAGCTTCCAGCATTTCCGCCTACAATATCAAATTCTACAGTATATTCGGTATTACTACCATTACATGCTTCTGTTTTATTTGTAATTGTAATCGCTTTGTTTTCGGTAATGGTTGCAGTTCCGCTAGTTGCTGCAGCACAATTGTTCGCATCTTTAACCGAAGTAAGCGTGTAAACGCCTGTTTTTGTTGTTGTAAATGTGTAA
>CANFLQ010000159.1 GCA_947447995.1 Bacteroidota bacterium | reverse complement strand
AATAGTTGCGGAACAGTAACGAGTACATTTACTTATAATTTACCTGTAACTGCAGTATTTAAAGACGTAATCATCAATGAAATTTTTGCCGACCCTTCTCCTAAAATAGATTTGCCCGATGCTGAGTTTATAGAAATATATAACAACAGCAAAAAGGAGCTTGATCTGACTGGTTGGAAACTTACAGATGGACCTTCAGTAGCAACTTTCAGCGCTTATACATTGCTGCCAGATACTTATTTGATAATTTGTAATAAAGCCGATACTGCTTTATATAATCCGTTTGGAAATGTTTTAGGGGTGAGTAGTTTTCCTTCTTTAAATAATGCAGGTGATCATATTTATTTAAAAAAAGCTACGAGCGATATAATTGATTCTATTAGTTATTCAGATACTTGGTATCAGGATGATATTAAAAAACAAGGTGGTTGGTCCTTGGAGTTGATCAATCCGAATGAGAATATTAATTGTCCGGTTTCTAATTATTGGATAGCAAGTAATAATAGTATTGGCGGTACACCAGGTAAAATTAATTCAACATATTCGCTTGCAGATACAACAGCACCAAAACTATTGAGTGCAGTGGCTGTTTCAAATACAATTATTCAGTTGAAGTTTAGTGAATACATGGATATGACAGCAGCAACAAATATTGCAGCATATAGTATTGATAATGGAGCAGGCAATCCTACACATATAAATACAGTTGCGGATGATAACAAAAGCGTACAATTGATTTTGACTACACCTTTGAAATCAGGAATTGATTATACACTAGCATTGGCAAATTCCGTTGTTGATTGTGCAGGAAATTCCGTCGGACAAAACAATACGGCAGGTTTTATAATCCCTGAAATAGCGACAGCAAACGATATTGTGATTAATGAAATTTTAGCCGACCCCAATACCAACGGTTTCGATTTTGTGGAAATTTATAATCGTTCTAACAAAGTGATTGACCTAAAAACAATTACCTTATCGCAATACGATACCATTAATAATGTACTTGTAAGTATTGAACACATTACAACAGAAACGTATTTAATGCGTCCGATGCACTATGTATTGTTAAGCGAGAACAGTGCAGCGGTTAAAAGTCAGTACACTACTAACAACCCAAATGGCTTTTTAGATATGAAAAGTATGCCAACCATGAGTCCAGCAAGCGGAACGGTTTGTTTGGCAAATACAGCCGGCATTATTGATCTGTTCAGATACGATGAAAAAATGCACTTCACACTACTAACTGCTACTAAAGGTGTTTCGCTGGAGCGTATTGATTTTGATTGCCCTACACAGGATAAAAGCAATTGGCATTCGGCGGCTGAAGCCATTGGTTTTGCAACTCCCGGGTATAAAAATTCTGAATATAATAAAGCAGGGGAAACGGATAATGCAATTGAAATAAAGCCTGATATTTTTTCGCCAGACGAAGATGGACTGAATGATATTGTGAATATCAATTATCATTTCGAAACTTCAGGTTTAATGGCAAACGTTACTATTTATGATAGCAAGGGGCGTTCTGTAAAACAACTTATCAAAAATGAATTATTAGGAACAATCGGAACATTCACTTGGGATGGCATTGATGAAAATCGTGAAAAAGCCAAGATCGGTATTTATATCTTTTTTGTGGAAGCCTTTGATTTAACAGGTAAAGTAAAACACTACAAAAAAACCTGCGTGCTTGCCGGGAAACTTTGATTTAATTAATAAGAATTAAAAAATTAACCACATAGAAACATAGGTTAATAATTCTGTAACAAAAATGATAACACAAAAATATTTGGATGAGTTAACCTATGAAACAATTGGTGCAGCAATTGAAGTACACAAAATTATGGGTAGGGGTTTACTCGAAACGGTTTACCATCAATGTTTAAGAGAAGAATTAGCACATAGAAAAATAAATTTTTTAACAGAGATGAAAATACCCGCACTTTATAAAGAAAAGGAGTTGAATATAGATTTTAGGTGTGATTTATTTATAGAAAATTGCTTGATAGTTGAATTGAAATCTGTTCAGGAAATGACTAATGTGTTTGAAGCGCAGCTTCTAACCTATATGAAACTCTTAAAATTGCCTAAAGGCATATTAATAAATTTTAATTGTTCTAATATCTTTAAACAAGGACAAAAAACATTAGTAAACGAATACTTTAAATTATTACCGAAGTATTAATATTTCCTATGTTTCTATGTGGTTAAAAATTTTTTAAATATTTTTCAGATAATACTACCAATCGGAGTTTTATCACGTATTTTTGATAGGAATTTTTACCCGCATGAAAAAAAGCAACGTAAATAGTATTGTAGTTTTAGCGAGCATAGCCTTGTTGGGTTTAATTGGTATTCAAATGTACTGGATACAAAATGCTATTTCGTTGGAAAAGCAACGCTTTGAAACGCATGTGAACGAGGCATTGAATAAGGTGGTATTTAAAATCGAAAAACAAAAAACCGCCGCCAAAATAACCAAACGATTTAATTTTCGTACGCAGGGAATTCGTGTAGCATCACCACAGGATTCATTAACCCAAAGTGCAGAGTTCCTAACTAACTCTAAAACAAGAAAAAATAATTTCGCTTTAAAAAAAGACAAAGTAAATGTAAAAATTTATGAAGAATATTCATCCGACTCCAACGGTGTGATTGTTAAAAAGGCCAGGCATAAGGATTTTACCAGCGATAGCGTTTCTCCGCAAATGGACATGAAAACCGAAATTGATGTGCCTAATTATATGCAGCGTTTTAATTCGGATGAGATTAGAAATAAGTCGCTTTCGAAAAGCGAAGATATAGTAAACGATATTTTTGATGAGCTGGTAAGTATTAATATTTACAACGACTATAATCCTAAAATTGATACGTTATTATTGGACTCTATCCTCAAAGCTGAACTATTGGAGAAAGGTATTACAGCCAATTATGTATTTGGCATTATGCCTTCTAAAGATATGCCAAGCGATTCCAATAAACTTTCGAAAAAAGAAAAATTATTATATTCTTCCAACTACAAAGTAAACTTATCGCCCGACAATATTTATATTAAACCACAATACTTGGCTGTTCATTTTCTATCTCAACGCAACTATTTATTACGCTCTTTATTATCCATGTTAACAGTATCAGGTATATTGCTATTAGTGATTATTTTTTCATTTTATTACATTGTTTCAACGGTTTTTAAACAAAAAAAACTGTCCGAAATAAAAAACGATTTTATCAGCAATATGACGCATGAGTTTAAAACTCCTATTTCAACCATATCTCTGGCATGTGAAATGCTGAACGATAAAACGATTGAAAAATCGCCCGAACGCTTTTTTAATTATGTAAAAATGATTGGTGATGAAAACAAACGGTTGAGTTTGTTAGTAGAAAATATTCTGCAAACAGCCATATTGGATAAAGGGGAATTGAAATTAAAGATACAAAGTATTGATATTCATAATTTGATAGAACAAACCATTGACAACATTAAATTGCAGGTAGAAAATAAAGATGGTGAGATTACAACTCAGTTAAATGCAATAGCTCCGGTTATTAATGCCGACAGGGTTCACGTAACCAATATTGTTTTTAATTTAATAGATAATGCTTTAAAGTACTCCAACGAAAAACCCAAGATTTTAATTAGTACCAGAAACGACGATGCAGGTATTTTTATATCCGTTCAGGACAATGGAATAGGAATAAGTAAAGAAGATCAAAAACGTATATTTGATACCATGTATCGTGTACCCACAGGAAATGTTCACAATGTAAAAGGTTTTGGGTTGGGATTGAGTTATGTAAAAGCCGTAGTTGAAAAACATAGAGGTATAATAAGTGTTGAAAGTACTATTGGCGAAGGAAGCACCTTCACTGTATATTTACCGAATAATTAAGCCTCTCCCGAATTCCCCGAAAGGGAGGAGATTGAGGGTTTAAATATAATAATTAAATAAAATAAAAAAGCCTCCCCTTTGGGGAGGTTGGAGGGGCTTTAAAATGAACAAAATAAAAGTATTATTGGTTGAAGACGACCCTAACTTAGGGATGCTTTTAAAGGAATATTTAGAAGCCAAAGGCTATTCCACCGTTTTAGCAAAAAATGGTAAAGAGGGCTATACTGTTTTTTCAAAAGACAAATTTAATATTTGTATTCTGGATGTGATGATGCCTATTAAAGATGGCTATACGCTGGCAAAAGAAATAAGAGCAATCGACAATAAAGTGCCCATTGTTTTTTTAACGGCTAAGTCGATGAAAGAAGATGCTATTGAAGGTTTTACTGCTGGAGCGGATGATTACATTACCAAGCCGTTTAGCATGGAGGAATTGCTGATGCGCATTATTGCTATATTAAGAAGAACAGAAAATAAACCTTCTGTATCAGAAACCAAAAACGAATTTAAAATCGGTAAATACACCTTTGATTATGTACATCAGTTCATTGAAATTGAAGGTACACAACAAAAGCTAACTACCAAAGAAGCCGACTTATTAAAACTACTTTGTTTAAATGCCAACGATATACTGGATAGAAATTTTGCCCTTAAAAGTATTTGGCACGACGATAATTATTTTAGCGGCCGCAGTATGGATGTTTATATTGCAAAACTCCGTAAGTATTT
>CANFLQ010000158.1 GCA_947447995.1 Bacteroidota bacterium | reverse complement strand
TTTGTCATGGTTTTTGTCCTCCGCTTCGTTTAGCACATTTGCTGTTTATTTTTTGGTATGCGTAAGAAAAAATACGCATACCAAAAAATTGGCTGCGCCACCAACAGCAAAAGAGCTAAACCCCGCCCGCAAAACAAAAACACATGCCAAAAAATTCTCCCTCCCCTCCCCTTCGTGGGTAGTGTTGTGGTTTACGACAGTTTTGTTTTCCATAGCAAATACTGCATCTGGACAATTTCAAACTCCACAAAACTCCAATCCTTATGGAGCTGCTTTACAACCTAAAACGGCAGACCAAATGATTCAATATAGTCATACCCCAAATCAAATGAATCAACAATCACAATACTATCATCCAAGTGAAGAAAATAATTTCAATCAACATTCGCCACAAATGAGGGCACAAGAGGATTTGTACCAAACATTACAAGAGGTTAGTTACGCCAGCCACGTAATCGGCGAAAATGGATATTATAGTTCTTCGACATATTTAAACGACTTGCCAAATTATACCAAAGCAAAAGAAAACATCAAAAAAATGTTAAGCGGTGAAAAACCGCTATCCATTAAAGATGCCTATTATAATTCCGAATCGGCTTTTGGAAACCTGCATTTATCGTATGAAGAATATAATAAGACAATACAAGAGAATACAAAATTTATTAAACAATGGTTAATGGAGAACGGATATAATCTAAAAGACCCCGAGGCTTTACATCTTGGCATCCAAAAGTTTTTATCCGACACTTTATATGTTGGAGCAAAGAGTATCGACCAAATGCCCGTATCTAAAAAATCACATACTCCATATTATTACGACTATATTGATTACACTTCAGCAGAAGACAGAAGAAATTATTTTGTAACCAAAACATTAGCAACAGGAACAGGACAATGCCACACCCTACCTGTTACTTACCTTATTTTAGCGGAGGCACTTGGAGTAGAAACCTTTCTTTCTTACAATCCTACGCATTCATTTATCCGCTACAAAAACAATAAAGGAACAATGCTCAACTATGAAACTACCGTTGACCGTTTTTTGCCCGATGCATTTTATCTTGAAACACTTCCTGCAATGGCGAAAGCAAAAAAGAACAATATTTACATGAATAATCTGAATAAAAAACAAATTGTTGCAACGGTAATGATTGATTTAGCAGTAAACTTTGTACAGGAACATTGGCTTTCAGATAGAAAATTTATTAAAGAATGTATGAGCATTTCTGCTCCCTACTTTCCCAATGTAGAATATGTCAATACGGCAAATGATTATTTGAACAAGCGATTATATGCAGACACCTTTAATAGAAAGGTGAAAGAAAAAGGAATCAAAAACATGAGCGAAATAAAAAAATACCCTGATGTAATGGAAGCATATAAGAACTTGCAGGGATATATGGAAAAGGTGAGCAGTTTGGGAATACAAGATTTTCCCGAAAGCGAGTACATAAGAATGATGGAATATTACGACGAAAAAGGGAAATTGCAAACTGCCAAACAAATTGATGCCAAATCCAAAAAGAATTTATTTACAACATATTAACTTTACAATTAACTTTACGCAACCATGAAAAACAAACTTATTTTATTAAGCCTTTCAATCTGTATTATATCAACAACATTGATGGCTACGGAACAACCCGAGAGTTCAAAAATTCAGTATAACAATGCCTTTATCGAATTAAAAGCGATGGTAGAAGGAAAACAACCTGCCGATTTTGAAAAGGCTGTTTTTACAAGTGAAAATGCGTATTGGAACAATGAATATTCATATACAGATTTTCAAAAAAAGATTGCTGGTCATTTACTTTGGGTTCAAAAATTAATGGAAGCAAATGACAAAAGCGACACCATGAATTTTAACGTTCAAGTAAATTCAAACGGAAGATTTAACTTAGACGACATACGTTATACCGAAGAAGAAAAAAAGGAACTATACAACAAAGCACTAAAAAATTGGGCTATTTTTAAATACATTACAGATACAACTACTATTTTTCCATTCATTCACCCCTCTTTTGCCTATGCTTCAAACGACCCTTTTGGAATGAAAGACTGGTCAAATTCTCAGGTTCTTAATTTAATTACATCAAACGAGCAAAAAGGAAACTGTTTTGCTCTAACTGGATTATATAAAATATTAGCAAACAGATTAGGCGCAGACGCTAAAATATGTACCGCCCCACAACACATTTATATTCAGCATCAAGATCACAAAGGAGATTTTTATAATGTAGAATTGGCTACCGCCGGACATCCCGGCGATGGAATGATTCAAACCCTTACCTATACCACCACCGAAGCAATTATGAGCGGAATTGCATTAAGAGGCTTTAATGAAAAGGAAAGCATTGGCTTATGTTTAGTTAATCTTGCTAAAAGCTATGAGCATAAATTCCATACAAAAAACGATGCCTTTATTTTAAAGTGTGCTGAACTAGCTTTAAAATATGATTCTTTAAACTTAAATGCTCTACTTTTAAAACAACAAGTATTAGATGAAAAAGTAATCCGCTATGCGTTGAAAAATAATATCAATGATATTAACCAACTAAAAAAAGACACTCGTATTTCGGGAACAGTATTGCTATTACAAAAACACCTTTCAAAACTTTATCAATTAGGTTACCGCCAAATGCCTTTGGATATGCAACAATTAGTAATGAATGGATTTAGTGATGAAAATAATGGTTCACTTTATGCCGACAAAAATCCAAGCCCTTTCACTACGGTAAAACCTAAAAGCAAAGACGATGAAAAATATTGGTCGCTTTCTCATGGAACATTTCAAGAAGTGTTTGAACATAAAAAACTAGAAAACTACGGACATTTTGTTTTTAATACTGAAACAAAAAACATTGCATCGGTGGACACCACAAGCAACAAAAATTTTATTATTGATCCTGTTGCTTTTGCTTATGATTTCGGGGCGAGAATGTATGATGCAAGATTAGGTAGATTTATTAGCACTGACCCTCACGCTTCCAAATATGCTGGATGGTCTCCCTATGCTGCATTTAATAATAATCCGATTATTTATAAAGACCCTGACGGAAAAGACGGCATAATTAGCATCAAGGGGAATAGTATAACTGTAAGTGCACAAATTCACTTGTATGGTTCTGGAGCTACTGCCGCTAATGCTAAACAAATGCAAGCGGATGTTATGAAAACTTGGGGAGCCCAAAGTAACGGAAAGGGATGGTCTTATACCGATGCAGAAACAGGAAAGACTTATGATGTAAAGTTTGATATTAAAATTGATTTGTATGAAGGAAAAGAAAAAAATGATCCAACAGTTATACCTGATAGTTGGAATCCTTCTAATAGAGAAAATTTTGTTGAAGTGGGATCATCAATAAAGGATGTATCTCGTTCTAATGTTCAAGGAGGAGATGAAGGCGAGTGGCGTGGAGTTGGTAGAAATGGAAGTTCTCTTGCACAAGACGACCCTGCACCTCATGAAGTGGGTCATATTCTAGGATTGGGTGACCAATATACAGATGCAGGAGGAACAAATAAAGGATGGGAAGGTAATATGATGGGCGATTCAAATGGAAAGGTTGATCAAAGAAATATTAATGGAATAGTTGGAGATGCAGTTAAAGGATTAAATATATTTCAATCAGATAAAAATAATAGTGGTAAAACATATAAACATGAAATCGACATTGACAACCCTAAAAAATAGTGCATTTCAATTAATACTTTTATTAGCTGTTGTAACACTATTAGGCTTTTTACTTTTTAAATATTTTCAACCATTATGTGAACCTTGTTTACCAAATACCTACTGTCCTCCATGTCGCTCTAAGGAACAATATGTTGTACAATATATTGTTGGAACTATAGATGTTGTAATTTTAGTAAGGATTTTTTACTTACTAATAAAAAGAAAATGAAAAGAATTGTATTAAGACCGTTAAATAATTAAAATTAATGGCAGTAAGGAGCAAACGACCGACATCAAGTTCAAAGCTTCTTACTGCATTTTTAGACCTTGCAACTGCGGACACCAAACCTTGAGCTGAATTTTAAAACATAAGACCTGCGGTTGCATAACTTAGACCTGCTATTCCAAACCTTCGACCTGCGGTTTCAAAGTTATCTCCTGCGACTTCAAAACTACCTCCTGCGGACACAAAGTTCCGACCTGCGGTTTCAAATCGACCGACTTCTAAAATAAAACGGCAGACCCTTAAACTTAAATTGTAGGAATCCTCTGTAAACCTTTGTATATAGACCTCTGTGTTAATCTCCCCACAATTGCCAAGCCCATTTGCAAAACCCACAATTCCACCCTGCAATCCAAATTTTGCAAAAAAGCTTGTCAATTTTATCTCCCCACCTGTGTTTGAGTAACGTGAAAAATCCCCCCTCAAAAACAAAATTTACTTTTCTCCGCACACCGACACTCGTTCGTGCAAACTTTCAGCAGACGTATTTCATAGCAAGAAAAAAAGTACGCCCTAGCTACTAACATATAAGGATTAAACGCAGCTTCGCTTTTCGCGAAGGTTCGATTTAATCCTGAGTTGAACTGATGCATCGGCAGCCCTACCAAGTATTACAAAGCTTTTAAAGTAGTATGCAATTTTAAAAAGAAGGATATCTTTTTATAGAG
>CANFLQ010000157.1 GCA_947447995.1 Bacteroidota bacterium | reverse complement strand
GAGTATGAAGCAAAATCGTTGTTTTCCTTTGCTTTGTGCCATGCCTGAAAGGTTTCAGAAACTGTTTTGCTGAGTTCTTTTACAAATTCGGTAGTGTATTTTTTATTGTCGGTGTATTTTTTTAGTGATTCTTTAATGTTGCGTTTTTCTTTTTCACTTAACGAGGTATCGCCACTTAATTGATTCAATAAATTTCCCAATTCTTCGGAAGTAGACAATTCATGCGCAATTCCGGCCAATGTCGATAATTGTTGAGCTCTGAGGTCGGCACCTTTTTTAGGCATATACGTTTCCTGATCCCAGTTTAAAACAGCAGCAGCGTATTGCACATCTGCAATTTTACGCATCAATTCTTTGTAGTTTGTATACATATAGTTAATAGTTAAAAGCGATTAGTAATTAGGGAAAAGTAGGATGTTGTAGTAATTGAAAATTTTTATCAAAAAATGTTAATTCAGCTATTAACTATTCGCAAATAACTATCAACTGTCTATTCACTTTTTTCATTTATTCCCGAAAGCCCCATCAATATCCAGCCGGCAATAAAAAATAATCCACCAATGGGTGTTATAGGTCCAAGCCATCTTAAATTACCTATGCCAAAAAGACTTGCAGTTGAAAGCAGATACAAGGATCCTGAAAAAAGGACAATACCAATCATAAAACAAACGCCTGCTTTTTGTAGTCTTTTAGCATGAAATTTTTCGGCAAGTAAAGCTACCAGTAGCAATGCAATGGTATGGTATATCTGATATTTAACAGCCGTTTCAAAGGTTTGAAGGTTAGTTAAAGTAATCAGGCCTGCTTCTAATTGCTGTTTCAAATAATGAGCGCCCATTGCGCCCAACGCAACGGCCATTGCTCCTGAAAATCCGCTAAATGCTAAAAATCGTTTTGTCATGCAGGCAAAGTTAAAAAAATAGTTGCCACAGATTTATAGATTTTTTCATATTTAAAAATCTGTGAATCTGTGGCAATTATAGAACTAAATAAAAATCTATTTTTTCTTTGTTTTTAATGTTCCGGTAAAATCATACTCTTTTTTCACTTTTTCTTTTTTTGATAAAGTGGCTGTTCCGGCTATGGCTTCTCCGGTAATTGTTCCGGTCCAATGCATTATTTCATCATCACCGTTTTTACTATCGCATTCAAAGGTGATTGGTTTTTCGTCCGAAGTGGAATCAACACTAACAGTATAGTCTGCCGGTTTAAATTGATTTTCGGTTTTCATTGTTTTTGAATTAAATTTTCCGCCTTTAAAACTTAATTCATCTTCCATTGGCTTTGGTTTTTTACCTTTTACGGTCAGTTCAGCTGTAAATATTTTTCCTTCCAATAATTTATCTTTTACTTTTTGAGAAAAAGAAACATTACTGAAGATTAAAAAACAAAGTATAAGAACGGTATATTTTGAAACCGAAAACGGGTGTTCATTAAATGCATTTTTCATTTTTCCTCCTTTTTAAAATTGTTTATTAAAATTATTAATCTGTGGGCATTTTACGATATCTAATTATTATAGTTGCATTTATTTGCCTCATAATTTATGTTGGTTTTTTATGTTGATTTTTAGAAAAATTAATAGATTAAATACCTTATAATTTTTAACTTTAGGGTTTAAACTTAATACGCGTATATGAAAAATATCTTAGTTATAGGTGCCGGACGGTCTTCGTCATCACTCATCAACTATCTGTTGGAAAATTCATCCAAAGAGAATTGGAAAGTGACTGTTGGTGATGTTTCCATTGATTTGGTGAAACAAAAAACCAATGATCATGCTAATTCCAGAGCTATTGTTTTTGATGTGAACAATCAACAACAACGGGAAGAAGAAATTTCAAAAGCAGATATTGTAATCTCTATGTTGCCTGCGTTTATGCACTTGAATGTTGCAAAGGATTGTATTCGTTTTAAAAAACATTTGGTAACGGCATCCTATGTTTCAAAAGAAATGGGGGATTTGAACGAAGAAGCAAAACGTTCAGGGATTATTTTATTAAATGAAACAGGCCTGGATCCTGGTATTGACCACGCTTCTGCGATGAAAGTGATTGATAAAATACATGCTCAGGATGGAAAGATTACTTCATTTAAATCCTATTGCGGAGGCTTGGTTGCACCCGAATTTAATGATAATCCGTGGGGATATAAATTTACGTGGAACCCACGTAATGTAGTGTTGGCGGGACAAAGCACCGCTCAATACATTGAAGGCGGACTTTATAAATACATTCCTTACAACCGTTTGTTTACCCAAATTGAACACATTGACATTGCTATTCCGGATGCCAATAATAAGTTGAGTAATATAAGTTTTGAAGGCTATGCTAATCGCGACTCGTTATCTTACCGGAAATTATACAACATCGCTACTATTCCTACTATGTTGCGTGGTACGTTGAGGATGGAAGGGTATTGCAAAGCCTGGAATGTATTGGTTAAATTGGGTTTAACGGATGATACCTATAAAATTGAATCGCCACAAACATTAACTTATCGAGAATTGTTAGAAGCCTATTTGCCGGCAGGAAAACAATCAGTAAAAGAAAAATTGATAGTATTTATGGGCAATGAAGCCGATGCTGAAACAATTAGTAAAATAGAGTGGTTGGGGATATTTGAAGACAAAAAGATTGGGATTAAAAACCCTGCTATTCAACAAGCTGCTAGTCCGGCGGAAATATTACAAGAGTTGTTAGAAGAAAAGTGGAAATTGACAGAACACGATAAAGATATGATTGTGATGCAACATCAGTTTGAATACATGACAAGTAATAAGGAAAACAAAAAAATAAATGCTACACTGGTAGTAAAAGGCGAAAATCAAATGTATACAGCAATGGCTAAAACAGTGGGTTTGCCATTGGCTATAGCCTCTAAATTAATTTTGCAGGATAAAATAAAAGTGCGTGGTGTTGTAATACCAACCATTAAAGAAATTTACGAACCTTTATTGGCAGAGTTGGAATTGTTGGGAATTAAATTTGAGGAGCAGGAACTTATATAGAACACGGATTAGACGAATTGAACGAATTTTCGCGAATAAAAATCTGTGTTAATTTCAGACTTTATTGGTATTATCATCAACAAAAAATTATGGAATGGATTGTTATTTTTGAATACGATTTTTGGCTTGCGAATCTTGCAGGTGAAATAACACCTGCAAGGGCTTTTTTTATGCTTTGGAACACCAACAAATGCTGAAATGACAATCAACTGCTCCGTAATTTCATTTGTTTTATTGATGAACATTTCGCCTATCAAGGGGTTTGGAAATTCCTAAAAACTTACCAATGCTATATGTTAAACTCATTGTAACACAAGCAGGGCAAACTCCAAAACGGAAAAATGTCAAAGTAAGTTTTTTATACCAAGGTAAATTAGTAGGAATAATTGGGCAACTTACTCCATCGCCCTCGTATTCTTTTATTCCCCAAATGTTTATTGACTCTTTCATGTTTTTTAGTTTTAATTGATTATCCAAAAAAATGATAAATACACATTGCTGTCAAGACTACCGAAATTATGCAAAGGATTATTTTTGTTCTTGGTTTCATTGTTATAATTTTAAAAGGTTATCAATAATTGTTTTCATTTCTAAGTCAGTAATTGCAATGCTTGTTTCGCTTAAAACGTTGAATGTTTTTGCGTCAATGAAAGTTACAATACCTGATGCCATCGATTTGTCTTTTCCGTGAACAATACCACAAACTTGCATCATTCTTCCTACACCTTTTCGGTTTGTTTTATAAATTGTTTTGTAAAGCGATGATTTTTTAAGGTCAGCTTTTGACTTTGCAATGGTAGTTTCATTTGTCAAATCATTCATAACAATTGCTAAACCTTTTGTAGTATAAGGCATAATATTGTTGCCAAATTTTTCGCCATGTGCTTTGCATACACCACACCAATTGGCTCGATTTACAACTGCAATTACTTTGATTTCAGGTGTTGTAGATTGTGTACTACTTGTTTCCTGTCCGTAAGACACAAAACTCGTTGCCATTAAAAAGAGGGCAGTAATTAATTTTAAGTTTTTCATTTTCTATTTTTTAAATTATAGATATTGATACCAATAACTTTAAAAAATCACCCACGCATTATAAAAATATTTTTGAAACGAAAAAAGAGGCTATCAAGCCTCTTTTTCTTTTACATTTTTTATTTGTTGAATGCACTTATGTTTCTGATTACTTGCAGTATGTTTATTCTTCCAGCCCATTTTTACCATTAAGCTGTCCATTGGTACTTCATAGAAAAACAATGCTTTCAAAATATTTTGGCAATTCCTTGTAATTTTTAGCAACCAATTTTCAACTTTTTCTTCTTTTGACTTTTCTGGTTCTATTTCAATAGATTCTGTTTCAGCCCTATAAGTTATTAAGCGTAATTCATTGTCTACAGTTTTTATCTTGTTGTCTCTAAGTCGTTTGAGCCATAAGTTTTTAGCTACTGCATATAAATATGTTTTTAATGATGAAGTCAAAATGAAATCGGGCTGTCTTACTTTTTGAAGTAAAACAATTATTGCTTCTTGAAAAATGTCTTCGGCATCTTCATTATTCCCAAGATTTTGTTTTATGTAGGAAGCGATAGTGGGAAAGTAAAATTTATAAAGCAACTCAAACGATGAGCTGTCTTCCG
>CANFLQ010000156.1 GCA_947447995.1 Bacteroidota bacterium | reverse complement strand
GGTTTAGCTCTTTTGCTGTTGGTGGCGCAGCCAATTTTTTGGTATGCGTATTTTTTCTTACGCATACCAAAAAATAAACAGCAAATGTGCTAAACGAAGCGGAGGACAAAAAACATGACAAAAAATTGAGCGGTGGCAATTTTTCTTTATACACAGGAGCGGTGGCAAAAAAACAAAATTTACTTTTTGTGGGGTCGCCGAGTGTGAGGTTGTAATGTGATTTCATTTTTCTTTTTCCGTTTTCTTGCACGAAGATAAAAGTAATTGTCGGTCTTTTACGCCTTGCTACTAACGGTTGGCAAGCAGGCGCAGGCGGCATTTTGAAATACTTCCCTGTCAAGTTTGCACTAACTTAATTCAAAGATACTAAACTACCCAAGCGGAGGCAAATAAAATAAATTTCTGCGAAGCAGGCTTTAACTAATGCCGTAGCCCTTGCACTCACTGCCGCTTGAGCTTGCTTGCTGTTATGCACTAGGGCGATTTTCTTTTTCTTGCTATGAAAAACGTCTGCTGAAAGTTAGCACTCTCTAAAGTGTCGGTGTGCGAGGGAAAGTAAATTTTGTTTTTGAGGGGAGAAAAATACACAGGTGGGAAGTAAAAAGGGCAAGCTTATTTAAAAACTTTGGATGTGTGAAGGCTTTAGCGGTTTTTAAATGTGCTTGACCTGTGTGGTGGCTATATTGCTTTTGCCTTGCTATATATTTCCTTAAAACGGTCAATGTCGTCCAGTAATTTCGGCAAGTCTTGGTCTAACCACGTAATAAAGTCAATCATTTCCTTATATTGCTTTTCAACGTCTTGCAAATTCCGGAAAATAGGTTCGTAATGATAAACTCTATTCCGAAGTTTTCTAATACGGTAAAGATAGTCTGCAACGGTGTCCCTTTGGCGTAAATGTTTAGGAGTGTTTTTGAATATCAGTCGTAAGGGTTTCCAAAGTAGGCTTGTATAATTGCGGTTAAATAATCTGTTCCAAAATCCAAAATTAAGTTCGGCAATTATTTTGTCTGCTGTTACGGTTTTCCGCTGTGATATGATTTTCTGTTCTGCCTCCGTAATGTATGATCTAAATTCCGACGGTAAATGATTTTTGAACCAATATGGATCATTAAAATGTTGTTTCAGTTGCTCGTTTATAGCATTACGAAGGCAAATTTCCAAGACCGATAAAACAGGGTAAAAAGCTTCCGATAATTCTATATTTGCTTTATATAAGCGATATGCTTTTTCGAAATCATTATCCGTTTGAGCAAGATAAACATTGAAACGAGGACTTGATAAGTAGTATTTTAATTTGATTTCCGTCATTTTGGGAAACAAAAATGCGAAAAAATTTGGAGAAAGCCATATATCTTTCTTATCTTTGTGTCGTTATGCCAGTTCCTCCTCTCCCAAACTCGTGTTGGTGATGAAACTGGCTTTAGTTTTTTATAGAGGTCTCCTTTTTATAAAAATTGACACAATTAAGCCAATTCCTACAATCACATCTATTAGATTCCACAATTCTCTACCTAATGGAATTTTGATTAAAGGCTGAAATAGCAACGCAAGTCCACCGTAAATTATCATTTCCTTCTGTTTATTCTTTTGGTTTGCTTGATAGGCTAAAATTGCAAAGCCTATAAGTCCTGCGAACCTCACGAGTAGGTAAAATCCATAAGGCATATCCAAAACGCAAAGAAAAAACAATCCCGATAATATTACTTTCGTTGCCTTTTCCATATTAGTTGTTAAAATCATTTTCTGAAATATTATGAGAAGAAAATGAATTCGATAGGTTTGAGGATACAACGTCTAAGCTCAATCTAAAACTTGGAATACTATATCCATCGTCAGTTCGCTTAATTGTAAAGTCCATAATATCTTCCCCTTTTTCATACAAAGGATTACGGATAAATTTACCTACACACTGATTGTTTTCAACTTTTGATAGCCATTCTTTACCATATGCTATTTTCAAATAATAAATACCTTGAGGAATATTTCTTATTTGGTAGCTTGAACCACTATTGATAAAGACATACCTAATACATTTTTCAGAACTCATCTTCATTAATTTAACGACAACATCTGTCCCGCCTCCAACGTTTATTTCTAAATTGTTATCAATAGATTTGTCACTTTTGGGCTTAAAATTATAGCACGATGGCATTAAGCCATTTTCCATTCCTTTTTCCTCCCAACCTTCCGAAACTAATTTTTGCTTTTCTTGCAGTAGTCTTTGTTCTTCAGTTGATTCTTTCGCTTCACTAAATGTATTATTTAAATCACCATTTTCAGTCGTTTTATAACTGGATGAACCATCGGATTTATTGCATTTACTCAATACAAACATTACTATAATAAAACCTAAAAATAATAAGCCAACTATCCCTTTTAGTTTTGAAAAAAAATCTCCCATGTCTTTGTTTTTTTAGATAAGTTAGTGATAAATCGGCATTGTCGGATAGGGAATAAACTGGTCAAAAAGTGGAGTTAATCCTGTCTTTGATGCAATTGTCAAAGCAAGTATTAGTCCGATAAAAATTATTACAGCATTAAAATTATTGTTTGTCGCCTCAATAAAAATGCTCTTCCCTTTACTGATTAAACTATACATTAAAGTTGAGAGCCAAACTATTACAATAGTCGTCAATATTGTTATGCCTAAAAAAATGCTGAAATAAGAAAACTCTTTTAAAAGCAGGTCGTTACCTGTAAAACTATTAGGCAATACTTTTGTCAAGGTCTGAAATGAAGTAGTTATTTCACTTAGTAAAAGTCCGCCCGATAAAAACAGAATGGCTTTTAAAATGTCCACTGCCAATGGCGTTTCGTTTTCTGAAATCTTATTCTTTATTCGAGAATTTACGATTGCATTTAGAATGAATAAGGTAAGCAGTCCGCTTACTAAAACTGAAATTAGAATTACAATGTTTGTTGTCATATTGATGGATTATTATTTGAGATTAAAGTTACATTCCAAAACCGCATATCAGATACCTCACGAGGAATAACACCAGGCGGAATGCCTTGTTCGGTAGTTTCCCAAATTACATATTGTTTTCCGTTTATTGTTTTTGAAATTCCATTATATGGTAAGTTAATTGCTATTATGGAATGTTTATAAAGTTCACTGCCCAACATTGCAACATCATAATTATAATGGTTTAAAACAGTAAATAATAAAAGCGTCCTTGTGTCGCAATCTCCAATCAAACTACCCATAAATTCCGTTGGTGAAAGTAATCCAAATTTTATAAAACCTTCGCACTTTCCACCATTACCAAGGTAGTCGCTAATGAATTTGTCGTTGTACCTGTTTGCATTACAATCATTTTCTAAAACAAGTGTATAAGGAATATCCTGTATGCAGGAAGTAATTACTTCGGCAAATTTTGTTTCACTTAAATTATGTTTAGTTTTTAAACTGTCAAACATTAAATAGAGCAAACTCAATTTGTTTTTGTCAAAGTCATAAATTTTTGAAACGATGTAATTGTATTGATTAGGGTTTTGAGGTGATACGGAAATTTTATTTCTAAAATTGCTAACGCTTTGATAATCGGAAACTTTAACTTCAATATTTCCTGAATATTCTTTATTGTTATAGTCCTGCCATATTCTATGATGGGAAATAATACTGTCGCCTGTAATTGGGTCGTTTGTGTTTTTTTGCACTTCCTCATTTGAATTCGTTGCATATTTTTTCTTGACAGTGTTGTTAATAGGATTGATAAATAACGAAATTAAACCGAATACCAAAAACATAATAAAAGCAAAACCAATTAACTGAATTATCCAATTCCATAGTCTTACAATTACTGGCTGGAAAGTCGATAAAAGATAAAAGAGACCGCCAATTATTAAAAGTGGTAAAATAAGTTTCCACCCTACTGTTAAAATTGGAATTATAAAAGCCAGTAGAACTAAAATTTGAATTAAACCAAGTAAGAAACTCCAAAAAGAAAAGCCCGGGTTATTGCTTTGTTTAATCCAATTACCCCAATAAGTTGAGTTGTCAGAATTATAATATTCCCATCTTTTATAATTACCGTTGATTTCTGTTCTACCAGTTTGCTTTGATGTTTTAATTAATTTTGCAATAGGAGGATAAATAAGTGTTCCGTCAGCTTCTGGAACTACTTCAACTTCTACATCTTGAATGTCGTAGTGCTTTATATATCCAGAAATTTCGCCAGTAATATCTCCAAAAACTTTATTTACTTCGTTCATTCCATTTGAAAGAATGTAGTTTGAAAGTTTTGGCTCTTGAAGATTTATTTCATAATTTTTTGTACTACCATCGGGATAATAGATTTCACATTTAAGTAGTTCAGGTAGTTTGGTTAGGAATTTTTCAACTGGTTGAAACTCTTCAGGCTCGCCCGTTTCCCAATGGCGAATATGAGCGCTATCTTTTATCGTTTTTATTTCTCCACTTAAAACCTCAAGATCATAAAAATTCTCATGTATAAAATCAGACTTTTTTGGGTCAATATAACCAATAAATTTCCCTGTGAACGTACCTTTTAGACCAATTACAATTATGTTTTAGTCCAAATAAGTTGATAACTTTTTTTAAATATTTATTGGACTAAAATATAATAATGTAAATTTGTAAAAAAAAACTATGTCATATTCAAAAGTGTTTACAATAAAAGAAAGTATAGCTGAAATTAAAAAGCTTCAAAAGGTAAGTACGAAAATAATTTCCAAGCGATTGCAAGTGT
>CANFLQ010000155.1 GCA_947447995.1 Bacteroidota bacterium | reverse complement strand
AATATTAACTAATTCTTCTTTTTGCTTATCGCTGATAGCAATAATTGCAGATGATTTTTTTGCTAAAAAACGTTCTATGTTTTTATAAAAAGTAGTTTGAAATTTCCCAAAATAGGAATGAAACACGTGCCCGTGAAATGTGTGAACAATAATAGGTACACCGCATGAATGAGCAGCCAAACGTCCAAGGGTTCCTGCTTTTGAAGCATGAGTATGAACAATATCGGGTTTGAATTCTTCAATTATTTTTTTTATTTTTTGATAGGCTGCATAATCATTTTTAAGGTTTATGGCCCTTCTCATTTCGGGAATTACAATTGGTTTTAATCCCAAATTTTCAACAATAAAATCAGAACTTTCCTCTGAATCATCTTTTTCACCCCCAACCAATACTGTTTCATAATCTTCCGACAGATATTTACTAAGGTAGGCTACATTGTAGGTTGGCCCCCCTAGATTAAAACGATTGATGATACGGAGTATTTTAGGCATAGATAATCTTAAATAAAATAGAACACGGATTGGGCGAATTTAATGAATAAACACAGATAAAATGATGTAATTTTAAAATGGTTAAAAGAGTTGATCTTATAGATGTTTTTGAAATTCGTTTTGATCCGTTAAATTCGCCCAATCCGTGTTCTATTAAACAAAATATTTTTTCCACCAATATTGAAAAACTATTAATCCCCAAACCTTAGCTACAGCATCGTTGGGATTATTAGAAAACAATTGTGATTTTAAAGCTGAAATTCCTTCTGGGTCAAATATACCTTGTTCTTTTACAAATGCATCATTCAGCAAATCATTTGTTATCATAGCCTTTAAATCGGTAGTAAACCACTTTAAAAGCGGCACTTCAAAACCTTGCTTTCCCCGGTTATAAAGTTCTTCGGGGAGGTAGGATTTAAAAGCGTCTTTTAATATTTTTTTACGCTGTTTGTTATCTATTTTGAAATTTGTAGGTAACGTAAAAGCAAAGTCTACAATTTTATGGTCAAGGAAAGGGACGCGTACTTCAAGACTTTGGCTCATGCTCATCCTATCAACCTTGGTAAGCATATCGTTTTCCAACACCAATTGCACATCCGTTTTTAGCACCGAATTATAATTATCATTAATGTATTTTAAAATTTCTTTTTTTCTGTCGGAGTAATCCGTTGATTTTTTCAGCATTAAATTTTCGATGTCGTTATCATTTGTAAAGCCTGCCCAACGCCAGTAGCGTCCTTTTTTATCCAGATTTATCCCTTCTGAAAATTTTTCTAATTGCCTGATCTTGTTGCCTATTTTGCTGTTTCTGGATTTTGGTAATTGTTTTAAAATGGGATGTACAGCGCCAATTAAACCGGATGCTAAACCTCCATTTCTAGCTTGTAATTCCGCAGCATGTTTGTTATACCCACCAAATAACTCATCCGCTCCATCGCCTGAAAGGGCAACCGTTACATGCTTTTTGGTGTGCATGCTTAAAATATTAACTGCTAACGCTGATGAATCGGCAAATGGTTCATCAATATAATCAAGCACTTGGTGTAGGTTTTCAAACAGGTTAGAATTACTAAGTTCAAAAACGGTATGATTGGTATTGTATTTTTTTGCTACCAATTGTGCATAATGCGTTTCATCAAATAGCGGTTCGTTTTTATAACCGATAGAAAAAGTATTCAAATGTTTATTGTGCTGCGCTGCAATGGCTGTAATGATAGAAGAGTCGATACCTCCGCTTAAAAATGTTCCTAAAGGAACATCAGCAATCATTCTATTAATTACCGATTGTTCCAATAGTTTTTTTAATTGCTCTTGTGCCGATTCGTAGCTGATGACCGATTTTGTAGTTTCCGATTCTGTTATTTTCGGCAAAACATAATATGCTTGTTTAATTAATTTTCCGGCTTTTGTTACAATCAAATAATTTCCTGCATCTAACTTAAAAACATCTTTAAAAATAGAGAAGGGGGTGGGTATATAATTCAAATGAAGATAAATTTGTAACGATGCCGTATCTATATTTTTAGGAACATCAAACTGCATAATGGCTTTCATTTCTGAGGCAAAAATGAATCGGTTTTCATCTATATAATAATACAAGGGTTTTATTCCAAACCTGTCGCGGGCGATAAAAATTTCTTCGTTTACGTTATCATAGATAGCAAATGCAAATTCACCATCGAGTTTTTCAAGACATTTTTCTTGTTCGGTAACCCATAAATAAAGTAAAACTTCGGTATCACTTTGCGACTTAAATTGAATGCTCTTACTTTTTAATTGATCGCGTAATTGAGGATAATTAAAAATTTCACCATTAAAAATAATGGTATATCTTCCTGAAGTATCAGTAAAAGGTTGTGATGCGGCGTTGCTGGTATCTATGATAGATAATCTTCGGTGACCTAGTGCAACATTGTTGTGAAAGTAAATTCCTTCACCATCAGGACCTCGCTTTAGTAATGAATAGGTTGCTGCACTTATTTTATTCAAGTGCCGTTTCCCGTTTTCATTAAATGCCAATATGCCTGCAATTCCGCACATATATTTAGTTCAAAGTTTAAAGCTATTTAGTTCAAAGTTGTAATGTTTAACAAAGCCTTTAATTTCCCAACTGTCACAAAAGTAATGATAACTGTGAAAAACTTTGTTAATATACTAAATTGTTTAAGGTGAATAACCTGCTTAAAATGATTTCTTTTGTTAAGATAAAAACTTTGGACTTTAAACTAAATAACTTTGAACTAATTTATGTCGTCTAACCTCATTCTTATTTGTGTAATTGTTTATTCTGTTTTGTTATTCGGGGTAACATGGTTTACTTCTAGAGGGGCAGACAATGAAAGCTTTTTTGTGGGCAATCGTTCCTCAAAATGGTATTTGGTAGCTTACGGAATGATTGGAGCTTCCTTATCAGGTGTAACATTCATCTCTGTTCCGGGTTCTGTTGGGCTTGCTCAGTTCAGCTATTTGCAGGTGATATTGGGTTATTTGCTAGGTTATATGGTTATTGCATTTATATTACTACCCTTGTATTACCGATTGAATTTAACATCTATCTATTCCTATTTACAACAGCGTTTCGGAAATTCATCTTACAAAACCGGGGCTTTCTTTTTTATTTTATCACGCACTATTGGTGCAGCTTTTCGTTTGTACATTGTGGTGAATGTATTGCAGGTATTTGTATTTGATGGTTTAGGTGTTCCCTTTTTTGTAACTGTGTCTATTTTTATTGCACTTATTTTGTTGTATACTTACCAAGGTGGTGTAAAAACAATTGTTTATACCGATACACTTCAAACAACATTCATGTTATTATCGGTAGTGTTATCGGTTATATTTATAATGAATCAATTACATATTGGAGTAGGTGAAGCATACCATAGAATAGCTGAAAGTAATTATTCGCAAATCATTTTTAAAGATTGGAAATTAAAATCATTTTTCCCGAAACAATTTTTTGGCGGTATGTTTATAGCCATTGCCATGACTGGATTGGATCAGGAAATGATGCAAAAAAATATCAGTTGCAAAACATTGGGCGACGCTCAAAAAAATGTGATTTCATTTACCTTCGTTTTATTGCTTGTAAATATTTTGTTTTTAGTGCTGGGGGCTCTTTTATACATCTATATCAATGAATCCCAAATTCCATTGATGATGGATGCTAATGGTAAAATTATTTCCGACAATGTATTTCCAACCATTGCACTCAATCATTTAGGAACTTTATCGGCTGTTTTTTTTATTATTGGTTTGATATCCGCGGCATACCCAAGTGCCGATGGCGCTTTGACAGCATTAACCAGTGTTTTTTGCATTGATTTTTTAGGGCTGAAAGACGATACAACAAAAACAGAAGTGCAAAAAACAAAGATTCGCCATACGGTACATTTTTCATTTGCGGCAATATTATTATTGGTAATCGTAATTTTTAAACTCATTAATAACGATGCTGTTATCAATAATTTATTTACGTGGGCCGGCTATACATACGGACCTTTATTGGGCTTATATACTTTTGGGTTGTTCACCAAAAAACAAGTGAAAGATAAATTGGTGCCTTTAGTTTGTATATTATCTCCAATTGTTTGTATTCTGTTAAATGATTATTCTGTAATCCTGTTTAACGGTTATAAGTTTGGCTTTGAAATGCTTATTGTAAATGGGGCGTTTACATTTTTAGGTTTGTGGCTTATTAGGACAAAGGAATAATCATAACCAAATATGAGGGGCCGCTCAATCCCTCCGTAATTTATTTTTATCTTTTAGTTAATAATAATTTCAACTCTTCTGTTTTTAATCCTTCCTTCAATAGTTTCGTTACTATCAATAGGTTTTTCCATTCCATAACCATAAAAAGTTAAATAGGATTGCTCCTCCCCTTTATTAATAAAATAATCATATACGTTTTTTGCTCGTAACATCGATAAATTTTGGTTATATATTTTACTCCCAATAGTATCTGTATAACCTTTTATAATGATATTTTTAAAAGTGGAGTTCTTTAATTGAGCTGTTAATGAATCTAACTCCCTTTTATTACTTGCTGTTAAGTCAGCATTCCCCGTTTTGTAGTTTAAAACTACATTTTTTATTTGCTTTTGTTTTTTTTCTAATAATTCTTTTGAAACAAAACAGTTGCTTAGTATATAACCAGAGTATCTACCACAATAAAGTATTAACCACTGATGTCCTGCTTGCATATCTGATGCTTTAAATTTGAGTTCATCTTTATACCATTTT
>CANFLQ010000154.1 GCA_947447995.1 Bacteroidota bacterium | reverse complement strand
TAGCTGCATTTCAATACTATCAACAAGGGTTGGTCGACTTCAAAGTTGCAATGATCATGGCTTTCTTTTTCTTTATAGGAGGTTATTTCGGAGCTAAATTCGCAACACAGCTTCCTCAGGAAATATTAAAAAAATCATTCGCATTTATGATGATTGTAATCGCATTAAAAATGCTGTTTTTTACTAAAATTCAAAATTAAATTCAGTAGTGTAACAAAAGTAGCTGTACAACATTTTTCTGCACTATACCTTTGTATCGTTAAATCATCAAATAAAAAAATATCATGGAAATTAAACAATTTGAAGATAAAAACTTAGCGCACTTCTCTTACGCAATAATGAGTAATGGAGAAATGGCATTGGTAGATCCTGCAAGAGATCCTCAACCTTATTATGATTTTGCAAAACAAAACAATGCAAAAATTATTGCTGTTATCGAAACGCATCCTCATGCCGATTTTGTAAGCAGTCATTTAGAAATTAAAAACACAACAGGAGCCACCATTTACGTAAGCAAATTGTTAAGTGCTGATTATCCACATCAAACATTTGACGAAGGGGATGCCA
Source organism: Bacteroidota bacterium (assembly GCA_947447995.1). Lineage (GTDB taxonomy): Bacteria > Bacteroidota > Bacteroidia > 2-12-FULL-35-15 > 2-12-FULL-35-15 > 2-12-FULL-35-15. The sequence goes on along the minus strand of CANFLQ010000154.1, from coordinate 4,271 downwards.
TTGTTTTAGGAACTATTACATTAAAATCATTAAATACTCCCGGACATTCGCAGGATAGCATCAGCATTGTAGCAATTGACGAAGCAGGGAAGGAAAAAGCTGTGTTTACCGGCGATACTTTATTTATAGGCGATTGCGGAAGACCCGACCTGAGAGAGCAAGCAGGCGCCATCACTGCAGAAAGAGCAGAGTTAGCAAAAAATATGTATCATTCGCTCAGAGACAAGTTAATGACCTTGCCCAACGATGTGCTTGTATATCCTGCACACGGTGCCGGCAGCTTATGCGGCAAAGGTTTAAGCGATCAAAAAACAAGTACCATTGGTGCAGAAAAAATTAACAACTGGAGTTTACAAAACAGAACGGAAGCGGAATTTGTAAAAGAACTATTGGCTGACCAACCATTCATTCCCAAATATTTTACGTTCAATGTTGGCATCAACAAAAGCGGTGCTGAACCTTATTCAAAAAGCATAGGAAATGTGCAAAAAAGAGAACCTGTTACCTGCGTAGGTTGCGCTAATTCTCTTAACCCGGACATTACTATTATTGATACCCGACCACAGGAGAAATTCAAAAAAGGGCATTTAAAAAATGCTATCAATTTAATGAACGATACCAAATTTGAAACCTGGTTGGGCAGCATTGTAAATCCGAACGAAAAATTTTACCTGGTAGCTGAAAGCGAAACAGTATTGGATGAACTTATTAAACGAATTGCAAAGATCGGTTACGAAAAACAAATTGAATTAGCTTTCACTTCTGATTTCGGGAACAGTGAAATGGAAAACTTTGACAGTGAACAATTAAGAACTGATGAAAAAGCATTCACCATTGTTGATATTCGCAATCAGTCAGAAAAAAATGCCAATACTACTTTTGCCGACAGTATCCATATTCCATTACATGAATTAAGAGAACGTGTTCATGAGATTCCTGTAGATAAACCAATTGTGGTGCATTGTGCAGGGGGTTACCGAAGCGCCGCCGGGAGCAGCATCATTAAATATAAACTTAAACAAGCTCCTAAAATATTTGACTTGAGCGAAGCTGTTAAATCTTTTCAAAAATGAACTTTATAACTAAACATAAGCTATCCATTATCGGAATTATTTTAGGTGCAATTGCAGGCTTTTTCTACTACTATTTTGTAGGCTGTGCCAGTGGAACATGTGCCATTACTTCAAGTCCGGTTAACAGTACCGCTTATGGAGCATTAATGGGAGCATTGTTCTTAAACATTTTCAAAAAAGAGAATCCGAAAACAGAAGAAAAATGAAAACAGAAAAAATAACGGCATCAAATATTAGTTGCGGAGCATGTGTAAATGCTATCACAAAAAAGCTAAAACAAATAGAAGGCGTAAACACCGTTGACGTAAATAAGGATAAACAATTGGTTACTGTTACGCTAAATGAAAATGTAAACAGACAATCATTGATTACCGCACTTTCTGATATTGGATATCCGGAAGCAAATTAACAACTGAATTCCTTTTTAAATTTTTAATCAGGTTCGGTAAACTATAAAACCAAATAAAAACAATCACCATGACAGCAGAAAAAATCATAAAAGAAAAAAGAGGAACCATAGTAGATGTACGTACATCCGCTGAGTTCCAAGGTGGCCATGTAGCAGGCTCCATCAACATTCCATTGCAAGAGATCACTTCCCGTATGGATGAAGTTAAATCCTTAAAAACACCCATCGTATTGTGTTGCGCATCCGGCGGCAGAAGCGGACAAGTACATGGCTTCCTTGCTCAACAGGGTATTGAATGTGTAAACGCAGGTTCTTGGATGGATGTAAATTATTATCAAACTCAAAAATAAATAAAATGATACAAGCATTAAAAAATCTATTCGGCTTAGGTCCCAAAGTAGACTATGCCGAGCTCGCAAAAAAAGGAGCTATTATATTGGATGTACGCAGTAAAGGTGAATATTCGGGCGGACATATTAAGGGTTCTATCAACATTTCGGTAGATACACTTAATAGCAACCTTGGTAAACTAAAAGACAAAAAGAAAACAATCATTACCTGCTGTGCATCTGGTATGCGAAGCGCATCCGCAAAAAGCATTTTAAAATCAAACGGATATACCGAGGTTCACAATGGTGGAAGCTGGAGCAGTTTACAAAACAAACTAAAATGATAAAAGAAACACTTTTTACGGGTTGGAACTGGGTTAGATGGCTCCGATTAGGACTGGGAATTTCCATCGCTTTTCAAGCGGTGGAAACCCACGATGCTTTAGCAGGTGTAATTTCGGCTTTCCTCCTGTTTCAGGCCTTTAGTAATATCGGGTGTTGCGGAGTAAATGCCTGTGCTGTTAAACCGGACAATAAAAAACTAGAAATTAAATAGCGATCGTCATTGCGAGGAACGAAGCAATCTAATACAATACTTTGGTTGAGATTGCTTCGTTCCTCGCAATGACGGTAACAAGTAAATTTTTTTAGAAACTAAATTATTGCACATAATGTGCGTAGTTTTAAACTAAGAACTCATAAAATTAAATAACATGTCGTTGCTCATATATTCGACAATAAATTAAAGTTAATTTCGTATAGTATTTACCAATAAAAAAACAAAAAATGTCAACAAAATTCTCAGATATCATCAATAGCGAAAAACCAACATTGGTTGATTTTTATGCGGAATGGTGCGGTCCTTGCAAAACAATGAAACCCATTTTAGATGATCTAAAAAACAAAGTAGGCGATAAAGCCACCATTATAAAAATTGATGTGGACAAAAATCCCAATGCATCTAATGCCTATAAGGTGCAAGGCGTGCCAACACTTATCTTATTTCAAAAAGGAGAAGTAAAATGGCGACAATCAGGTGTAGTTTCTGCAAGTAATTTGGAACAGATCATTAACCAACACTCAAAATAATGCTAACAGATGTATTTTATTCCGTCCTAAAAAACAAATGCCCTCAGTGTCACCAGACAGATGTATTTGTTACACACAACCCTTTCAACCTTAAAAAGTTTGATAAGATGCACGAATCGTGCAGTTGTTGCGGGGTAAAATATGAAAAGGAACCCGGATTTTTTCAGGGCGCCATGTACGTAAGTTATGCATTAACCGCAGGCTGGTTCATGGTTACCTGGGCGTTGGATACTTTTTTGTTTCATTCCGAGATCTGGCAATACATCACCTTTATCGTTGTATCAATGATCGTATTGATGCCACTCACGTTTCGACTTTCACGTTTGATATGGATGAACTTTTTTATTCATTTCGACAAAACAAAATCATTCACATTTAAAAAGCATCAATTATGAAATCAGTTCTCTATTCACTTATCGTTTACTCAACTTTATTAGTTAGTTGTACCAGCGGACAAACCAGCCAAACCAATCTTTCGGCAACCGAATTTGCAGAAAAAATAAAGGCCATGCCTCAGGCTCCTGTTGTTGATGTGCGTACACCCGAGGAATTTGAAAAAGGTCATTTGGTCAATTCAAAGAACATTGATTGGAACAACAGTAATTTTGAAGAGCAAATTTCAAAACTCGATAAATCAAAACCTGTTTTTGTATATTGTTTAAGCGGAGGAAGAAGTTCGTCAGCCGCCAGCAAAATGAGACAGGATGGTTTTAAGCAAGTATACGAACTCAATGGCGGCATCATGAAATGGAGAGCTGCAAACCTGCCGGAAACTACTGAAGCATCCATTATTTCTCCGGGAATGAGTAAACAACAGTTTGAACAGTTATTGGTTACCGATAAATTAGTATTGGTAGATTTTTATGCCGACTGGTGTGCTCCTTGTAAAAAAATGAAACCTTATTTGGATGAGATCTCAAAAGATAGGACGGATAAAGTAACCGTAATTCGGATAAATGCAGATGATAACCAGGCACTTTGTAAAGAACTTAAAATAGATGCATTGCCTGTTTTGATGCTGTATAAGAACAAAGCATTAACATGGGAAAACAAGGGATTTATTGAAAAAGCAGATGTTGTAAAACACTTGAATTAAAAGAATACCTACCACGTTCTTTTAAAACATATCCGACACTAATTACACGAATTAAACAAAAAACAATTCATGTAATTAGTGTCATTTTTATTTCCATTTATACTAACTATTTGTAAAACACAATAGATTCGATTAAGTTTGCAAAACCAAAGGGAGTATGGAAATCCGTTAAATCCATTCGCTTAAAAAGGAAAACGATCAATTTGAAAAAAGGTTTTACATTCATATTATTACTGCTATTTCTTGATTGCTCCGCGCAGATCATCCTAAACAAG
>CANFLQ010000153.1 GCA_947447995.1 Bacteroidota bacterium | reverse complement strand
CTTCTAGAACTAATTTTAGTTCATCTATTATTTTTAAATTTGCGTCTACCATTGAGTTGTTTTTGTTGTCTTGTAGCACAAAAAAAAGCTTTATTTATAAGCTTAACTCAATGGTTCTTATATTTTTATACACTAACTAAACGACATTGGCAGAGCGGAGTCGAGAAGGTGCGTGGGGTTAGGAACTGGGATTTACTTCCTTATAAATTTCTCCTCCACAAATCGGTACAAATTAAAATCTGCTTTAACATATTCTTTTTCAATTTGCAGTTTTAAGTCTTGTTTGGAAACGCTTTTCATTTTGAAATTTTGAATGATGCGATAAGCTTTTTCGGTCAGTAAATACGGGCGTTTTGTATTCATTCCAACTTCCTGATGTTTATTTATCGCATCAAGCAATTCATCAACCCCAACGCCTTTTGTAGCAACAGCCTTTATAACTGGAATATTCCAATTACTTAATGGTTTTGAATGTACCAATTGTACTATGTTTTTCATAAAGGTATTAGCGCCATCTCTGTCCGATTTATTTACAACATACACATCGGCTATTTCCATAACTCCCGATTTTATAGATTGTACATCATCTCCCGCTTCAGGAACCAATACAAGAATGGTAGTATCCGCCAAACCGACAATTTCGACTTCACTTTGTCCCACACCTACCGTTTCAACAATGATGTAATCAAATGTGGAGGCACGCATCACATCTACTATTTCAATGATAGCAGCCGACAAACCACCCAAAGAACCACGCGTTGCAATGGAACGGATAAATACATTTTCGTTATTAAAATGTTCCGCCATACGCAACCTGTCGCCCAGCAAGGAACCGTAATTAAAAGGCGAAGTAGGGTCAATGGCAATAATACCAACGGATTTACCTTGTTGGGTTATTTTTTTTATAACAGCATTTATCAATGTGCTTTTACCTGCACCCGGAGGACCTGTTATTCCAATAACCGGTACATTCTTCTTAAATTTTAAGGATGTTAAAATTTCATGATACCCCTCCAATTCATTTTCAACAATGGTAATGCAGCGCGCCAATGCTTTTTTATCGCCTTGCTGCAATTGCTGAATAAGTGTTGAAGTTGTGGATGTCATACGATTAACAATGTTCTATTTATAATGTAAAGTTAAGAGAAAAATAGTTGATAATAAATTCATAGGACACAATAACCGCTTCTTAGCATCGTTTTCATTTTTTACTTATATAATTAAAGTATGTTTGTATCCTAAATTTTATAATATGAAGCTCATCAGCATTTTTATTTTCACATTTTTTGCGATTACTACTTACGGACAGGAAATCAAAAAAGACAGTACAGGTGCTGATTTAAAAAAGGTTTTGATTGGTGTTAATTTTTCGCCGGATGTTTGTTATCGTACTTTAAAAAATATTGATGGGAGTGCTACTGATTTTATAAAATACTGGAATGGACACGATATTATTAAATTTGGTTATACCACAGGATTTGATATTTGTTTAAATATTTCAAAAAATATAGGCCTTGAAATGGGTATACAATATTCTAACAAAGGGTTTCAAACAAAAAAAATGGAATTAAGTTTTTGGACACCAGAGCCTAATGCTCCAACTAAAATTGCACATAGATATAATTATCATTACTTAGACATTCCATTAAAAGCAAATTTCACTTTAGGGAAAAAGAAAGTTCGCTTTTTTTCAAGTGCAGGTTTATGTGTAAATTTTTTAGTTAAAAAAACTATTACAAGTATTTCGGAATATTCAGATGGTAGAACTAACAGAAGCACGTACCCGTCAGGTTCTGATAACAACATTTTAAATTTATCCCCAATCCTTAGTGCAGGAATCGATTATAAAATAAATAACCAAATGAATTTAAGAATAGAACCTACATTCAGATATGAAATTTTAAAAGTATACGATGGTCCAATAATTTCTGAAAACTTATGGAATGCAGGACTAAATATTGGTTATTATTTTGGATTTTAATTTTTTTTAATACGATGCGTTTAATTACTTTTTTATTTATTTTTTCAACTATTCAACTATTTTCTCAGGATAGTGTAAAATCAGATGCAGATGTATTGTCCTTAGGTTTAGCCACATATACCTACTCCTATGATTCAAAATTGCAGAATGGAAGCATTGCTTTAGGTCCGTCATTATTTATGAATATAAAAAGACTGGACATTCAATTAAGTTTTATAGTTGATGTAAAAAAGTATAAAACATATAGTTCAGGTCATTTCAATAATAGTATTCAGAAAAATTTGAATTTATTTCTCCCCTTACTATTTCATTATAACTATTTCATCTCAAAAAAAATTAATTGTTTTGCCACTGCGGGGATTATGATTGGAGGTCCTTATTATCTTATTGAAGACAATATTACAAGAGAAACGAATGGATTTAATTTTGTTGCAGGAACAGGCTTTTCAATTAAAATATTAGAACAACTATACGGCAGATTATCCGCAACTGCACGATATAGTGATAAGTTATTTTTTCCCGGTTTGTTATTTGATTTAACAATTCCAATAAAAATTACCTCTAATAAAAACGAATAAATATTCTTTTAAAACTCCGCAGTCTTAGGTGCTCTTGGAAAAGGAATCACATCGCGTATATTGGTCATGCCGGTAACAAACAATACCAATCGTTCAAAGCCCAAGCCAAAGCCTGCATGTGGTGCGGTTCCAAAACGGCGAGTATCTAAGTACCAATACAATTCATCTTTAGGGATGTGCATTTCGTCCATGCGTTTTTCAAGGTAATCCAAACGCTCCTCGCGTTGCGAACCTCCAATGATTTCACCAATGCCCGGGAATAAAATATCCATGGCACGTACTGTTTTTCCATCGTCGTTCAAACGCATGTAAAACGATTTTATATCTTTTGGATAATCGGTTAAGATGACCGGTTTTTTAAAATGTTTTTCTACAAGGTAACGTTCGTGTTCGCTTTGTAAATCGGCACCCCAATGTTCAATCAGGTATTTGAATTTTTTCTTTTTGTTGGGTGTCGAATTTTTTAAAATTTCTATTGCTTCGGTATACGTCAAGCGTTCAAAATCGCTGGTGGAGGCGAAACGCAATTTGGTTAACAAATCCATTTCGGAGCGTTCGTCCATTGGTTTTGATTTTTCTTCTTCCAGCAAACGGTTATTCAAAAATTCCAATTCGTCGGCACAATTTTCAAGTGCATATTGTATCACGTATTGCAATAGACCTTCTGCAAGCGCAGCATTGTCTTCTAAGTCGTTAAAAGCAACTTCAGGCTCTATCATCCAAAACTCAGCAAGGTGTCGTGTTGTGTTTGAATTTTCAGCACGGAAAGTTGGTCCAAATGTATAAATTTCTCCCAAAGCCATTGCAGCTAATTCACCTTCTAACTGTCCGGAAACAGTAAGGTTGGTAGATTTACCAAAAAAATCCTGTTTAAAATCTACTTTGCCTGCCTCATCGCGGGGCGGATTATCAAAGTCCAATGACGTTACACGAAACATTTCTCCTGCACCTTCTGCATCGGATGCAGTGATGATAGGCGTGTGTAAATACACAAATCCTTTTTCATTAAAAAATTGATGAACGGCAAATGCCAATGCGTGGCGCACTTTGAACACAGCATTAAATGTATTGGTGCGAAAACGTAAATGAGCAATTTCACGTAAAAATTCCAAGCTGTGTTTTTTAGGTTGCAATGGAAAAATTTCAGCATCGCTATCGCCCAGTATTTCCAAGGTTTTTACTTTCACTTCCACTTTTTGTCCTTTACCCATCGACTCAATTAATTCTCCAATAATTGAAATTGCTGCGCCAGTTGTAAGTCGTTTTAATGTGGCTTCATCTGTGTTTTGAAAATCGACAACAGCTTGTATATTATTAATCGTTGAACCATCGTTAACAGCAATAAACTGGTTGTTGCGGAAGGTGCGTACCCAACCTTGTAATTTTATTTCGGCACCATAAGCTGTTGAGTTTAACAGCTCTTTCACTTTTGTTCTTTTCATAATTTTTGTTATTCTACTTTATTTAGCCCCCTCAAAATTATATTCAATAGAGTCTGGGTCTATTTTACCAACAATTTTAAATTCCGTTCTTCTGTTTACTTGCCTGTTGGAAGGGTTATCGCTTTTATCCGGGTTTTCGTTAGGCAACAGCGGCATGGTTTCTCCATAACCAATGGCTTTAAAACGGTTTCTGTTAAAGCCTTTTGAAGTAAGATAATTTACAACACTTTCGGCACGTTGTTGTGATAGCTTTAAGTTGTATACATCCGAACCTTTGTTATCCGTATGGGAATAAACTTCAATCATTATATCCGGATTTTTTTTCAGTAACAATACCAACGTAGTATCCAAAATGTTTTTTGATTCCACCGATAATTGAGCGCTGTTAAAATCGTAGGTTAATTTTTGAATAACCATTGGTTTTTCCGGCATTTTTTCAACTACAATATTACGTTTTATGCTGTCCGATTTTAATGCTTTTAAAGTAGATACTTCAATGCTATTATTAAAATACCCATCTTTATTCACTTCCAAAACGTAGTTAAAACCCGGTCTTAATTTTAACAAGTAATTACAATCTTTTAAACTTACACTTTCCGATAAGTATTTATCATCACCATTTACAATATAAACATTCATATCGGTGGCACCTGTTGCACAATCGTTTGCTAATTTATCAAGTACTTTACCCGAATATATTAATTCAATAAAGTTGGAATACATAAATTCATAAATATCATCACAGCAAGTGGCGTTGTAAAGTGTTTGTCCGCCTACACGGTTAGATACCATATAACCACCTTTTCCAGAAGGTTTTAGTGCAAAGTCTAGATCATCGGCATACGAATTAATAGGAGTTCCTAAATTTACTGAAGGCAACCATTTATTAGTTTCTCCTTCTGCT
>CANFLQ010000152.1 GCA_947447995.1 Bacteroidota bacterium | reverse complement strand
GGGTTTCCAAAAAACGCTCCTTTTTTATGTGCTTTCCATGCTGCTGTTACGTTACTTCCCATTGCGTTGGTAGATAAGTAAAATACGTTACCGTAACCACCTGTACACAATAAAACAGCGTGTCCGAAATGACGCTCCAATTTACCCGAAATTAAATCGCGGGCAATGATACCACGTGCTTTGCCTTCAATGGTAACAACTTCTAACATTTCGTGGCGAGAACACATTTCAACTGTTCCTAAACCAACCTGACGTTGTAATCCGCTATATGCACCTAATAATAATTGTTGTCCGGTTTGTCCGGCAGCATAAAATGTACGTTGTACTTGAGTACCACCAAACGAACGGTTACTTAACATACCACCATATTCACGCGCCAATGGAACACCCATGGCAACACATTGGTCAATAATGTTAGCACTAACCGATGCTAATCGGTAAACGTTAGCCTCACGTGCACGGTAATCACCACCTTTAATAGTATCGTAAAATAAACGGTAAGTACTGTCACCATCATTTTGGTAATTTTTTGCAGCATTGATACCACCTTGAGCAGCAATGGAGTGCGCTCTACGTGGCGAATCCTGAAAACAAAATACTTTTACTTTGTAACCCATTTCCGCTAAGGTAGATGCTGCCGAAGCTCCGGCAAGTCCCGAACCTACAACAATAATCTCTAAGCTTCTTTTATTTGCAGGGTTAACAAGTGCAACAGAAGATTTATATTTCTCCCATTTTTGCTCTAAATTTCCTTCCGGAATTTTTGAATCTAATTTTGACATATCTTACGAATTACGAATATTGACGAATTACGAATTTTATTTATTTTACGCAACCAAAAAGTACTGCTAAAGGCATTGATGCAAATACAACAGTAATAATAATTGAAAAGCACAAACCTGTTTTTTTAATTACAGGAGTATATTTGGGATGATTTAAACCCAATGTTTGAAATGACGATTGAAAACCGTGTGCCAAGTGATAACCCAATGAAATTACACCTAACAAATAAACAATTACCAACATAGGATTGTGAAACACTTCAATAATTTCATTGTAAGTATTGTGTTCATGTATTGTTCCGTTTAGTTGAGCTTCTTTAGTACCTATCCAAAAATGTGATAAGTGCACTACTAAAAACATCAATAACAATGAACCTAAAATACCCATTGAACGTGCATACCATTTGCTGTTAGCTTTTCCACCATCAACAACATATTTTACGGGTCTTGCTTTTTGGTTTGCAAGCGATAATATTAAGGCTTGTACCGCATGTAATATAAGTCCTATAAACAACACAATTTCTATAATACGTATTATAGGATTGGTTGCCATAAACAAGGCGCCTTGGTTAAACAATACACCTCCATCCATTGCAAAAATAAAGGAGTTAAGTGTGGCGTGAACAACCAAAAAAGAAATCAGGAATAAGCCTGTAAGACCCATTAGTAATTTTTTCCCAATCGAAGATTCTAAAAATTTTGCTGAAGTAGTTGAACTCATAATTGTATTTTTTTAATTCGTTTTTCTATTTGAGGCTGCAAATGTAACATTCCTAATCATTTTTGTCAAATAAATTAGTAGAAATTCTAAAATTAAAAGTTTTAAATTGGGGTGCGTATTAAAATAAATACACTTTTACATAAAATTTACACATATTTGATGGGGGTGTGTAATAAAATCATTTGTTTTTTTTGAATATCTGTCAACTTTTGAATAATTATACGGTTAAATATACTACATTCTTTTTTTATGTTTTCTAAATTCCATAAAAAGGTTTTCAACACTGTTGATAAAACAATCCCAATAAATTATTAATTGTAATTCTAAAAAAATATATTTGTCCGAATATGAATTAAAATTAATTTCAAGATATATACCTAACTATTTATTTTATGATTAAAAAATCTACCCTTATTTTATTTGTTGCCTTTACAACCTCCTTAGGTTTTGCGCAAAAAAAACCGAAAGATGCAGTAGCTCCAACAAGTACTATTAACACTGATAGTCTTGCAGTACTAATTTTAAAAAATTTGAATACTGTTCGTACAGCATTAAATTTAGATGTTTTGGAATTTGACGAGATGCTTGTAAAAGCTAGTATGGAGCAAGCCGAGGATATGGCGGACAGAGGCAAAGCTGATTTGTCGAATGGCCCTACTGGAAAGCGTGTTGTTAAGGCTGGTGGAACTACAAATGCCGAAGAGTTAGTAATATCGATGGCAACTATTAAGGGTAAAACTTCAATGACTTCTGCTGAGTTGGCTGATGCTATTGTAAAAAAATGGCAATCGGGAAAAAAAGAACAAGCACTTATTGTAAACGGAAATTTTATTTATGCCAGCCCAAGTATAAAATTGGATGAGTCGGGCAAAAAAGCGTATGTATCCGTTGTTTTAGGCAGTTTTAATACCTTTAACAAAGGTGCTGGAAAGAAAAAACGTAAAGAATTAGCGGTACGTTATACTCGTAAAAATAAAAAAATTAAACCAGCGGATGAAAAGGCGTGTAAAAACTGTGAAAAATTTAAAGATTATGAAGGTTTGTTAAAAGGCTTGTATGTTGAAGAAAATAAGGTATACCTTAAATATAGCAATATGAAAACTTTTGGACAATTAATATCAAAACCAACCGATGGTTTGGCTTTTGATATTGTTCAAAGAGTTCAATACGATAAGCCAGAATACAATATTTTGGATAACAATTTATTGAGCAAAGGTATTTTATCAAAAACAGTTAATAAAGCTAAAATAGCCGCAACTAATCGTATTGTATCCGAAAAAAAAGGTGGTAAAGTATCTGAATTAGATGTATGTTTAGGTAAACTGCCTAAAAAAACGATTGAAAATTATGAAATTAATTTATTAATTATTCAGGATGGTAAAGTGTGTAAAACACTTATGAAATCGTATGTAGAACAAGGTGATCAAGGTTCAAACACGCCATTAACAATGTTAATGATGCCCGATAGTAATGCGTATTTTAAACCGCCATTTGTACCTAAATCCGATTCGGCAACATTAAGCTTTACAGTACCTTTTGAAAAAAACAAATCGGAATACAAAGCAGAAGATATGTTGCCTTTTTTAAATTCATTGCAAGAACCAGATTTTATTATTAATGGATTAGATATTGCAGCTTATTCTTCTATTGAAGGCGATTCTGTTTCAAATGCAAAACTTCAAAAAAAACGTTCGGAAAGTATTATTGCAGCATTGGGTAAAATGCAAAAACAAAATACGCTTTCTAGTGTAAAAACAGGCGATACTTGGGAGTTATTTAAAATGAGTGTAGAAGGAACTAAGTTTGACACCTTGTCAAAAATGTCCAAACAAAAAGCAATACAGGAAATTAATTCTAAAGGATTGTCGGCCGAATTGGAATCGTATTTATCAAAACAACGTTTTGCAGAAATAAAAATGCAGGTTATTTATGATATTTCAGGCGGAAAAGAAGAGAAGTTTTGTGTAAGTAAATTTAATCAAGCAGTAAAAAAGGGAGATATTGTAAAAGCGTATAAAATTCAATATTATATTGGTAAACAAGTGCGTGAAAATAAATATTCGCCCGATGTGTTTAGTAAAATGGAAATACCATCCAATGCAAAAACTTCGGGTTTGTTAAATAACCAAATAGTATTGCGTTATATGGCAAATAAATATGTGGCACAAAACGAAGATTACGATCAGTTAAAAAAACTGACTAGCCTTGATCCTGCAAATAGTTATGTTACTTTTAATTCTATTTTTTGTGCTTTAAAATTTGACAATTCTATTGGAGATACAAAAGCAAGAGCGGCGATACAAACCAAGATTGATGATTTGTACAAAGCCAATGTTCCTAAAAAATATGTGGATGCTTTAAATATCGAATGGCAATTTAAAGTAATAGAAGCGGTGGATACAATGAGCGGATCTGCGCCTATCATTCAAGCATGTAACGATAAAATTAAATCGTTTTACAATTTGAAAGAATCGACATGGCAAAATAACTTAAAGCTATCGTATGTTTTTGCTAAATTTAAAGATTATAAATATGCGGCTAACTTGTTATCCGATTACGTTAAACAGGATAAAGCAAACGAACAATTATTATTTTCATACATATCGTATTGCGCTAAAGTTCCCGAATTAATTAAAACACATTTATTTGTAACAGCATTGCAAAAAGCTGAAAAAATAAATCACGATAGATACTGCAAATTATTTGGTGAACCATTTTTAACATTTCAAGTATTGGATAATCCTTTTGTGAAAGAAGATTACGTAAAAGCGGCTTGTAAATAGTACTATTTATTTAACTAATAATTAAAAGAGGCTATCTTAAAAGGTAGTCTCTTTTTTTATGGATAATAAAAAAATAGTTTTCAATTAATCAACGACTAGTTTGTTTTAAAATGTTACAAGCATTATTATTTTAATGATAAATCAATATAAAATAAATGTATATTTACGCCATTATTAAAAAAAGTACTAACCAATAAAAAACAAAAACAATGAAAAAGAAAATCATTACAACCGCTACACTCCTTGCTATTGTACGGGGGGGGGGTACTTGCAACGCTAAACTCTTGCAAAAAAGAACCAGCACAACCTCAATCACCAACTAACACTTTTAACGTGTCAGTTGCCGAAAACCCTACCGATGGCGCTAAAGCCATGTCATTATCTGCTACCAGACTTGTATTTGCTACTGTTGCCGATTATCAAACAGCCATTAACAATCCAACTTTAATAGCAGAAACAGCATTAACTACAACCATTAATGCGTTTGCAAATTTTACATCCTGGAACGAAAAATTTGTGAACGATACCTTAATTGGTAAAAGCTTATTTTCTACCATTTTAAATGGGGATGGTGTAGTACAAATTGGAACTAATACCAATTACAATTATGTTTTAGTCCAAATAAGTTGATAACTTTTTTTAAATATTTATTGGACTAAAACGTAATAATGTAAATTTGTAAAAAAAAACTATGTCATATTCAAAAGTGTTTACAATAAAAGAAAGTATAG
>CANFLQ010000151.1 GCA_947447995.1 Bacteroidota bacterium | reverse complement strand
GCATTATGAAATTTTACAAATATTAAGCATTACCCTTTTAAATAAAACACAGCTAAATCAACTGTTTGAAGACGCTTTACTACAAGATTTCAAAGAACAAAACTGTAATCAATTGAAAATGTTCTAATTATATTAGGACGCTAATGATATGCTACATAAGCTTACTTTTGTTGAAATTACTTAAATTACAATATGGATTTTTCATTCAGCATCATTAACGTTATACTTATAAATGTATTGCTTATAATACTTTATAAGTATTTAGAATCATTTTGGTCGGATACGCTTGCAAAACCTTATAAATGGGAACAGGCTATTAAAAGCAGGACAATTTCTAAAACATTAAAAATTTCAGAAAAGAAGTATTATGATAAAGTTCGATTCTATTCAATTTGGTTTCAGATGGATAGAATTATACGTGAGGAGGTGAAAGGTGATTTTGCTGAACTAGGTGTGCACAAAGGCGAAACCGCAAAACTAATATTTGAAACGGCTCCCAATCGAAATTTTCATTTGTTTGATACTTTTGAAGGGTTTAATGAAAATGATCTAGAACTTGAAAATAAAAAAGGAGGAATGTATTCCAGTAAACAGTTTTCGGATACGAACTTAGAAACCGTTAAAAAATACATTGGACAAAGCAATCATTTAATTTTCCATCCCGGTTATTTCCCTTATACAACAAAAGGTTTAGAAGATGTAAAATTCTCTTTCGTGCATTTGGATGCAGATTTGTATCTGCCAACAATTGAAGGTCTTAAGTTTTTTTATCCTAGGTTATCACCCAGAGGGGTAATTATTGTGCATGATTATAACCATATTTGGGATGGGGTAAAAAAGGCATTGGATGAATTTATGCCTACGGTTCCGGAGTGTTTAATTGAGTTACCCGATTGGAAAGGCAGTGTGATGATTGTGAAAAATAAAAAATAATATCTTCAACTCACCCTCTCCTTTTTCAAGGAGAGGGGTAGGGGTGAGGTAAAAAAGCATTCAATGAACGAAGCCAACCCTCAATTATTATTACAATTAGTAAGCATGCAAATGCCTTATGGTAAATACAAAGGAACTGTTTTATGCAATCTCCCGGTATCTTATCTCGAATGGTTTCAACGTAAAGGATTCCCGGAAGGTAAGCTAGGTATGCTTTTACAAACGATGTTGGAAATAAAAATGAACGGATTAGAATACCTGCTAACTCCATTAAAGAAAAAATAATCAGCATTCAATGAAAGCAGCTTCTTTACACGAACTTCAAAAAGAGTTAAATGCACTTGAACCAAAACAAGTATTGGAGCTTTGTATTCGTTTAGCCAAATATAAAAAGGAAAACAAAGAATTATTGTCCTATCTGATATTTGAAGCCCACGATGAAAGAGCATATATTAATGGTATTAAGGAAGAAATTGATGTGATGTTTTCCGAAATGAATAAAACTACCATTTATTTAGCAAAAAAAAGTCTTCGTAAAATACTTCGCTTAACTAATAAATTCATTAAATATTCGGGCTCAAAACAAACCGAAATTGAATTGAAGCTTTATTTTTGTTCCAAAATAAAAAAGTCCCATATCCCAATAGATACAAGTCTTGTGCTCTCCAATCTGTATAACCGGGAAATAGAAAAAATTGAAAGTGCAATTTCAAAACTTCACGAAGATTTGCAATACGATTATAAACAGGAGTTGGTGAGTTTGTGATTTTGTTAAATTGGAACGCAGATGACGCAGATTTTTTATGATAAAAACAGATAAAAATTTTAATTTAATCTTCTGGTAGCAATCGCTATTTTGTTGAAAAATCTTAAGTAATCATAAATAATCCGAGTCATCTGCGTTCTATTCTACTGTTAAGATCCTGTTTGACGAATGTTAATAATTACAATAGATTTCCCCCTTAAATTTCGTAAATTTGCTTTATGGCTGAATTCACTACAAAAAACGATATAAACTCACGCAGACGAGTAACAAAACCAACCAATAACCTACAACTTGTAGAAGGTAAAATGCCGCCTCAGGCTGTAGAATTGGAAGAAGCTGTTTTGGGAGCATTAATGCTTGAAAAAGACGCATTAACCAATGTTGTTGATATTTTAAAACCTCAAAGTTTTTATAAAGATGCGCACTCTCGTATTTTTAATGCCATTTTTGAATTGTTTTCTCGTTCAGAGCCTGTAGATATTTTAACTGTTACGCAGGAATTAAAAAAAACAGGAGAATTGGAAATGGTTGGCGGAGCTTATTATATTACTCAGTTAACCAATCGTGTTGCATCATCCGCTCACGCGGAGTTTCATGCGCGTATCGTAGCACAAAAATTTATTCAGCGCGAATTAATACGTGTATCTACAAAAACGATTAATGATGCTTATGACGAAAGTTCGGATGTTTTTGATTTGTTGGATAATGCTGAGTCGAGTTTATTCTCTATCGTAGAAGGGAACATTAAAAAAAATTATGATAAGATGAGTACCCTCATCAAAAAAGCCATTGAACAGGTAGAAGCAGCTAAAAACAGTAAAGGCACTTTTTCCGGTGTCCAATCTGGTTTAACTAGTTTGGATCGTATTACAGCAGGATGGCAAAAGTCCGATTTAGTTATTATAGCTGCTCGTCCTGCAATGGGTAAAACCGCATTGGTATTAACCATGGCACGTAATGCTGCTGTGGATTTTAATAAACCGGTTGCAATATTTTCCTTGGAGATGTCGTCTTTACAACTCGTTACCCGTCTTATTGCCAGCGAATCGGAATTGTCTTCCGAAAAACTTAAAAAGGGAACTTTAGAAGAATATGAATTTCAACAACTCAATGATAAAATACAAAAGCTTTCTGTAGCACCTTTGTTTATTGATGATACCCCCGCATTGTCTGTTTTTGAATTACGTGCAAAAGCGCGGAGGTTAAAGGAACAACACAAAATTCAATTAATCATTGTAGATTATTTGCAATTAATGACAGCCGGTGGTGAAGGTAAAGGTAACCGTGAGCAGGAAATTGCAACCATTTCCCGTTCCTTAAAAGGATTGGCTAAAGAGCTGGAAATCCCTGTTATTGCATTATCTCAGCTAAGTCGTGCTGTTGAAACAAGGGGAGGGGATAAGCGTCCGCAACTTTCCGATTTACGTGAGTCGGGTGCAATTGAGCAGGATGCCGATATGGTTATGTTTATTCACCGCCCCGAATATTATAATATTACCGAAGATGCCGAAGGTAATGATACCAGAGGTATTGCAGAGTTAATTATTGCAAAACACCGTAATGGCCCTATTGATACAGCAAAAACACGTTATATCGGACAGTTTACCAAGTTTGCCGATTTGGATACTTTCGGACAAGGACAAATTGAAGGATACTCTTCACCAAGTGCAGGAATGATGCCTTCAACAGATTTTGATGCACCATCTACTTCTGTAATAAGAGGTTCTAAAATGAATGATATTGAAGAAGATCATCCGTTTTAATTTTCGCACATTTTAATTCAAAATATAATTAATAATTGTGTCTAAATAAAGATCATATCTCTGTGAACAGAGCAGTTTAAGGTTTATGAAACGTCTATTAATTTTACTTGTATTTTTATTTCTTTCCTCTGTATCTCAAGCGGCTTATATTCTTATTCCTATGGATGGCACTCAAAAAGACCATCTAAAGGCTTATGGAATAGCCTATTGGGTGCTTAAACGCGATGTAGAAGTAAATTGGTTATTGAATTACCGTGGAGGTAGTTTTATGGTCAAGGATGTAAAAGAAATAGAAAATGAATGCACCATTCGTGGTGTTTCTTTTGAAATAATTGCCGATGCTCAATCAACAGCTATTCTTACCGAAATCTCCAATCCGGAAATAAATATGGAATCGGTAAAATTGGAAAAAGCTCCTAAAGTGGCAGTATATTCTCCTAAAACTAAAATGCCTTGGGACGATGCGGTAACATTGGTATTAAAATATGCTGAAATCCCCTACGATGTAATTTATGATGAAGAAATATTACAGGAAAAACTTCCTTTGTATGATTGGCTGCATCTGCATCACGAAGATTTTACCGGACAATACGGGCGTTTTTGGGCGGGTTATCATAATGCTACTTGGTATAAGGAGCAGCAACGTGGCTTGGAAGCAAGCGCAAAAGCATTGGGTTACGAAAAAGTTTCTCAAATGAAATTGGCTGTAGCTAAAAAAATACGCGATTTTACTTCCGGTGGCGGTTTTTTATTTGCCATGTGTTCTGCTCCTGATTCCTATGATATTGCGCTTTCTGCGGAAGGACTGGATATTTGCGAGAGTATGTTCGATGGCGATGGTACAACACCTAATTATAATTCTAAATTAGATTATACTAAAACATTTGCGTTCACCAATTTTGTACTGAGTACAAATCCCAATGAATATAATAAGTCCAACATTGATACTTACAATGTGAGAAAACAAAAGTATGGTGTTACAAAAGAGAACGACTTGTTTACATTGTTTGAATTTTCGGCAAAATGGGACATTGTTCCAACCATGCTTTGCCAAAATCACGAACCAATTATTAAAGGCTTTTGGGGACAAACAGTTGGATTTAATAAAACCTATATTAAGCCAAATGTATTGATATTAGGAGAAAATAAAGCTGCCAATGAAGCGCGTTATATACACGGGGAATTTGGTAAAGGAACTTTTACTTTTTATAGCGGACATGATCCTGAAGATTATGAACATCGTGTGGAAGATCCTCCAACTGATTTGAGTTTACACCCTAACTCCCCGGGCTACCGATTAATTTTGAACAACGTCCTTTTTCCTGCGGCTAAAAAGAAAAAGCAAAAAACGTAGGAATCATAGGGCTATCCTTCCTTTTCCAGTTTATCAATACGTTTCACAATGGAATCTAAGTTACGGAAGTGAATGTAGGATTTTCTGTATTTCCCTGCATCAAAAGCTGGGGAACCCATATAAACTTCACCTTTACCTATAATGCTTTTTGAAATACCTGATTGTGCTGTTATCATTGTATTGTCAGCAATCGTTAAATGCCCTACAATACCAACCTGTCCGCTAAACATACAGTTTTTGCCAATT
>CANFLQ010000150.1 GCA_947447995.1 Bacteroidota bacterium | reverse complement strand
TAATTGTCACGAGTGAAAGACACTCGCGACAACCGCGCCGATAATATGAAACACTACCGACAAAAGTAACATTTAGCAGATAAAATGAAACACTAAATACAAAGAAATGACTATACAGAACTTTTAAGACGCTTTTTTGATCGTATACGATGAATTATAGCCTCTGTTTTTAAAAACATTATTTTATAATTTGCTTATTTTCAAATATTTAAAAAAATATTTTGCAATAGCAGATAAAATGAAACACTACCGTGAAACTGCGCGCCTACGGAGAAATTTATGTTGAAATATCCAATCCATCTTTTATATCTTCCTCTAATCTTTCTATCAATTTTGATAACGCCTCTTCTTCGGTATTAAAAATTTTGAGCCCAGATTTTTCACCTCTTTCGAGGTAATAAACAGCATAAGTTCCATTGTATAATTTCTCTATGTTATGTGCGTAATCTTTTATTTCTTCACCTATTGAATAATATCTCGGCGGTACATTAAGTTTTATCAGTTTCCTTAATAATTCTACTTTTTCCATGATTATTTTATTTTATAATTCCTTTTTTCAAAAGAACTCCAACTGATACAGGAGATTGAAATTGCGGTCCAAATCCAACTTGCCCACTTAAGAAACCTGGGGAGGCTAATGACCCTTGGACTTCAAAAGGTTTTAAAACAGTATATTGATTATAAGGGCTTAATCCTGGAGGGATGGACCTTGCTCCATATGATGTCCCTGGTAATGAAAACCAGTTTCCTGTTCGTGAACCAAATCTATCAATAACTTGACCTGGCATTAAAAATGTTCTTTCGGTAGTCCCTGCTACTGCAGCATTTGCTGGGTATTTAGTTACTAATTCTGTAGATTGTACGGTATTTGCTACAATTGGTGCATTTGGTGCTTTTATAACCGGCCTATATGAAGCCCCTGCTGTAAGAGCAATACTTAATCCAGTATCCATATAACTGGAGACAGCATTAGCCGTTGTCTCTGAGACTCCCGCTGTTTGTAAACCACCACTTATACCTTGCGCTGTAAGTGTTTGAGCATCTTCTCCTGTCCACATTTGTTTAAAACCCGTAGAAGTAACATCTGCCCCATGAACTACAGCGGCACCACCAACTACGGCACCTATACCTGTCCAAGAAGATGCAGCACCACCTATTGCACCAGCTGTCATTTCAGCTGCACCACCCACAGTCTTTAACCCTCCTATGATTCTATTCCCTATAGAAGGGGTATCGAGAGCAAAATCGCTTTGCCAAATCGGATTGTTTCCAAATACTGCATATTGAGATACACTTAAATTAGGTTTTGGATCTAAATTCCATCTTCTACCTAACCTTGTATCGAGTTCGCCAAACAAAGCTGTATTGTGATTTCCGCTTCCTGATATTTCATCAACTTTTTCCTGTCCGTTAAAGCCGTAACGATATTGATTTGAATTGAAGTTTCTGCCTGGCATAATTGAACCAAATGTATGATAGTCTTTGTAAATTTCTGATGTACTCACGTTTTTTTCCTTAGTTATAAGGAAAAAATTTACAGTATCGTTATATGTGCTGCTTCGTGTGTACAAAGATTTTTTATTAGAGTTCCAAAGATACCATTTTACAAAAGTTTATTGATAAATATTTCTCTATTTTTTCAACTGGATTTTAAAGGGAAGCGGTAAAGGTCTGCTAATGTTCTGTTTTCCCAACGCTAAAAAGCACTGCGTATAAGTGTCGCTAAAAGCCATTAAAACGGACGTTTAGCTATTCTCTTATACGCAATGCTTGCCGATATGCAAAAAAACAGAACATCATCAGCCCTTTGATTTTATTTGATTATTCGCACCAGCTCTGCACCCTGCCGCCCTACGGTTGGCTCATTTTAAAAGCTGATGCAAAAAATGCTTTCGCTCGTTGCCTTACTATTTTTTACATCATCTTTTAAAACGTTTTTCTTTAGGCGCAAAAACTACAGCTCGATTTTTATTGATAGATAAAAAAGGCTTTAGCGTGGGATTGTGCGTTTTATCTATCAATAAAAATGAGCATCCAAAGGGGTTTGGGGCATTGGAAGATTGCCCCAATAAAAAAAAGGCGAAGCACCTACCTGCCGGAGGCTTTACACTTGCTTGACCGGAGGGAGGTGTATAAAAAACTCAAAAAAAATTGCTTGGGCTTTTGGTGGCTATTTCGCATAATGTGCCGCTGGCTTGGCGTTCGTTTTAATGACGCCAAGCCAAAATTATGCGATGTAGCTTCCGACTGTTTTTATGGCGTATGTTTTTGTTTTGTGCGGTTGGTGCAGCTCTTTGATTTTTGCTTTTATCCGCTAAAAAAACAATTGAATTCTAAAGCAAAAAGCAATGTGCTGCAAGTGCGATGGGTACAAAAACTATGACAGAAAAACAGGCGGCACCATAAAGCCCAAGCAATTTTTTTTACCGCTTCTTTTTCTTTCGTTTAGTTCGTAGGATGGAACTTTGTAATGTCGTCCTGTAAATCTTCCAAGTCATTTATTAAATAACTTTCTGTTGAACTTACATAACGATGTCCTGCCATATACTGCACTTGTCTTAGGTTGTAGAGTTTTAACCATTGTGTAATTACTGATGTGCGTATTTGTTTGGCTGATGTTATTTTGCTATTTATCTTATTTAATTTGCTAATTAATTTTTGCATCACATTATTAAAACCTTCTCCACTGCCTGTACTGGTAAAGAGTTTATCGCTTTCCTTTTTTGTTTGCTTTAATAATTCGTTTCGTGTTTGCAAAGTGTATTCCATCATATCTAATATTTGATGTGCTTCTAAATTTAATTCTCTTTCGTTGCTTCTTCTTGTTCCTGCTACATATATTTTTCCTTCTCTCAACTTTATATCTGTTACCGTTAAACACCTTATTTCATTACTGTTTAAGCCTTGATAAATCATTAATCCCAATATTACTTTATTTCTCTTTGCTGCCAATACAGCCGTTTTAAACCAGTTCTGATTTTTGTTTGGGTCGTCTGCTTTCGGTAATTCAAACTTATTGTAAAGACTTTCTAATTCTTGTTTGCTTAATGTGTGGTATAATATTTTTCGCTTAATTCCTTTGATTTCTATTTGTGTAGTTGGATTGTCTGTTACTTGTCCAGTGGTGTTTAAATAATTATAAAAATGTTTGATGCTGTTAACGTGTATGCTTATTGTTCTTTGCTTTACGGTGCTTCGTTTGTATTGTATGTAGTGCAATACATCTGCATAACTTACTATTTCTTTTTCTACATTTTCCTTTTTAATCCACTCTATAAAATTTTCCGCATCTCTTATATAACGGTTGGTTGTGGTGGTGCTAAAGCCTTTTAATAATAAGTAATTCGCAAAGTCTTTTTGTTCGCTTAATACCTGTTGCAGTAATACAGCTTTGTTTGCATCTTCAACAACATTTAATTTTCTTCTTGTTCTGCTGTCGGCTGTTTTTCCTAATCTTAGTTTACCGCTCATCTTCGTGTAATTGTGCGTATGGATAACGTGTAATGTTATCGTATGCCTGTGGCTTTAAAATTGGCTCTGTGCCGTTCTTTTCCGCTTCAACTATGTGCGTATACACTTGCGTACTTTCTAAACTGCTATGACCTAAAAAACGGCTTATCTTTTCTAAACTCATTCCGTTTTGTAAAAGGTGTGTGGCAATGCTGTGGCGCAATACGTGTAACCTTACATTTTTTTGTTGTAATGCAATGTTGTCTGTTCGTTGTTGTAATAATTTTAAGCGTAATCCCATACTTTGACTTTCCATTCGTTTGCCTCTTTGACTTATAAAAAATGCTTCTTCTCTCTTATCCATTACTAACACTGGTCTGCAATCGTATAGGTATTCTTCTAAATATTTTGCATTGGCTTTATTAAACGGTACAAACCTTTCTTTATATGCTTTTCCTTTTCTTACGTGTACTATTCTTCTATCAAAATTTATATCGTTTATATCTATACTAAATCCCTCGTTCCTTCTTAACCCACACCCGTAAAATATGCTGAGTATGGCTCTATCTCTTATATTTAGCGGTTCTAATTTTGTTCCTTCATTAAATCCATACGTTGCTGCAAACAGTTCTTTTATTTCATCTTGTGTTAAGTAGGTAATTTCTTCGGTGTCGTTTGCTTCCCATTCTATATTTAAACGCGGTAATATTAATCGTCCGCTTTGTCTTAAATAATCACTGAACTTATACAGAGCTTGTAAATGTTTGTTTAAATACGCATTGCTTAAACCACCGCCAAAACGTTGATTGGTGCGGGTTTTTAATTGGTTGTAAAATTCTTTGATTTGCTTGGTATCAACCTGGTTGATATGTGTAATACCTTTTTGCTCTAAATAATAAAACAGTTCTCGTATGTGTGTAGGCAACTGGTAAACCGTTGATGGTGCATAGCCCAACACATCTAACCACTCTCTAAAACTGTTTTCTATGTATTGGTAATTCTCACTTTTGATGCTTAATTTTTTCATCAGCCTTGCTTTTTATGTGGTATGTCTTACTGGCTTGTTTGCTTTGATGGATAAGCATTTGAGTAAGTCAATAGCGGTTTTGTCTTACACTTGTCCGACTGCCTTATTTGTTTTTGTTTTCTTGATTACCTTTACTTCTGCGGCTTGTGTGCTCCTTTCGTTAAAAGCTTTCCAAACATTTTCCATTACTTTTTTTATTTGTTCATCAATGCTTTGCTGTAATGCCTGATAATCTTTGTTTGTTATTACCTTGTAGGTGTAGCCTAATTTGTGCCTGTTTCCGCCTGTTATTTCCAGTAAACCATAATCGGTTAACTCTTGTAAGTATCTGCTTAATGTACGTGGGTGTATGCGGTTATCCTTGCGGACATCACTACCGTAAAAGCCTGTTTTTTTATTTGCTTTGTTTATTGCCCATTGTTTCAGCCATTCATAAAATTCTCTTGCTGCTCCGCTTAGTTCATCACTCTTTCTAAACAATACATCACGCAATAATTTAAAAGCCCATTCAATATCTGCCGGGTGTGTTTCTATAAATATTTCTCCGGTGCTTTCTTCTACTTTCTGTTCTCGTTGGCATTGATAATAAAATGTAATCGCTTCTATAAAGCTTAATAATAGTGGTAGTGTGCGCCTTGGTTTAAAAATCTCT
>CANFLQ010000149.1 GCA_947447995.1 Bacteroidota bacterium | reverse complement strand
GCTCTAATGCTAATGCGGAATCCTTCAACTCGAAAATAAAAGGATTTAGAGCCAATTTAAGAGGGGTAACTGATGTTAGTTTTTTTCTCTTTAGACTTGAAAAATTATTTGCTTAATGAACTTGCTCCCCAGAAAATGGATGTGACCCCAGTTTATTGATGCCATAAATGTCTCAACTTCTGGAATACTAAATGCTCCAGTTGCTCCTTTAATTTTTGCTAATAATTTTGCGGCTTGTTCCGTAAAAGTTTTAACAGGTATTCTTAATTTTTCTTCCCCGCCCGAAATGATTACCAAATCTCCGTTTAACTCGTATTCAAAATGTCCGCCACTTTCGTTACGAATGATTTTGATAATTGGGTAAAAAAGCTCTTCAACTTTGTTTAGGTCTGCATCTCCTGCAAATAATTGTTTGTCCCCAAGCAATTTGAACAAAGCATATATTTCACTCCATTCTCCTTTATTTCCTGTTAGCATTTGTAATTCCTATTAGTTCTAAAATTTTTGTTGCTGTCGCCTGAATTGCAGGCACGGCAACGGAGTTGCCGAATTGTTTGTAAGCTGATGCGTCAGCAACAGGAATTACATATTTGTCGGGAAAGCCTTGAAGTCTTGCCCATTCTCTTGGTGTCATTTTGCGAATTCCCTCACGATTTACAGTTCCTTTAATATGAGTTGTCGGAGTATAGTCTGTAATTCTATGGTCGTAAACTAAATTCCTTTCTCGCCCCATACCGCCTACTACTATTGCGTTTGAAATACCATCGTCTGGAATAATTGCGTAGCCAAAACCGTTTCCTTTTCCTTCGTGTCGTGCTTTGTGATTTACAAGTGTCTGCACATATTGAGTTGATAAAAAATATTTTGTTGCAGGAACTTTTTTTTCTTTTATGTCTGCAAATTTCACTTTTTTCTTTATTGGATTTGGATATTCAAATTCTGTAATACCTGTGTCTTTGCGGAAACCAACTATATAAATACGTTCACGATGTTGCGGAACACCAAAATGTTTAGCATTGATAATTTGAGGTTCGGGAACAAAATAATCTAAGTCGTTGCGTAAAACATTCAAGATTGTTTCAAGTGTTTTTCCTTTGTCGTGACTTCTTAACCCTTTTACATTTTCAAGGAAAATAGCTTTTGGTTTGTGTCTTTTTATAATTTCCGCTACGTCAAAAAACAGTGTTCCTCTCGTGTCGTCAAACCCTCCACGCTTACCAGCAATTGAGAATGCTTGACAGGGAAACCCTGCACATAAAACATCAAAGTCGTCTGGGATATAATTTTTTACTTGTGATTTTGTTATGTCGCCAAATGGAGTTTCTCCAAAATTTGCACGGTATGTCTTTTGTGCTTCTTTGTCCCACTCACTTGTGAATACGCACTTTCCGCCAAGATTTTGCATTGCAAGTCGGAAACCACCAATGCCTGCAAAAAGGTCTATAAACTTAAAGGTATAGTTGTCGGGTGTTGGGAATGGAACATTTTCAACTTCAAAAAGTAGTTGTTGAAGAGCCTCTTCTGCAACCATTGAAATCTTTTCGTCTTCCTGTTTGTATTGAACGTATTCTTTTAAAACTTTCAAAGCGTCCTTTTTGTAATGCTTTGAAACCCCATTATGAATGTTATGCAAATAGTGAGTTAATACAGCTTTTTTATTGTCTTTGGGTTCTACAAGTCTAAGTTGAAAGCGTTTGCCATCAAATTCGTCTATAGTTATTTTCTCTTTGGTTTTCATTGATTTTTATTCAAAATTCAAATGCAAGTTCGTAAAAAAATAACCATTCAAGCGGTTTTTCTTGTCCTAAATTTTCAACAGGTTATAAAGTCGGGTGGTTGGTGAGCTTTGGTGTATTATGTCGTCCGATGTCAGTACAAATGTTAATGGTTTGCACTGTCGTCCTACGCTTGCCTGTAACGGTTGACAGCTAAAGGAAGTGCGGAATTAAAACTTCCTAACTGTCTTACCGCACTAAAGATATAAATTGTTCCGAAGTGAATTGCAAGCGCCAACAAAATATTTATACCGCTGAAAAAATGCGCTTGCGACTTGCACGAACTCCGCATTTTCCTTTAGGTGTTGTTACTGGCAGTAGCGTCTTCTTTTTTTTCCTTCCGTCAGTTTATTAAAGTTAACAGTCCACATATATTACCGAAAGCCTTTATTAATTGCATGTCTAACTACACATTGGTCTTATATTGGATTGTCTGCGCAATGTTTATTAGTCAACGATTAAAACCATTGCACCGTCTGTCGATTTAGCTTTGTGTGCCATTGAGTTGTCGCCAACAACATAGGTCGAGCCACTATTAATTATAAGTTCTGTCTTGTCAATATGTTCAAGAATTAGTTGTCCGGAAATAACAAATACAATGTGTCCTTTGTCGCACCAGTGGTCTGCAAGGTAGTCCCTTGAATATTCTACTTGTCTTATTTTTATAGTCCCAACTATTTGTGTCTTTATAGTTGCATAACCAGTTTCTCCGTCAAACTTTTCTGCTACAAGATTGTCCCAATTAAATGATGTCGGATTGATGTTTTCTATAATCATGGTTGTCTTGTCGGGCTATTGCCAGTAACGTTTGGCGGCTTAAAGAAAGTGCGGAATAAATAACCACTCACTTTCTTAACCCATTAAATATATAAATAATTCCGCAGTTCATCGCAAGCGCCAACACTTTCTGCCGCTGAAAAAATGCGCTTGCAACTTGCATGAACTCCGCATTTTTTTAAGGCGCTGTTGGCGGCTGGTTTACTTTCTTTCCGAGGTCGTGTCAAGTTCGTTGTCATTTTTTTATGAAACCAATTTTGCTCGTGTCTGAAATTGTGAGTGTCGGGTAAATGTCGTCTGCTGTGTTGGCAATTCCGTCAATACCTACTGAATAAAGTTTATACTTGTTTCCAATTATTTGATACTGATAGTTTAAATTTCCGCTTGTTGATTTTCTTAATAGCAAAGGGGCAACGATTGATATAAATGAATTGTCTTTTTGAATTTGTTGTAAACTGTCTGGATAATTTCCATATTGAAATTTGTAAAACTCAATATCCTTAACCAATCCGTTTAATTGCATTTGAGAAATTTGTGCAAAATTATTTCCTGTTTCTTTTCCAAATTTCATTTCATGGAATAAGAAAGAGTAAACACCTATCGTAAACAATATGCAAGCTGAACCTATAAGGATTAAAAATTTGTCCTTGAATTCAAAGATACCACGAAGAAGCAGAACGAGTCCTGTAATCCCTCCAATCAAAGGGATGAAACCAAGAAGTCCCCACCAATACAGTCGCCATACTTTTCTTTGAGGACTTTTTGTTTTGACTTTTAATGCGCTGTTTTGAATGAAGCCGATAAAACTTTGGATGTCCTTTTCAGAATTAAAATATTTTGTCGGTATAATATAAACACGATGTGTATAAAGGAGAATGAAAGCAAACTCGTCGCTAATATCTGCTGTCCTTATACTTTCCCAACTCCATAAATTATTCTCCGTTTCGGTTTCAACTTGTAAGCCGGTTTCAGTAAGAATAAATTTCTTTTTTCCTTCGGGAGATTTGCTTGTGCCGGCTATAGATGCAAGTCGTCTTAATGCAATAATGTACGGGACAAATGTTATAAGTCCAAAAATTAAAATTCCAAGTGATAATAATTTGAGAAAATTATCCAACGGAATAGTTTCAAATTTGGTCTCAGAATACTTTCCACCAAAGAATAAGGTTGCAACAGCAAAAGCGATGAATACTTTTGCTACAATAGCTCTTTTGAAATAAAAGTATTTGTAAAAGTTGCTATAATCTTCTTTAGTGTTATGAATTTCTATTTCCATTTTATCACTGTCTGTTTAATATTGCAATGTCCACAAAAACTTGCCGCCAACGGTTGGCAGCCTTGCGATGTGCTGGTTTAGAAAGCACTTCACTGTCTGCTACCACAAATATATATTAAATGCTCTACAGGTTATGGCAAGCGCCAACAAAAAATTTATACCGCTGAAAAATTGCGCTTGCAACTTGCACGAACCCCAGCATATTGCAAGGGTGCTGTTATGCGTTCGTTCTTCTTTTTTCGTTGTAATTATGTCTTCCATATATTTGCTTTTTTGTCTATTCAAAAAGGTCGATTTGGTTATCCTTTTCAAACTTGTCTGGCGGAATAACTTCAATTACTTTTAACGCTTCATAAGTAACTGTCGGTTTTAATGAATGTGCTGACGTTGAATAAGTAATTTTTAAGTCTATTTTCAGATAGTCGTTTGGTTGAATAATTATTTGTCTTTTGTGATATTCGTCTAACCACTCCTTATGTAATATTTTTACTTCTATTTGTTTTCCTTCACGAATTAGCTTCCAATTTGCTTTGTTTGAAAGAAGGTCAAGGTTTTTTATTTTTAATGTTTCTATTCTTTGCTGCTCTATTTTTTGGCTTCCGAGTTCGTATAATATTTTAGCCATATCAACTGAACTTTTGTTTTTAATTTTCGCATCGCCTTCGGTGCTTTTATATTCATAAGATTCAGTATTTTTTAATTTTCTGCTTTCAATTCCAATGTCGTTGATTGTGTTTAAAACAAAATAATTATTTACTTCTAAAATTATTACTGTCGAGGAAGATAATTTACTAATGTCTTTGTTGATGTCCTTTGTTACTTTTTCCAAGGTTTGTTTAGACTGTACTTCATTTGTCTCAACTGCTTTTAATATTCGATGTTTGATTCCAACTAATGTGTGTCCAAGTAGTTTGCCTGGGTTTGCTATATCTTTTAAAATGTCATCGGGTATGTTTCTTAGTAGTTGGATTACTTTAGATTTAATAGAACTAAACTCAATGTCCGCCAACTCATATTCAACTCCTGCATTCGGTAAAATATTATAAAGAATATGTTTGTCAATGGCAATAAGCTTTTCATACATTTTTGCCATTTGTCCAAATGCTTCAACAGGATTTTTGTGCCCTTGAAAATTAAGATTTAACTCAAAATCGAATTCTGTTTTTTGTTTCGCCATTTGGTTTGAATTAGCTTCTATTTATTTGTCGTTGTCTTTGGTTGCTGGTGTTGTCACAGAATGACGCATAACGGTTGGCAGCCTTATGTGGTGCTGGTTTAGAAACCACTTCACTGTCTTACCGCACTAAAGATATAAAATGTTCCGAACTTTATGGCAAGCGCCAAAACTTTCTACCGCTGAAAAATTGCGCTTGCAACTTGCACGAACCCAGCAT
>CANFLQ010000148.1 GCA_947447995.1 Bacteroidota bacterium | reverse complement strand
TGTTTAGAAGGTATCACATTTTGTGATACCACCAATTCAATTTCTTCGGCGGTTAAATTAAACATAAAATCAGGTGGAAATAAATCCATGTTTCTTCTAACAGCTTGTTTTAATGATCTGTTTTCTACTCCATAAAGTTCTGCCAAATGAACATCTAACATTACCTTCTCCAATCTTAAAACAACTATTCTGTTTATAATTCTTTCTTCAGGTATAATGATTTTTTTACTCATTTTTTATATCGTAATGCATCTTGATGTATCATTAACAATTTTTTGCTATCCAAGCCTTTTCTTTCACATATTGCAGCTGCAATGCCTAAATTTAATGTACTGCAAGCAGTTAGGTTAAATTCTTCATCATCACAATTTGTGACGATGAATTTTTATTATTCCATGTTAAGTGTAGAGTATACTTCCCCAAAAAACTCTTTTACTTATTCTCTACAGCACTTTATGCTAAACTGCGGTTTTCGTTCTACGTTAAAATTTATTTTTCTATCCAACCACTAACAAAACTATTTAGCTATGTTTCTATGTGGTTAAAAAAATCTTTATTCAGGAATTAAAATTTTAATACTTTTTAAATTAGTGTTTAACTTTATTTGACACGATAAGCGTGAGTTATCATATACTACCGGCAATGTTTCCAAAATAGCATATTCATCATCGCTTTGTTCGTCCAATGCAGGTGATACTTCCAGCACCCGCACGTGACACGAAGCACACAATGCCATTCCACCACAAGTACCTTCAATTTGTTCATAATCATTTGCCTTTAAAAATTCCATCAGGTTTAATCCCATATTATTTGGAACTTCCAGATTTACTTCTTCTGAGCCATGAACAACGGCTATTTTAATATCGTTTTCCATTTTTTTTTAAAACGCCGAAACGCCGCTTACAGTTGTATATTTCATTGTATATTTTACTTCCGGATTCATGTATTTATAAGCACTGTGCGCCATTAATGCAGCTTCGTGAAAACCGCATAAAATTAATTTCAATTTATTTTTATAGGTATTGATATCACCAATTGCATAAATGCCCGGGATGTTGGTAGAGTAATCATCGGTATTAACTTCAATAGCATTTTTATCGATGTTTAAGCCCCAATTGCCTATCGGTCCTAATTTTGGACTTAATCCAAATAAAGGAATTAAGTTATCCGCTTCAATTGTATGTACTTCGTTTGTTTTTGTATTTAAAACAGAAACTCCCGTTAAATGATCATTCCCAAACGCTTCTTGCAAATTGGAATTTAATAACACCGTGATTTTACCTTCTTCAGCTAATTTTAACGCTGTATTTACGCTATGAGGCGCAGCTCTAAACGATTCACTGCGGTGAACAAGCGTAACTTCAGATGCTACGTTAGAAAGGAATATAGCCCAATCCAAAGCGCTGTCGCCACCACCGGCAAGTACTACTTTTTTATTTCTGTATTTTTCAGGATCAAGTACCATGTATGCAATACCTTTTCCGTTCTCAAATTTATCAAGGTTAATTACTTCCGGTTTGCGAGGCTCAAAACATCCTAATCCACCTGCAATTACAACAACTTTAGCATGAATGGTTGTTCCCAAATGAGTAGTTAATGTAAAATCTTTTTCCCCATTTTTTGTTAATGTTTCAATACGTTCACCCAATGTAAAGCCTGGTTTAAAAGGCTCTGCTTGTTTTAATAAATTATCAACCAGCTCTTGTGCACCAACAGTTGGGTATCCCGGAATATCATAAATAGGTTTCTTGGGATAAATCTCAGAAAGTTGTCCGCCTGCTTGTGGCAAATAATCAACTAAATGACAGCGTAATTTTAATAAACCTGTTTCAAAAATTGCAAATAATCCCACCGGACCTGCACCTATTATTGCTATATCAGTTTCAATCATTTTTTTCTGTAGTATTAAGTATTAAGTATTATGTATTAAGTCGTGTTTCTATATTATTTAATCTTTCAATTTGTAATCTGCCAATCTGCAATTTGTAATTTATTGAATCATACACGCTGCAACAGTTGAATTGCTTGTTTCATCAATTAAGATAGCGCATCCGTTTACTTTTAATTTTGTGAATGAATCATAAGCAATTGGTGAAGCTGTTTTAATTTTCACTCTTAGTAAGTCATTCAAATTTCCTTGTTCCGGCGATGGCTCTTTTACCATAGTATTCACATCAATTTTATATTCCATGCCTTTGATAACGCTTTTTACTCTGCGGCTACCAATTTGTAAAAGGTATTTATTACCTGTTACTAATTTTTGATTGCTCATCCAACAAAGTACCACATCAAAATCTTGCCCTACTTCAGGCAATTTGGTGCTGTTTACGATCATATCTCCACGGCTGATATCCACATCCGTTTCTAGATGTAAAACAACGCTTTGTGGTGCAAAGGCTTCTTCTGTTTCAACAGAAGCAACTTCTATTTTACTGATTCTGCTTTCTACTCCCGAAGGCAATACCGTTATTGTATCATTTTTACGATAGATACCGCTGATGATTTTTCCTGCATATCCGCGGTAATCACGCAATTCCTCTGTTTGAGGGCGAATTACAAATTGAACAGGGAAACGGGGTGTTCCCAAATCAATGTCTTCATCCAATTTTACATTTTCCAAATGGTGCATCAATGTTTCACCTTTGTACCAAGGTAATTTTTGTGAACGGTCAACAATATTATCGCCTTTTTTAGCGCTGATAGGAATGAAGGTTACAGTTTTAATTCCAATTAGTCCGGCAGCATTTTTATAATCAGCTACAATTTTATTAAAAACATCTTCCGAATAATTTACAAGATCCATTTTATTTACGGTAACCACAATGTGTTTTATGCCTAATAAATAAGCAATGATTGAATGTCGTTTGGTTTGCTCAATAACACCGTTTTCTGCATCAATTAAAATAATGGCAAGGTCGGAGTTAGAAGCACCTGTAATCATGTTACGGGTATATTGTATATGCCCCGGAGCATCAGCAATAATAAACTTTCTGTTGGGTGTAGAAAAATATTTATAAGCAATATCAATGGTAATCCCTTGTTCACGCTCTGCACGTAATCCATCGGTAAGTAAGGCTAAATCAATTTCGCCTTCGTCCATGTTTTTGCTTTGCTTTTCAATAGCCTGTAATTGATCAATCATAATCGACTTACTATCGTGAAGTAATCTCCCAATCAATGTACTCTTACCGTCATCAACACTTCCGGCAGTTATAAATCTTAAAATATCCATATTATTTTTTTTATTTTTTTATTTTTTAAATCAGCAATCAGCACATCAAAAAATTAGCACATTTTAAAAGTACCCGCCTTTTTTTCTATCTTCCATAGCAGCTTCCGAAACCTGGTCATCGATACGTGTTTGCCCGCGTTCGCTGGTTTTAGTGATGATAATATCGCTGATAATGTCTTCAATTGTATTACAATCCGATTCAACAGCAGCAGTACAAGTCATATCGCCAACGGTGCGGTATCTCACTCTGCGTTTGCTTATTTTATCGCCATCATCAATTTTGATAAAATCGTTTACAAACATTAATTGTCCATTGTAATCAAGTACTTCACGCTCATGCGAAAAATAAATAGATGGCAATTCAATTTTTTCGCGAAGTATATAATTCCAAATGTCTAACTCTGTCCAGTTACTTATAGGAAATACTCTTACGTTTTCCCCTTTATCTATTTTACCATTGTAGGTGTTCCACAATTCGGGTCTTTGTAACTTAGGATCCCATTGTCCAAACTCATTTCTAACAGAAAAAATACGTTCTTTGGCTCTTGCTTTTTCTTCGTCTCTGCGCGCTCCACCAAGGCAAGCATCAAAACCAAATTCTTCAATTGTTTCGAGCAATGTAAAGGTTTGTAACCCGTTTCTGCTTGGGAATTTACCTTTCGTCTCCGTTAAATTCTGACGTTTGATCGTATCTTCAACATTACGAACAATCAGTTTTTCTCCCAATTTATTTGCAAGATAATCTCTGAAATCAAGTGCTTCCTGAAAATTATGTCCTGTATCAATGTGTACCAAAGGGAAAGGCAATTTGCCCGGGCGAAATGCTTTCAGCGCTAGGTGAACCATTACAATGGAATCTTTACCACCCGAAAATAGGAGGGCGGGTTTTTCAAACTGTCCGGCAACTTCACGCATAATGTGAATCGACTCGGATTCCAACTGTTCTAAAAAATCTAAATGATGTTTATTCATAGTACTTTTTTTTGACACAATCCCGATAGCTCTCGGAATCACTAATTTTTTATTTTTCTATTTTAATTTCTGCAATTCGTGCTGGTATTAATCGCCAATAGGAACTGCCATTATTTATTGCCGGCAGCATGTTCATGCAAGCCACACTCTTTTTTACTATCATCTTCCCACCACCAGCGTCCGGCTCTAAAATCTTCTCCAGGTTTAATTGCTCTTGTACATGGCGCGCATCCTAAACTTACAAATCCTTTGTCTTGTAAGGTGTTGTAAGGGATGTTATTTTTTGTAACAAATTCTCTCACCTCTTCGGTTGTCCAATGTAAAATGGGATGAAACTTAATCAATTGATGTCCTTCGTCCCATTCCAGCATTTGTAAGTCCTGACGAGCTGCAGAATGCTCTGCTCTTAATCCTGTTACCCATAGTTGTTGGCCTTTTAGTGCGCGTTTCAAAGGTTCAACTTTTCTTATATGGCAGCATTGTTTACGGTTTTCAACCGATTCATAAAATGCATTAGGGCCTTTTTCTGTAAGATAATCCTGAAGTGTTTTATAGTCGGCTGTGAATGCTTTTATTTGAGTTTGGTAGCGTTGGTTAGTGCTGTTCCAAACAGAATATGTTTCAGGGAAAATACGACCGGTATCCAATGTGAAAATATCAACCGGAATTTTATTTTCAAGAATTGCATGTGAAATTACTTGGTCTTCCAAGCTGAAACTTGTTGAAAAAACAGCCTTTCCGGCAAATGTATCTGATAATAAACGGATAGCTTGAGTAATATCAAGTCCCTTTATTTTATCTGATAATTCAGCAATTTTTGATTTTATTTCTAAGTCCATTTTTAATCCTTTTATAACGTAAAAAACCCTTCGGTTACCGAAGGGTTTTATTATATTTTGAGTGAATATTCAATTATGATAATAAAAGCCCTTCGCTGTTAAGCATACAACACGCAATATCGCAACATTTTTTATTTTGAATATTTATAATCATTTCCTTCGTTTTTTATTTTCAATCAATTGTTGATTG
>CANFLQ010000147.1 GCA_947447995.1 Bacteroidota bacterium | reverse complement strand
GTAATTTTATTTTTTATGCCGATGATATGAACAAAGGTTGGGATGGTAAAGCAAATGGAGGAACTGCTATAGCACAACAAGATACATACGTTTGGAAAGTTAACCTTACCGATATTTTTAATAAAAAACATAGTTTTATCGGAATAGTTAATTTGGTTAACGGCGACTAGTTAATTTAACATAGAATTAGTATTTAATCAGTTTGCATCTACAAAGCAAAAAAAATATCTTTATATCTCCTTTTAACTATTTTTTATAGTCCCATTTTAGGCTCAACAATGAAAAAAAAAAAATACTTATTTTTTTTACAATTCATACTCATTTTAAGTTTATTTACCAATTTTAAATTAGCTGCACAATGCCTTAATGCCGATTTTGAAACAGGTGATTTTACAGGATGGACAGGGAGTTGGGGTTTATGTACTTCTGCGGCAGGAAACTGCACACCAATTACAAATTGGCCTTATTTAATCACAGGGTTTAATCAAGGTGCAAACAATGCACCTGCTACAGCTCCCCAAAATCATTTTATTACAACTGCTGGTTTTGACGGTATTGTTGGAGGAACTTTATTGCCAGTTGTGTATCCAGGAGCTGGGGCAACGTCCATGAGGCTTGGTAACGCTGTTGCTAAAATTGGAGAAGGCGATGGGGAATTTGTTTCCTACTCTTTTAAAGTGGATAGTAGCAATGCCAATTTCACATATCATTATGCTGTTGTAGTTAATTCTGGAAATCATTTAGAAAAGGAACGACCCTATTTTAATATCCAAATGTATGATAGTAGTGCAAATATAATACCTTGTGCAAGTTATAACTTAAATGATAGCACAGCAAATTCAATTAAAGGGTTTGCCACATTTACTTCAGGTTTTGATTTAATATTATGGAAAGCATGGAGCTCTGTTTCTATTCCACTTAAAAATTATATGGGACAAACAGTAAAAATAACATTTGAAACCAGACACTGTTTATTAGGTGCAACCCCCGCTGGTCATTGGGCTTATGCGTATATTGATGCAAGTTGCGCTCCTTTAAAAATTATATCCTCTTCCCCTGCAACATGCGTGGGTAAATTTGATACCTTGACCGCACCCATCGGTTACGCTACTTATAAATGGGTAGCACCAAGTACTGGATCAATTGTATCAAGCGATAGCACCAATGTTGCTATCATAAACGCTCCTGGCACCT
Source organism: Bacteroidota bacterium (assembly GCA_947447995.1). Taxonomy (GTDB): domain Bacteria; phylum Bacteroidota; class Bacteroidia; order 2-12-FULL-35-15; family 2-12-FULL-35-15; genus 2-12-FULL-35-15. Next base: position 4,091 of record CANFLQ010000147.1, on the reverse strand, counting down.
ACACGGTAACGCTTACAACTTTTGGAAATATTCCCTGTTCTTATAATTTAACAATAACAATACCTCCCAACTCTCCAGGTTTGGGCATTGGCCTTAACTCTACCACCATTTGTACAGGCGAAAGCACAACATTAACAACTTTAGGCGCAGCGCCATATCTTTGGGCGCCGGGTGGACAAACAACCAACTTTATTACTGTAACACCAGGATTTACCACCACATATACCGTAACTGCTACCGATAATGTTGGCTGCACTGCAAAAGGGACTGGTACAATTACCGTAAACCAATTACAAGATGCAGGCTTTAGTTATAACTCAACCACTGTTTGTTCAAATAGTAGCAACCCAACACCCAAAATTACAGGAGTTACAGGAGGAACATTTACATGCTCGCCAGCAGCAAGTATTAATTCTACTAACGGAACTATTGATTTAGCAACAACTACTGTTGGTACATACACAATTACCTACACCACTCCGGGGCCTTGCCAAAACTCCCAAAAATTTGTGCTTACTATTGTTGGTAAGCAAGTAGCCGATTTTAGTTATGAAACCTATTGTAAAAACGCTGCAAACCCTTTACCCACCTTTATAAATAGTGGAACGGCTGGCACATTTAGCTCAACCGCAGGAACAAATTTAGTATTTACAAGCACTACATCCGGAAAAATTGATTTAGCTGCCAGCACACCAGGAACATACACAGTTACTAATGTATTAAACATACCAGGTTGCACTGCAACTTCTTTTTCCAATACCATTACCATTAACCCAGTACCCGTTATCGCCGTTAATAGTAAAACTATTTGTACTGGAAGTTTCACAACATTAACGGCAAGTGGTGCTGTTTCTTATTCATGGTCAAATGGCAGTTTGGCAAACACAATAACCGATGCTCCAATAAGTGCTAAAACATACACCGTTATAGGTAATAGTGCGGGTTGCACTTCGGCCGCAACGGCAACAATTACAGTAAATCCTATACCAGTAGTAACCGCTAATAATATTACCATTTGTGAAGGCGCTAAATTTATTTTAATGGCTAGCGGTGCTGTTAGTTATGTTTGGTCAAATACCAAAGTTGGTAATACATTGGTCGATTCTGCTACAACTTCGGTATCTTATAGTGTTACAGGAACAAGCAATGGATGCACTTCTATTACTAGTGCCAATGTTACAGTTAATCCAAAACCAATTGTAAAAGCAAATTCTACTACTATTTGCGAAGGCCTTACAAGCATTTTAACTGCAAGTGGTGCTAATAGCTATATGTGGTCTAACAATGCAACAATTAACCCATTAACGGTATCGCCAAACAAAACAACACAATACACCGTTACCGGCACAAATACCAAAGGCTGCAAAGCAATGGGAACAAATAAAATAACTGTATTTCCAACACCAGTAGCAAATTTTAGCACATCGCCGCAACCAGCACTTGCAAGTTTTCCTACAATTACGTTTACCGATAAATCATCGATTGACGTAAATTATTGGCATTGGGATTTTGGGGATGGTGATACATTATCTCCCAATACTAAAAACACTGTACATACTTATCCAACAGTAGAAGCTACTTACAGTGTTACCTTAAATGTATTAAATGCAGGGCTTTGCCCCAATTCAATTACTCACCAAGTAGTATTAGGTCCCGAATATTCGTTTTTTATTCCCAATGCTTTTTCGCCCAATGGCGATGGTATAAACGATACCTTTTTTGGAAAAGGAAAAGGTATCATTCAATATGAATTAATGATATTTGACCGTTGGGGTAATTTTATTTTTTATGCCGATGATATGAACAAAGGTTGGGATGGTAAAATTAATGGAAGCAATGAGGTATTACTAGAAGATACATATATTTGGAAGGTAAACTTAACAGATATATTTAATAAAAAAAATAGTTTTACGGGAACGGTAATACTGTTAAACGGAAAGTAAATAACCCACAAAAACACATTTTGTATACCGCAATAAGCAAAAATTAGCTGTATTTGTATATTAAAATAAAATGCAACCTTTTTATTCTCTACAACATCCTATAATAAGTGAAGTATATTAATACAACCCATTTTAATATGCTTGCATAATAAGCTTTAATAAGTTATATTTGTAAGTATGTACCAACATATAAAAGTGTATAGTATTCGTAAAATAACAATAAAATGAAAAAACTAATTTTTTCTTCCCGAAAAAAATTGCTCCTGTTAGTTTTGAGCATTTTGATAAATTACACTGTTATAGCACAATGTAATAATGTTGGTTTTGAAAATGGAGATTTTTCAGGCTGGACAGGGACAAGTAATGGAACCTCAACCATTGACCAAGGACCTAATAATTCTCCTGTTAATACTTCGAACACGCAATATGTCATGACAACAGGTTTTGACAACCTGCTTGGATCAACCTCATTACCAGTATTGCCTCCATTTGCTGGTATTACCAAAGCGGTAAGGTTGGGTAACGGCTTAGGTAGTACTAATAAAGCTGGTAATACTGTTCCAGAATCTATAACATACTCAATTAATGTTACTCCAAATAATACCAATTTTACCTATTATTATGCTGTTATTTTACAGGAGTCCTCCCCCATTCACACTGCTAAAGATCAACCCTATTTCAAAATCAGCATGAAGGATGCAGCAGGAGCAGACCTTTCCTGTGCGACCTACGATGTGAATTCTACTTCATATAAAAGTATTGGAGGCTTTAATGATACTACATTTACTCCTTCTGGTACATTTCTGCCAATAACCATTCATTGGAAAAAGTGGAGCGCAGTTACTGTTCAGTTGCAAAAGTATATAGGACAAACTGTATCAATTACCTTTGAAACCAGAGATTGTTTAGGAGCTTTCCCAAATGGAGGAGGCCATTTTTCTTACGCCTACATTAGTGCAAGTTGCGCTCCTTTAGAAATTTTAAAATCGGCTCCTTCTGTTTGTCCTGGGCAAACGGTTACATTAACTGCTCCAGCGGCAAAAGCTTATTCTTGGAAAGGACCAAGTGCTGGTTCTATTGTATCGGGTGCAACATCAAATATTGCGCAAGTAAATGCTCCAGGAACATATACAGTAACGCTAACTGCTTTTGGTGATGCTGGCTGTACGTATGATTTAACTGCTGAAATGAAACCCTTTTTACCAGGTGATGGTGTAGCTGCAAATTCTGAAACAATTTGTGTAGGACAAAGTGCAACATTAACAGCAAGTGGAGGAGCGCCTTATACATGGTCAACAGGTGCAACTACGGCATCCATAACAGTTACACCTGGCAGTACAGCCACATACAGCGTTACGGGAGGCACTTGTGTAAGTACCAATACAGGAGTTGTTACTGTAAATACTACTCCTACTTCACTATTTACAGGAACAACTGTTTGTGCCAATGTAGGTTCTACAATTACCTATACGGGTACAGGTGATGCTAACTCCACCTACACTTGGGGTTTTGATGGAGGAACAGTTATTTCTGGTACAGGACAAGGACCATACTCTGTTAGCTGGCCTACAGGTGGAACAAAAAACGTAACGCTTACTGTTGCTAACGGACCATGTGTTTCTGCACCTACAAGCGTTCCTATTATAGTTAATATAGCACCAATAGTTACCATTACACCTGTTACTGTTTGTTTAGGAGTAAGTGGCACATTAACTGCTGCTGGTGCTACCAGTTACCTTTGGTCGGACGGAATTACTGCCACACCAACTTTAACTGCCACACCAACGGTTACAACCACTTATACGGTTACAGGTACTACATCGGGCTGTGCTGCCAATGCTGTTGGAACAATTACTGTGAATCCTTTGCAAAATGCAAGTTTTAGTTATTCGCCAGCAACGGTTTGTAAATTAGCTGGAGGTGCTAATCCTGTGCCTAGTATAACAGGCACAACAGGTGGTACTTTTTCTGGTCCTTCCGATGGAAGTTTGGTCATCAATCCTACCTCTGGAACCATTGATCTTCAGGCAAGCGCATTGGGCACCTATACGGTTACTTATACCACCGCAGGGCCTTGCCCTAATTCAAGCACGGCTACTATTAATATTGTGTCTACCCCTAAAGCCGATTTTACCTTTGCTACTTATT
>CANFLQ010000146.1 GCA_947447995.1 Bacteroidota bacterium | reverse complement strand
TTAAGCCCACCAGCGCAGATGGTACTGCATTAAATTGTGGGAGAGTATGTCGTTGCCACTTTTAAAAAGCCCTTTCCATTAACTTGGAAGGGCTTTTTTATTTATATTAATACTATATTAGAGCAAATTTTGGGTCAAGCATGATGTTATAGTCCCTGTTTTGCTTCAAACATGCTGATTTTATTGAGATTACTTTAGTTTGAAAAAGAGTAAGCCCCCTTTAAAATTAGGATCTGTTGAAAACTAAATCAATTTGATTTCCATTCTTATTCTAAGTAAAGTTTGCTTTTTTTAATTCAAGCCTTAATCCCTCAGGGTATTTTAAGTAGGTAATAATATTGATGTAACTCATTAAGTGTTGCCTGATAATACTTACCGTTAGCGCAAAAGACATATTCGTATTGTTGGCTTTTGTTTTTATAACTGTTACAAGTAGGTTTAGAATAAGACAATACCAAATTTGTATTTGTATTGCATTTTCGTTATCGCCTAAAAAATACTTGAGCGGAAAGTTTTGTTTGAGTTGTTTTAAATAAAAGCTCTATATGCCAACGTTTACGGTACAATAAGCTTATTTTTGAAGCCTCGAGATGAAAACAATTACTCAATAAAAAATTATATCTTGGTGTTTATCAATCTCCTCCATACTACTTTTCGTCTCAATGTAAACTTTTTAACTTCTCCACCACTATTTTTATACTTTTTTATAACCTCTTCATCTTTCAGTATTTCAAAATCTTTATCATCGGGTAAATCACTTTCGGTAAGAATTATACTTTTCGCATTAGCTTTTGAGTTACAAAATAAATGGTGAAGTTAAATGAATTGTTGCCAAATTCGTCTGCGAATGCTGTTATATTATGTTGCATTGTCTTTTTTTTTAATGGGGCATAATATATGCTTACCGCAATAATTCAGTGCATTAAAAATTCATAAGCTCATTCATTCCAAAAACGCCTTTTTTGTCAATCACCCATTCTGCTGCAATTACAGCACCTAAAGCAAAACCTTTACGGTTATGAGCGGTATGCGTTAAACTAATTTCATCCACATCCGAGGAGTACGTTACCGCATTTTTCTTTAGGTGCTGTTAGTGGTTTGGGCTTCTTATTTTATTATCATTAATAAAGTCAAGCATTAATTTAATTTGGCCTTCAAGCATTGGTTTACCTTTATGGATAAGACAATTTTTCTTTTTGGCTTCGTTTAAAAAAGTTGTCAATTCAGGCGTTATTACGACCTCTGCTACAATACATGATTCTGAAATATTTGATAAAGATATTGGCAACCCATCATTTTCCATCATACCAATAGAAGTCCCGTTAATTATAATTTGATCGTCATTCGATATTTTGTCTGAATATTGAATTTTAAGTTCTGGAAAAACAACTTTAATGTTTGAAATTAGATTTTCTGCTTTTGATTTTGTTCGATTGAAAATTATTAATCTGTTGGCACCGTGTTTCGCTACTGCGAAGGCTATTCCCGATGCCGCACCACCAGCACCAATTAAAAATATATTCTTACCTTTTACAGAATGACCTTTGTTTAACAGCCCCACTACAAAACCTTCACCGTCCAACATTGTCCCGATTAATTTGCCGTCCGCATTTCTACGAATTACGTTACAAGCACCAACTTGTTTTGCTTCGGTTGTCAAGTCGTCTAGTAGATTTATAATCGCTGTTTTATGTGGCATTGAAACAACTGCTCCAACAAAATTGTTGATGTGTCTTAATGAATTAATTACATCAGAAAGTCCTTCAGTTTTTACATGAAATGGAACAAGTATTTGATTTAGATTTTTGTCAGCCAATACTGTGTTTGCAAGTCCTGGCGTGCTTGCCTGATAAACAGGGTCTGCTATTATTGCCATTACTTCAGTCGCCCCGTTAATTCTGTTAAATTCCGTTGTCATATTTTATTGTGTCTGTCGTCATAGCCTAACCGCTATCAATTATAGTTAGCGAAATGTTACACACATTAAAAATTCATAAGCTCATTCATGCCAAAAACGCCTTTTTTGCCAATCACCCATTCTGCTGCAATTACAGCACCTAAAGCAAAACCTTTACGGTTATGAGCGGTATGTGTTAAGGTTATTTCATCAACATCCGACGAATACGTTACCGTATGTGTGCCGGGAACTTCGCCAATTCGTTTAGAAATAATACCTAATTCATTAGGATTGTTTGTTGGCTGATTCAACCATTTTTCTTTACCATTCAATTGCTCGATAACAATATTAGCTAATGAAATAGCTGTTCCGCTTGGTGCATCCAATTTATGGACATGATGAATTTCCTCCATAGATACATTGTAGCTCGGAAAAGAATTCATCAATTTGGCCAAGTGTTCGTTTAGTTTAAAAAATAAATTTACGCCGATGCTATAATTAGAGGTGTAGAATAATGTTTGTTTTTTATCAGCACATTTTTGTTTTACCTCTTCCAGTTTGTGCAACCATCCTGTAGTGCCAACTACAATAGGAATACCGGCTTCAAAACATTTGTAAATATTATTGATAGCTGTTTCGGGTGTGCTAAATTCAATGGCCACATCTGCCTTTTTTAAATCATCTATGGTATACGAAGTTGCATTGTCAACATCTACTTTTAAGGTAATGGTATGTCCGCGTTGTAAAGCAATTTTTTCAATTTCTTTACCCATTTTTCCGTATCCGATAAGTGCTATATTCATATTTTAAAAGGTGTTTTATAATTTTATAGTTAAAGATAATCCTGTTTGGTAATGATTAGAATTTGCAATATTTATGATTGTTGGGTGAACATTTAATGATAGGTCATCACCCACATCAAAGGTAAATAAATGTGCATCAACACTGGCATCTACAACATTTAAAACATATAACAATCCTAAGCCTATAGCACTTAAATCCCTGTAACGATGGTAAGTCAGTTGAAGTGTATTTAAAGCGTCATCGGGTACTATACCAACATATTTATCAACGGTAGCAGGATTGTTATCTACACGATATTTGTAGGCATCGCGGAATTGAACATATTCCGATTGATTAAATTCCAAAGAGTAGATAAGAGCAGCAAACCCTCCATAAATGATGGGCAATTTCCAATATTTTTTATTGTAAATTTGTCCTAAGCCGGGTATAATGGCCGACATTAAAGTAGCTTTTTTTGGAGAATGGTATTTTGCTTTTTTTACAGTAATAGTATCTGTTTTACTAGTTGTGTCTGTTATCTGTGCATTTCCCGATGTATTAAATAAAAATAAAAAAGCAAACATCAAGCCCAACAATACTTTCAACTCTTTTAAAGGGAGGTAGAGCCAATGAGTACTCCACGCATGAGTTGCAGTGTGAAGTGATTTCTCCATTAATGGGAACCTGAGAGGGGAATTTTTAAGCATCCAATAAGTCAAGAATACGTTTTAGATCATTATCCGACTTAAAAGGAATTACAATTTTCCCCTTGCCATTGTTTTCCTGACTGATGTTTACTTTGGTATTAAAAACAGCACGCAAGTCATCCACAATTTTCGATTTCTCCAAGGTCAATGTCACCTTTTTCGATTTATTATCAGGCTTTTCCGGAGTAGCAGCTTTTTTCTCGGTCTTAACACCTCTTGCCAGATCTTCAGCTTCTCTGACCGATAAATTATTCATTACAATTTGATGATAAACTTCTAATTGGTTATCGGTATTGTCGATGTTAATTAATGCGCGTGCATGCCCCATTGAAATATCTCCATTGATAATGGCCAATTGAATTTCAACAGGTAATTTTAATAAGCGCAGGTAATTGGTAATGGTAGAGCGTTGTTTGCTTACCTTTTGAGAAAGTTGTTCTTGCGTTAAGGTACATTCATCTATCAATCGTTTGTAGCTGATGGCTACTTCAATTGCATTTAAGTTTTCGCGTTGAATGTTTTCTACCAATGCCATTTCCAGCATTGCCTGATCGTTGGCGATACGAATATATGCGGGAACACTCGTTAATCCTGCTAATTGTGATGCACGAAAACGTCGTTCTCCTGAAATTAACTGATATTTATCATATCCTAGTTTACGAACCGTAATGGGCTGAATAATGCCATGTTCGGCAATAGAAGCCGCTAATTCGTTCAAAGCTTGTTCTTCAAAATGAGTGCGCGGTTGAAACGGATTTGTTTCAATGGTTGCAATTTCAATATTTGCAACTGCTCCGGATACTTTAGCGTCGCCTTCTTTTTTGTTACTGGTAATATCGGTATTCGAATTTTCCAATAAAGCACTCAAGCCTCTTCCTAATCCGTTTCGTTTAACGCTCATGTTTTTTTATTATTTCAGGTTGTTAGTTCAAAATTATGCACTTTAAATGCATGGATTTGGTTTCTACAAAATTTTACTTATTGACGTCATTGCGAGGAACGAAGCAATCTCAACCAAAGTATAGTATTAGATTGCTTCGTTCCTCGCAATGACGTTCTCAATTTAATATTTATTAAAAATAATTTTATTGTTTTATAATGTTTTAATGTGCTAATACAATTAGCAAATTTTTAAATTAGCACATTAGCACATCAGCACATTAATTCTCCTCTTCTTCCTCTAAACTGATAAATTTTTCGGATTCATTTAATCGGGTTAAACCATTTTTTTGTAACACCTCTCTTGCCAGATTTAAATAGTTGATGGAAGCTTTTCCGCTGGCATCGTGCATGATGATGCTTTTTCCAAAGCTTGGTGCTTCGCCAAGTTTGGTGTTTCGTTGAATAATGGTATCAAAAACCATTTGTTGGAAATGGGTTTTGACTTCTTCAACTACTTGATTGCTCAGGCGTAAACGCATATCGTACATGGTTAATAAAATACCTTCAATAGCTAATTCTGGGTTAAGGCGCGATTGAACAATTTTAATGGTGTTTAATAATTTGCCTAATCCTTCCAATGCAAAGTATTCGCATTGTACAGGTATCAGTACCGAATCAGCTGCTGTTAATGAGTTGATGGTAATTAAACCCAGTGAAGGTGAACAATCAATGATGATAAAATCATAATCATTTTTCACTTTTTCCAAGGCTATTTTTAGCATTTTTTCACGTTGAGAAAGATTGATCATTTCAATCTCCGCACCTACCAAGTCAATATGGGCAGGTAATAAAAACAGGTTAGGTGTTTCCGTTTGAAGGATTGTATCCTTAGGGTCAACACCATCAATGATACATTCGTAAATGCCGGTTTTTATATTGCGAGGGTCAAATCCAACACCGGAAGTGGAATTAGCTTGCGGGTCGGCATCTATCAAAAGCGTTTTAAATTCTAATACAGCTAAACTTGCTGCAAGGTTAATTGCTGTTGTTGTTTTTCCAACTCCGCCTTTTTGATT
>CANFLQ010000145.1 GCA_947447995.1 Bacteroidota bacterium | reverse complement strand
GGGCAAGCTTTCAATCCAATATGGAGCATGCTATTAACGATTTAAGGGAATATTATCAGGAATTTGATCAGGAGTTTAATTTGTTTTTTCCGGAACTAAAACAATTTGTTAATACACAAATTGAAATTTGATAACATATTCGTCATAATTCCATAATTACAGAGCACTAACTTTGTAATAAAAAATGGAAACTCTAGAAACAATGTTTACGCCAAGTACATTATTTATTATTCTTTTTATCGCAGGCTTAGGGCTTTTAGCGTCGCCGTACGAAATTGAAAATGATGAGAAGTTAGAATAAAGTAATACTAATTCAGTTCAATTTGGAACTGAATTAGTATTACTTATGTTGTTATTATGCTTTTTCAGAATCGTGAACAATGATTTTTTCAATCACATCACCTTGGTTGATTTGATCAATGATAGGAAGCCCTTCAACTACTTTTCCAAAACAAGTATGGTTTCTATCCAAATGAGCCGTTTGGTTACGACTCATAACAATAAAAAATTGAGATCCGCCAGTATCGCGCCCTGCATGAGCCATTGAAAGAACTCCTTTGTCGTGAAATTGATTACCACCATTCAACTCACATTTAATTTTGTAGCCTGGTCCACCAGTACCATTACCCTTAGGGCAGCCTCCTTGTAAAACAAATCCCGGTAAAACACGGTGAAATGTTAAACCATTATAAAAGCCTTTATTGGCAAGATCACAAAAGTTTTTTACTGTTCCGGGTGCGTCTTTCTCGAAAAATTCAACCTTCATGGTGCCCTTTTTTGTTACTATTTCTGCTGTTTTCATACGTATGATATTTTAAATTTGGAGCACAAAGATAGTAAACGATAAAATAAATACACTTTTTACGTGAATCAATTCATTTTTTTATTGTTTCAACAGTAAATTGTGTATAAAAATAAATCATTATTTCGTTTTATTATTTGACTTTTTGAAAAAAAATCACATCTTTGCCTAACTTAAAATTTTGATTTAGTTAAAATCCATAAGTTTTATTATTTTAAACATGAAAATATCAGTATCTATCCTTTCTTTATTTTTAGTATCATCAATGGCTTTTGCCACCGGTGATGGTAAAACCAGTACTGGAGGACTTGATGATAAAGCAACAACAACTTCAAAAGATACTATCCCTTTTTCTATTGATGAAGATGAATTGACAGATTATAATGATTCCATTATGACATTACCATCCGATGAGGTATATGGTAGTTGGGATACATTAAATATTCATCCTTATCGTTTTGATATTAATAGCTTGAATGAGACTTCGGTTATTCCTTTGTGTACCGAAAGTAGTTGTGGTTATGTGCATCCTTTTTCGGGAGGCGTTACGTCTAAATTTGGACCACGTAGAAAACGTTTTCATTACGGAATTGATATAGATCTTGAAACAGGAGATCTTGTTGGTGCAGCCTTTGACGGTAAGGTACGTATTGTGAAAAAATCCGAATCGTATGGAAATGTAGTAGTAATTCGTCATAACAACGGATTGGAAACATTTTATGCACATCTTTCAAAAACAAATGTAGAAGTTGGTCAAGATGTATTGGCTGGCGATGTAGTTGGTTTAGGCGGTAATACCGGTCATTCCCATGGAAGTCATTTGCATTTTGAAGTGCGTTATATGGGGCAACCCATTAACCCCAGCACTATCATTTCTTTTGACCAACAAAAGCTTATAAGCAATACGTTTACATTAGATAAAAATACGTTTAGCTATATTCACGAGGCTAAAAAGCTTGCAAAAAAATCAAAAGGTAAAGGGAAAATTTATGTAGTAAGAAAAGGAGATACCTTATCAATAATAGCTAGAAAGTATGGTACCTCAGTACAAAATATCTGCAAAAAAAATAGATTAAAGAAAAATGGAACCCTTCGTAAAGGGCAAAAAATAAAGGTTTAGTTTTAAATTAAAACTCATCTTCCTTCCAAAAATATCCTCCAGTCAACGTATTATAATAAGCAAATCTCGAATTTTTTTCAATCTTTAATATTCTGTTATTTACTTCTGTTATAGTTTCGCAATCCCAAGGTATTACTATTTTTCCATTACTATTAACCAACCCTTTTTTATCGTTAACAGTAATAATTGTGAACCCATTATCCATGTGTTGCGCATCGTCGTATAATAAATCAATTACTGTTTTCCCATTAATATTAATAAAGCCTACTTGTCCGCTTTTATTAGTAACTTTTGCAATGGAATCTTTAAATTCATCAGCCGATTGGTAATTAAACGGAATCTGTAATCGTAGTTTTTTATCGATATAGCCCCATTTATCTTTTTTCTCAACAGCTGCAAGTCCATCATTAAAAATACCTATCCTGTCATAATCTTTACCGGTAATGTATTTTCCAGTTTTATCAATAAGGCCTTGTTTTTTATTTTTTTCGGCTATAACCATTTCATTCTTAAATTTTAAGGAAAGCATGGATTGACCTGTAAAATCAAAATCTAACGGAATTATTAAAAGACCTTTGTTGTTTGAAAAACCATATTTATTTTCCTTTACAACCATAATCATTTCTTCCGAAAATTCACCTAAAAAGTCATATTCAAATGGTAAAATATATTCACCTTTTGTGTTGATGATTCCAAATTTTTCACCCGATTTAACTTTTGCAAGCCCATTTTTAAATTTATCTACCCAATCATATTTACAAGCTATTTTAACAATTCCTGAAGTATTTATAAATCCACTTTTCCCATTTAATTCAACACCGGCTAAACCTTCACTAAAATCACCCGCTTTTGTATAAATAATGGGAACAACCAATTTCCCTTTTTTATCGATATAACCATATTTATCTTGCTTGGTAACAGCTGCAAAACCTTCCGAAAATTCTGAAATTTCATCGTATTCATAAGAAGCAATGAGTTTGCCTACCTTATTGATAACACCATATTTTGTTTCCTGTTGCAGGATAGCAACTCCCTGATTAAATTTTTCTACTTGTTCATACACAAAAGGAATTACCAAATTTCCGGCTTTATTAATAAAACCTGATTTTCCATTCAATCCACATTCGGCTAATCCTTCCGAAAATTCCTCTACCCATTCGTAAATGCAAGGAATAGTAACATGTCCGCCAAGGTCTGCAAAGCCCCATTTATTACCTTCACGGATAGGTAAAATTTTTTTTTTTGATAAATCAATATCCTGATATAAAATATTGAGGTAAGGATAATCAGGAAAATCTATTTTAAATTCAATAAATGATTCGGGACTATAATCTGTGGTTGACATGGAGTATATGTTTTTCCATGCATCTTCTACATTTGGGCTTTCTGGATATTTTTTTATAAAATTATAATACTCTTCAATGGTTCCGTTTGGAGTAGATAGCGAATATATTCCATTTTGCGCTTCAAGTATAAACGGACTATTAGGATGTTCAATTAAAAATTGTTCAAACTCTTCGATGGTATTGTTTAATGTGGATGATTGAAATAATTTAGACGAATAACGTTCCTTCGCTTTTGTTATTTCTTTTGATTGGGGATATTTTTTTATAAAATCTTGATAGGCTTCGGGAGTATCCTTTTTCTTAGTTTCATTGTATGCTAAACTATTTCGTAAAATAATAACTTCTGCATTTTGAGGTGAGGTAACATATCGTTCAATAAAAGTATTATAATCGGCTAAAGTATTCTTGTTTTTGTATATTTCATACGCTTTTTGATGAATAAGATTAAGTACAGAGTCTATTGTTTTTTTTTTACAATTGTATTGTAAATATTCATCTTTGGTATCTGAATTAATGTATTGAAATGCGTTTTTAGATATAATAATAAATTTATAAGCACTGTCAATATTACTGAAAGGATTATCATTTCTGTAATAAATGAGGCTTAAGCCATAAGCTGCTGCTGCGGTTTTTAATTTTAGGGATTTTTCGAATAATTGTTTAGCTTCAAAATAATTGTAAATTCTTAACGCATCAAAACCTTTTGATATTTTGCTCGCATTTATATTATTTGTTAAGGAAACAATGATTAATAACAGTGCAATTCTAATTTTTAGCATACGCTCGTTTTTTTTCGTAAAAGTAGTAATATAGCGCTATTTGTTTATTTCTTTTTATCAACGAAAGTTTTTAAATTGTACTTTTGTATCGTTAAAACTAAACGATATTTAAGGATGTTTTCAAAAGGACAACAAATTTTTGCGTTGCTATTTTTTATAACTTTTGTGGTTGGCATTAGCTGGGCTTATGGGAAGGATAAAGTAGGCAATAAGGACTTATTTAAAGGAAGTTACAAGATATTATTAGCTGTATTAGTGGTGTTTTTTGCGCTTTTTGGAGTTGTAAAATTAAAACATTTTTTGTACCCTTAATTCGTATTTTTAATTTTTTTTGACTCTTCAATAACAACATTTAGTTCGCTTACCATCATTGCCGTTGCACCCCAAACAGTTAATCCTTCTATTTCGTAATATGGAGTTGTTGATGTAAAGCCATCGGTAAAACGTATTTCTTTTTCAGCGATTAAGTTTTTGTTATTAAGGTCAAATAAATTATAAACCACTATTTTTTTAACCTCTCGTTCATTTGCAATAAAATTGGGAACATGATTGGTGTACCCAATAAATGGAGAAACTAAAAAGTTACTAGGGTTGATATAGAGATCAGTTAGTTGACCAATTACTTCTATTTTTTCGGGATGTACGCCAACTTCCTCATACGTTTCTCGCAAGGCTGTTTGTTTTAAATCAACATCATCATCTTCGTATTTGCCTCCCGGAAATCCAACTTGTCCGCTGTGAATGCCTTCATAAACAGGGCGTTCAATAAATAGTGTTTTAATGGTATTATCCTGTGGAAATAATAAAATCATAACTGCACTCTTTCGCGGATTATAATTTTCGGGTGTTAAAAATTTATTTTGTAACCTACTGACAGGTGCCATTCGGTATTGAATATTTTCGCCGGGCAAAGGTTGTTGTAATCTTTGTTTTAATTGTTCTATAAAGCGAACAAACATAGTATACCGTTTTTTTTAGTTATTAATTTTAAATATTTTATTTTTTGAAAAATAGTTTTTTTTATACTTTTTTGTTTTTCATGCGCAAATAATAAAACCAAAATAACCTTCGTATAAAATTATATTATTTTTTTGTTTATTCATATATTTAAATAATTATAAATTAAAGTCTAGTTTATACAGGTAAAATAGTATTGTGGGGTAATAGACAAAAAGTAGGCTAAAAAGCTTTGAACTCCCTAATATTATTAGCTTTGAAGCAAATCAAAGGCTATGAATAAAAAAACTGCATTTTTTGCAATTCAACAATCGTTAAGAAAAACGGCATTGTAAACAAAAAACAACT
>CANFLQ010000144.1 GCA_947447995.1 Bacteroidota bacterium | reverse complement strand
CACATCCGGATCAATAGAATAGTTAAATGCAGTTCTGAAGTCGGCTTTTTCAAGAATGGAGTTTTCAAACTTAGCATCCGCACAATCGCATTTATCAAACAATGCAGCCGTAAGGTCGCATTCGGTAAAATCTACTTCACGCAATTGCGAATTTTTAAAAACTATATTTTTTAATTTGGCTTTGTAAAACGAAGAATGATTGAGATTGCAATTATCAAAGCTAAACGACAAGCCCAACTGATTACAGGTATCAAATCGCAATCCCAGCATTTTACAATCCTTAAACTTCACCTCCCTAAAAGCCGCCTTTGTAGGCTTTGCCATACTTAAATTACAGGTAACAAATTCACATTGCGAAAACTTAATATCAGCAATATCTACTCCCGAAAAGTTGCAATTAATAAATATGCAATTGTCGTATTCGCCTTTGGATAAAGCTGTTTGAGTAAAATCAATCTTGTCGAATGTTTTATCTTCAATAAATTGTTGCGCCATATTTAAAAATTAAATTTTTTATCCACTGAAAAAACGCATTTACTTCCCTAACAAAATAGTAACAGTTCCTGTGTAATTGTGTTGTTTTAAATAAATATTCTTAAGTTGCACTTTCCATATATATACATCCTGTTGTGATGATTCTATTCCACCATTTGCTTTGCCATCCCAACCTTTATTAATATCGTTCGTGCTAAAAATAAAATTACCCCATCTGTCAAATATACTTAATTGATATTCTAAAATCCCTAAGCCTTTTCCAAAAAAAAAGTCGTTTTTACCATCCCCATCAGGGGTAAATGCATTAGGAATGTAAAACGAATATTCTGGCCCTATCATTACAAAATGATTCACCGTATCGTAACAAAATCCTGCATTATGCACAATTAAAATTGCTTTAAAAGTACCTGTATCTCCTCCTGGGTAATTATGTATTGGATTAATAATGCTACCTGCTAATGTTTCACCGTCGCCAAAATCCCAAAACCAGTAATTTACATCTACAGTTGACAGATTATTAAATGTGATGGCGGAATTGAATTTCGTTGCAATTTCAGGGGATGTACTAAATTGAGCTACTGGTTTTGGAAATGTTTTTATTGTGCTTATACCACTATTAATACATCCATTTACATCGTTGCCAGTTACGGTATAAGTTGTTGTGCTAGATGGCGAAATTGTTAAAGGGTTAGCAGTTGAACCATTTGACCATAAGTAGGTACTAGCGCCGCTTGCCATTAATGAAGCTGATTTACCTAAACAAACAGAAGCCGAAGCTGCTGTAACAATTGGTAACGCATAAACAGTAACACTTGTATTGCCTTTACCAATGCAACCAGTAGCCGAAATTCCAGTAACACTATAGGTGGTATTTATAGTTGGTGATACGGTATATGGATTAACAGTGCTGCCGCCAATCCATAGGTAAGTTGCCGCACCACTTGCCATTAATGAAGCTGATTTACCTAAACAAATGCTTGGAGCGTTGATAGTGATAATTGGCAATAAATTTACGGTAATGTTACTTACTGCAAAGCCCGAACAACCTGGCGTATTATCGGAAACTGTATATGAAGTTATTGCTGATGGTGTAATGGTTAACGAACTAGCTGTAGTTCCTCCTGGCAGCCAGGTATACGTTGCACCGCCAGAAGCATTGAGAGTAGTAGATTGTCCCACACAAATAGTTGCATTATTTACGGTTACTGTGGGTAATGCTTTTATAAAAATGTTCCCTACTGCTTTTGATGTACAGCCTAATAAACTTCCAGTAACGGTATACGATGCAGCACCTGCTGCTGTAATTGTTAAAGTTGTTCCCGAACTTCCATCTGACCACAAATAAGAAACAGCCCCACTTGCAGTTAACGTTACTAATGTTCCATTACAAACGGTTTGATTATCGACCAAAGTAACTGGCACAGGATTAATAGTAATGGTATTGCTGTAAACGGTTGCGGAACAACTAACTCCGGCAATAATAGTATTAGTTACCGTATAAGTACCAACTGTACTTGCTGTAAGATTAAGCAATCCAGTTGAAGTGTTTGCAAATACCAATCCAGCTGAGGAACTAAATTTTCCAGCACTTGAACCTGCTGCAATTTGTGCCACAGGATTGGCCGCATTTTTACAATAGGTGCCGTAACTAAATTGTGCTTTGGGTGTATCGGTAATGGTAATTGTTGTTGAACTTGAACTAGGGCAGGCACCGTTAAAACTATATGTAACAGTATATGTTCCAAAACTACTTAATAACAAATCAATCAATCCTGTGTTTACATCAATGCTTAATCCGGCAGGCGTAAAAGTAAATGCTCCTCCTGCTAAAGTAGTTGTTGCACTGGGATTTGTAGCGCTTGCTGTTTTACAAAAAGTGGAAGAAGAATAAAAAAATGCGGGATTTATACTCGGATTAACGGTTACCAATACAGTGTCTTTAGAAAAACATCCAGCAGGTGATGTAGTAACTACATAATTAATTGTGATAGGACTTGCTGTATAATTAGTAGGATTAACCAATGGATTAGATAGTGTTGAACTGATCAGATCCGATACAGGCAACCAGGAATATAAATATCCAGGAGTATTGGCAGCACCAATAGTTCCAGTTGCTCCCGAACAAATAGTAATATCTGCTCCAGCATATGAATCAGGCGTAGGGTTAATGTTTACCGTTGAAACAACAGTGCCTACGCACCCTCCAGAAGTTCCCGTAACGGTATACGACATGTTTGCTGTTGGTGTACAAGTAACTGTTGCCCCTGTTGTTGACGATAGGTATGTGGCTGGCATCCACGTATAATTACTTGCTCCGCTTGCACTTAATACTGCCGATTCACCAAAACATAAATTTGGTGAATTAACGGTAACATTTAAAACATTGTTTACCGTAACCGTTACCACTACTGGTAGCGATTTACAACCATTGCTATCAGACACTATAACTGTATAATTAGTAGTTATACTTGGCGAAACATTTACAATTGCAGTATTTCCTGTACCTGCTGGAGTCCATGAATAAGTATATGCTCCATTTCCGCCTGTTGCAACAGCTGTTAATGATGTACTAATGCCAGGACAAATGGTTATAGGAGCTATTGGTGCTACATTAACAGTTGCATCTATAATAGTTACACTTGACTGAGAAGTACAACCATATCTATCAATTGCAGTAACAAAGTAGGTGGTATTACCTAAAGGCGTAACTGTTGGGTTGGCAGATGTGGATGTAAATCCTGCTGGACTTGATGTCCAACTGTATGTATACGGCGCAGATCCTAATATAGTGCTGCAAGGTAAACTCACACTTCCTCCTCCGCAAATAATGGTGGCGCTTGGATTAATGGTGGTTACCGGACAAAGGTTCACTTCAACAATGGAAGTGCTGTTGGAGTTGCATGGAAGATCGTTCCATGAAGCATTGGAATACACCTGCGTACATTGCTCACCGTTGGTACATAAATAAACGTTTGTGCAAGGGAAAAAAAGTGACCCAGTACAACCTGTACCACAACTCTGGTATTGAAAATTATTAGGTTCGCCCGATGCCCAGTTCTGATAAAAACTTGCTGTTGCTGCCCCAGGCGTAAAACTAGGTGTGGTACCATCCATTGCATAAAAGGTAGTAGCACCCGTACTTGTACGTTTATAGCCTATCCAAATATTTCCTGAAAAAGACGCATACACTGCCGATGTTACAGCCGAATTTTCTGCCGCAGTATTAAACACAGCCATGTGAGCGCCTAAAGTTTGCGCTTCTTGTTCACTTAAATCGGCATCTTGCGATTTGGTATTAATAAAATACATACTACACGGTTGCCCGCTTACACCTGTTACTTCGGTATAATTGCCAGAAGCAGCAAAGGCTGACCTTATTGCTGAAAAATCACACCCTGTTTGACTTTTAATTATACTAGGGTTGTAAAAAAAAATACAAAAAAGTAGTATGTGAAATTTTTTCATTTACTATTGTAATTTTTCAGTTATACATAAACACATTTAATCTACTGCGCTTAATTTGATCATATTCGATTTTCCTTTTTCACTTAATGGCACACTCGAAATATTAATAATCAATTCATTTTGTTTGATAAATCCCGCTTTCTTTAAAATAAATTTAATATCTTCAATCGAATGATCGGTACTTATATTTTTATCGTAATAAAAACCATGAACACCCCAAACTAAATTCAACGTAGTAAGTATATTATAATTATCGGTAAACACATAAATATTTGCCTTAGGGCGATGACTCGATAATTTGAATGCCGTATATCCCGAATGTGTTATCGTTACAATGGCAGTAGCTTTAGTGCTTTCGGCCATTTTTGCTGCCGAATAACAAATAGAATTGGAGATGTATCTATCACTTTTTAAATCAACCTCGGGCAATGCTGTATCGCGATTATAAGTGTAACTTTTATCTTCCACATGTTCAATAATTTTTGTCATAGCCTCTACCACTTTTGCAGGGTGTTGCCCTACCGATGTTTCGCCGCTCAACATTACCGCATCCGCTCCATCCATTACACTGTTGGCAACGTCATTCACTTCGGCACGGGTGGGACTAATATTGGTAATCATACTTTCCATCATTTGTGTAGCAATAATAACCGGTTTAGATGCTTCTAAACATTTACGTACCAACATTTTTTGTATCACCGGAACTTCCTGCATCGGCACCTCTACACCAAGGTCACCGCGGGCTACCATCAATGCATCTGTTACTTGTATGATGTTATCAATATCTAAAATAGCTTCCGGTTTTTCAATTTTAGCAATTACCTTTGTTCTCACATTGCTATCGTATCGCTGTATCAAATGTTTTAATTCAATAATATCGGTTGCCGACCGAACAAATGAAAGCCCTATCCAGTCTACCTTTTGCTCCAAAGCAAAATCCAAATCTCTCAAATCTTTTTCTGTTAAACAGGGTAATGAAATTTTTGTGTTTGGTAAATTCACTCCTTTTTTTGAAGATAAAATACCCCCAAAACTTACAACGGCTTTTACTTCATCTTTACCGTTGGTTTCAATAACTGTTAACAATAATTTGCCATCGTCAATTAAAATATTTTCCCCAGCTTTTACGTCTTTCGGAAATTGTGGATAGGTAATGTAAACCCTTTCCGCTGTTCCAATGCACTCGGCGGTTGTAATAATAATTTCTTTACCTGCAACCAATAATACACCATCATTTTCTACCTTACCAATGCGTAATTTCGGACCTTGCAAATCGGCAAGTATTGCTGTATGCGTTCCTAATTTTTTATTTACGGAACGTATGTTTTTTATTTGCTCTATTACCGTTTCATAAGCCCCATGCGAAAAATTAATTCTACATACATCTGCACCGGCTTTCACCATTTCTTCTATCATTTCCAGCGATGACGATGCCGGACCAAGTGTGGCCACTATTTTTGTTTTTTTCATAATATCTAAATTCTAAAATGTTTTT
>CANFLQ010000143.1 GCA_947447995.1 Bacteroidota bacterium | reverse complement strand
AGGAGTTTCGTCAGATATTTAGTCAGGATTAAGCGGTCAACAATTCTACCTAGAATACCGAATGGTGATTGAAATTTAAAAGTGTCTTTCATTACTACTTTGTCGCCTTGTAATTCAAAGTAATGGTCGTGGATGATATGCTTGAAAGCGCCTTCTATTTGCTCGTCCCTGAAATGAAAAGGTCTTTCAAATTCCGTAATTTTTGAACTTAGTTTTTGCTTTATACCGAAATGGGTTGCTTGCCAAGTCACAAATTCATTGTGGTTTATTAGTCCGGTAATTCGTCCGTCAATAGCTTCCTCATTGGTCTTTTCTGTGCTTATTTTGTGCAAGTCAATACTACGAGATAAGTCAAAACAAATTTCAATGTCCGATTTAATATGTGTTTCTAGTTTGATTGTCGGCATGGTTTTCTGTCTACTTAGAAGTCGTATGGTTTTTATAAGGTTGCCCCTAACGTTTTGGGGCTAAACGAGGTTTGGAATTACTTGCACAAACTTGTCTTCCCCGATAAACTGAATTAAATGTACTGAACTTTATGGCAAATGCAAAAAATATTCTGCCGCTGAAAAAAAGCATTTGCAACTTGCACGAACTCCAAATCTCGATTAGCCCCTGTTAGTAGCTAGGGCGTACTTTTTTTCTTGCTATGAAATACGTCTGCTGAAAGTTTGCAAGAACGAGTGTCGGTGTGCGGAGAAAAAGTAAATTTTGTTTTTGTGGGGGGATTTTTCACGCTACTCAAACACAGGTGGGGAGATAAAATTGACAAGCTTTTTTGCAAAATTTGGATTGCAGGGTGGAATTGTGGGTTTTGCAAATGGGCTTGGCAATTGTGGGGAGATTAACACACAGGTCTAAATATAAAGGTTTACAAAGGATTCCTACAATTTAAGTTTAAGGGTCTGCCGTTTTATTTTAGAAGTCGGTCGATTTGAAACCGCAGGTCGCAACTTTGTGTCCGCAGGAGGTAGTTTTAAAGTCGCAGGCGCTAACTTTATAACCGCAGGTCGAAGGTTTGAAATAGCAGGTCTGAGTTTTATAACAGCAGGTCTTATGTTGTAAAATGCAGGTCGGGATTTGGTGTCCGCTGTTCCAAGGTCTGAAAATGCAGTAAGGAACTCTGAACTAGATGTCGGTCGTTTGCTCCTTACCGTCATTAATTCTAATTATTTAACAGTCTTAAATTCAAGTGCGCTAATTAGCTTGTATTGTGGGCTCGTTGCAACTAGTCTAAATATCTAAATTGCCACCAATTGTTATTGTAAATTTTAATAAGTGATGCGTCTTTGTCAATATCGTTCATCTTTAAATTATGATTTGGTTGATATACTAAAGCATCATACGAGCCAAAGCCAATGTTATATATAATTGTCATTTCCCCTTGGCATTTAATGCAGTCTTCCGTGTTTTCTAATGCTTGATAACCTAAAAAGGGGATTGAAAATAATTTCACATCTGATTTCCCTTCGTTTAGGAATATGATAGTTTTATTCTCAAGTTGATTCATCAGCGAATTGCATAGAGATATAGTTAAAAATATACCTAAGAATATTATTGTTTTTCGCTCTTTGCCCTTATAAATTAAATAACAAAAAATAATAAATATTACAGTTTGGACAATCAGTCTACTAGAAATATTTGAGTATAAATAGATTAAAAAATCTACATTTATAAAAAGTGGAAGATGATTTAATATCCCAAGAAAAAGTAAAAATAATGGCAAATATTTTTTCATAGCTAATTCGTAATTTGTTTTTGTGCTTTTTGAATTCTCTCTTTTGCTTGAGGACTTTTTTTATCGAAACTTGCTTTGGAGGCATTTTTTAATTTGTCTCCAATTAATCCTTGTGGAGTGTAGTTTTTCGGTGCTTTATCATCGGCAAAATATGGTATAAATTCTGCATTTGGTGCTTTGCTTGGATCTGTGGCACCAAGACTTTTAAAATAAGAATCGACAGCATCCATTAAACCAATATTGCCCTTTTTTAAATCACTGCCAAATTTGCTGATAAAGTCTATGCCCGCAAAATTAGATGGCAAGTCTTCGTAAGAATAGGAACTTTCTGAACCTTTATATTTTCCTTGAATATTCTCGCTTTCGTAAGCATATTCTTCTGCAAGAGCTCCTCCATGGTCAAGTGTTTTTTGTGCTATAGCAAAAAAATGGTTCATATCAATCCAACCTGACTTTTCTGTATACATATATCGATTTACGTTATTAGCTTTGCTTGATGTTTCATTAAATGAACCTGATTTTTCATCGTATTTAAAAGTTCTATTAGCTTCGAAATGTTGTTGCATTGCGCCCAATAGATTACTCATACTCATTTGACTTACTGTATTGCTTGTATATACTTTTGCCATTTCTCCTTTTATTTGATTCAAATTTCCCAATTGCCCCCAGCGAGGCTCTCTTCCATCTTGGTCAATAAACATAATTGGGTTATTCGCAAATGCACAATAGGGGCTTAAATCAGGATATTTTTGTGCAAGCGGGTCAACACTCCAAGCAAAAACAACAAGGTCAATCGGATATTTGTTGTAAGTAGTATCAAGCGGAACGAATGCAGATATTTTCTTTTTCTTCGTATCAAAATATGTTCGGTGATATTGTTCAACAGGTTTAGTAAGCATCATTTCATCAAACAAGCCACCTGAAAGGGTAAAATAACGGTCGTTCTTTACGCCTAAATGTTCATTTGGTTTTGGGGTGTGATCTTTAACAGGATAAGGAGCGTCTTCATTTCTTAATCGGGAAATAACTAAGTTTTTCATTTCCATTGGCATTTCACGATAGCCCAATGAAAATAAATGAGTGATGAAATTTTCGTAATCAATAAAATCATTGTCTTTTTGAAGTTGGGCAATGGTTTTATTTTTGGCAATTAACTTTTCTTCTAACACTTCTGCTTTTAAAAGCATAGCGTTTAGGTTTAAGCTGTCATATTTAAAAGCAAGTTCGGCACATTCTAAAATGAAATTATCTGTTCTTGTGTTAAATTTATATTCGTAGCCTTTTGCAAGATATACAAGGCAAAGAGCGACTGACTGTTTTAATTCAAGCTCTCGTAAAGAAATTCCTTTTTTCGTTGCTTCGTCAGTTGTATAAGTTAATGTTTGCATTGAGCCAGTTCCAGGGAATGTACCTGTCGCCAGTTCTACATTGTGGTAAATCCCTTTATGGTCCGCGTGTCGGATATAAATGTGTCCGGGAGCTGTACAGATAATGGCTTGAGAATTTAATCGTTCAGAGAAAATTTTAAATAGGGAAACTAACGCAAAACAATTTCCTTGTTTAGTATCAAGTAAATTAAAAACCTGTGTGTTGCTCCAGTCAATAGTTCCCAATGGGTCATTAGTAGAATAGCTAAAAGGCAGATTGTAAAGTAATTTTTTCTGTCCAAAAAAAAATGTTGTATCGGTCATGTATGAGAAAATTGCCCAATTTGCTAAAGCTCTTTCATATTTGGCTTTTTTCTGTTCTTCAGTTTCTAATAAAGTTCTAGTAAAATTTTGATTTGAATAATTTCTATTAGCTGCAATTATACTTTGAATATTTTTAATATGTTGGTCTATCTGATAATTGAAAGAAGGGGCATCAACCTGATTTCCCCAGTAAGCATTTTCAATAGTAAAAATTGCTTTTTCATAACTTAAATTGCTTTTTCCATCAAGCATATTGATTAATTCTTGTTTTGCATCAACAAAATGCAACTTGAGGCTATCGGAGATGTCGGTTGCTAATAGAGCTTGAACAGATAAAAGTTGTCCAATAAGCAGGGTAGATAAAAGTTTAATTTTTTTCATGATGTTGAAATTAATAATTTAAAATGACTTGATAAATAAGTTACGTTTTTGTTTTCCTGTAATGTTTTTTTCTTTTTGTATTTTCCCTTTGAACTCCTGTTGTTTCATAAGTTCATCATACAATGGGTCCGGTTGTTCCTGATAACCTAATTTGGTAATAATTTCCTCGTTCTTAAGCAAATCATTGTAAAGTTGTTGAGCTTCTGGGATCTTTGAAATATCCTTAAGGTCAGTAATTTTATTTTCGTCAAGTATTTGGTCTAATTGCCTTGCCAAAAAGCTGCTATAAACAAAATAAGCTTGAAGGTTATTTTGGTTAGGAGATTGTTGAATAGCTATATTATTACATTCCTTTACAAATGCTCCATCGGCAGTTCCATATTTTTGTAGATAGCCAAATGCAAGG
This sequence comes from Bacteroidota bacterium, assembly GCA_947447995.1. Lineage (GTDB taxonomy): Bacteria > Bacteroidota > Bacteroidia > 2-12-FULL-35-15 > 2-12-FULL-35-15 > 2-12-FULL-35-15. The sequence continues at coordinate 1,268 of CANFLQ010000143.1, read as the reverse complement.
TCGATAGCACAGTTAGCCACAATTTGTTTTTTGTTTATTGTGTCAAGATAAATACCATTCATTATCGCTTTTGGGCTTATAAACATATTATCTACATACCATTTATCGCTAATTTTCCAATTTGATGTAGGTTCGTAGCTATGCATATTTCCACTATTATCAGGATATTTAATAAAGGAATGATGAGGAGCAATTGTTAAATATGCTTTTGCGCCAAGTTCGTCAGCAAGTGATGAATAAACAGCAGGCATGCTATTACATTGTCCACTACCTGTAGCAAGACATTTGGTTAAAAAGTAATTTCTAACATCTTTTTCGCCTTTAAAATCTTCATAGTCGTAAAAGAAAGGCAAATGTTTTATTGTTTTAGGTTTATTGGGATTGTCGGTATTGTCAACTGTTATAGTAAGAGTATCACTCATAAATTTTTGAATACCCAAATGCAAAGCATCATTGTCTTTTAAGCTATAATTATTTTGAATTAACCATTGTTTAATAAAGTCAACGGATTCTTTAATAATTTGGTCGTATTCTTTTTTCGAGAGGTAAGAGTTTCCGTAAGCATTTTCCATTGTAAAATAAGCATCGGAAATTGATAATTTTCTTTTTCCATTTAATTGCTCTTTCAGATTTTGCAGAGCATCAGAATATGATTTTGTTTTTGCTGCAAATTCAGGCGACTTGTAATAATTCATATTAAACGGCCTGTTATTTTCGGTCGAGTGAACTTCATTTAAAATGTTTAATAATTCTTTATGTTGCTGGTTTTGTCTGTTTGCATTTAAACTTTGATTGTATTGATTCATTATGAATCGATGCCTTTCGTTGGGGTCTGATGGGGGAAGTATTGTAGGAGTGTATCCCATAGCATTCATTGCAGTCGTATTTAGCTGTTGCATTATTGTATTGGATGTATTGCCTTGACTAGAATAAGAGCTATTGCTAATTTGTGAGGTATTAAAATTACTGTTGAAATAGTGTGATGTATTTATTGGTTGTTGATTCTCGAACTTAGGTTCATTTATCTTTGTGGTTTGTGCAACACTTGCTATGGAAAACAAAACTGTCGTAAACCACAAAACTACCCACGAAGGGGTGGGGAGGTAAAATTTTTTGGCGTGTGTTTTTGTTTTGCGGGCAGGGTTTAGCTCTTTTGCTGTTGGTGGCGCAGCCAATTTTTTGGTATGCGTATTTTTTCTTACGCATACCAAAAAATAAACAGCAAATGTGCTAAACGAAGCGGAGGACAAAAAACATGACAAAAAATT
>CANFLQ010000142.1 GCA_947447995.1 Bacteroidota bacterium | reverse complement strand
GTTGTTTTTTGTTTACAATGCCGTTTTTCTTAACGATTGTTGAATTGCAAAAAATGCAGTTTTTTTATTCATAGCCTTTGATTTGCTTCAAAGCTAATAATATTAGGGAGTTCAAAGCTTTTTAGCCTACTTTTTGTCTATTACCCCATCAATTGCGTTTTAACGCAGTTGATAATAAAAATTGGTAGGCGTTATTTTACATTCTCATTCATCAAAAAGAGTATAACGCTTTATAAAGTGTTATACAGCTAAGGCACAATTTTATACATCAGTATTTTATAATTCCATTTTTAAGTGAGTAAAATAAACAAATCATGAAAAAATCAGCGATAACCAGTTTGTTCTTGGAATTAGAACCCATTAGAAAGAACGATAATTATTGTTCAGAAGAATTGAAAGAAGAATTAATAACTATGTTTTTACCAAAAACTACATGTGCTTTAACTCTTGATTTATCAAATGTTACAAGTGCCTTTTATGGATTATCTCTAAAGTGCACTGCGGATTTATTTGGAGTAGAAGTTATAGACAAAATATCTAAGGATGTATTTTATAATTTAGGGGTAGCGAAAGCAAATCAATGCTATGAAAAATTCAAATTGCTGCCTAAAGATACAAGGGCGTTTGCGTACGTGATAGTTTCTGCCATTTATAACGCAAGTCCCGAATATAATTTTTCAATTCATAAATTTTCAGAGAAACATACAATTGTTGAGCTGGAAGGAGTAGACAGGTATTTGAGAATTTTGAATCAGTTAAATATATCAGAATATGTTACATTTCCAACATTACTTCCTTTTATGGAGGGGGTAAAAGATTTTTTGAAAATAGACTGCAAAATAGAATGTGATTTTAATAGTGACAGTGATTCAAATAAAACCAAATGCACTTACAATTTTAAAAAAGTAGATAATGAAAGAGCTATTATTGAATGAGATTATTCCATTTATTGGAGAATCATCGCCTTATGTATACATTCCTGAAAATATTATAAGCATTGATGGGGATAAAATAGAAATAGAAATAAAATCCGAAAATTTTAGTAATGAAAAATTTGCAGATTTAATCCAAATCTTATCTTCTATTGGCAGTTTTAGTTTACATAATAAATTAGAGGGGAATAAAGAAAAAAGATTTTACTTAGGTGAAAAACTACGAATACGAAGATGCTGTTATGCCGAAATCTCCCCAAACCTTATAATTAATTCATCATCTATTTTAGAATCTAAACGTAAAGGTAAATCCTTTTTAAATATTTTTAATAGTTTAACAAAGGAATTACTATTTACATTTGAATTAGATTACTATATTATTGATAAAAATTCATTTGAAAATTTATATGATGGTATTAGAATAGAATACGAAACTGGGTTTAATAAATTTTTACCTCTATCTGAAATACACATAAAAAACGATAGTTTTTATAAAATTTCAGTAGGCGAATTTGACCAGAATCAATGTGCGGGACATTTTGATAATTACCCCATTGTACCTGCTGTATTTATAACAAAATGTATGCTGCAAGAGATTATTAAACACTCTGAAATAGATGAAAAGTTAATGAATATTGATATAGATTGTCTCGAAATGTTTTTAATAAAGGCGATGCCAATAAATACGAAACTATTTATTGAAGTTCAATTTGATGCGGTTTTAAAAAATATTCAGCATTATAAATGTAAAGTAATTGATGCGAACAACGAGGTATATGGATATTATTTAATTACATTAAAAACTTCAAAAAAATAGATATATGAATATATTAACAAATAGTGTTGTTTTCCTTACTGGGGCTGCTGGTGGAATAGGAAAGGCTTTTATTAAAGAACTGGTCAATAGAAAGGTGTCTAAAATTTATATAACAGGATTAGACTTAAATATACTTCAGGAAATTGCAAAAGAGTTTCCTAATATTATAGTTCCTGTAAAATTAGATGTAACAAACAGTAAAGAAATAAGCGAATGTGTAAATAAATATTTAGATGTAACTATTTTAATTAACAATGCGGGAGTAGAATTAAAATCTTCTTTTTTAAATCCCAAATCCGCAGAATTAGCCAAGTTTGAAATGAGTGTAAATTATATTGGAGTTGTTGATTTAACCAATCAATTTATAAATATTTTAAAATCGAATAAAAATCCAGCAATAGTAAATATTTTGTCGGTTGGAAGTTTAATTTTAGTAAAGAAAATTGAAACGTATTGCGCTTCAAAAACAGCAACACATATTTTTACCCAAAGTATAAGAGAAGAGCTAAAAAATGAAATTATAGTTTTTGGAGTTTATCCAGGCTATGTTGATACTAGTATGGTTGCCGATATTGATACAAACAAAATAACTCCCGAAGCCCTTGTTGCAAATATTTGTGATGATATACTAAAAGGTGAATTGGATATTTTTCCCGATACAATGTCTATAAATTATAGAAATAGTAATAAATTAAAATTAGATTATTTGTAAAAAATAGTAGCCAATACGACACTTCGTAAGGTTTATTTTGTTCAAGGTAAAATAATTGGGTAAAATGGGGATACAGAATGTTAAATAAAAAACAACCACATAGACACAAAGTAATTTTTATTAAAAAAAGTTTGAGATAGAAGGGAGTGTAAATTAAACTGTGCTATTTAGATTTCTTATATTTGATTCATTAAGTAAAGCGGAGTAGAGCAATGCTGGAGAGCAACTCAGCAAGGAATAGCTTAATCCAATAGCATGAGCAGAGGTTGATTTATCAATCTCTGTTTTTGTTTTCATGCATTTGGCATTATGCCTATTAAACTTACACATCGTTTTATCCTAATAATTTAATTTTAATCTTTCGCCAAATATAATTGAAAGTTGCGATATAGTCAGACTCCAATTTTGTAAGGGCTGCGTCCATTTTTTGCTAATGTTTATTGTTGCCAAGTAAATCAGCTTAAGTAGAGCCATGTCGTTAGTAAATGAGCCTTTTGTTTTGGTCACTTTTCGTACTTGGCGGTGAAACCCTTCGATGGTATTGGTTGTATAAATCAGCCTTCGAATAGATTCGGAATACTTAAAGTAGGTAGATAATTTTTCCCAGTTATTATTCCAGGAGTCAGTAACAATAGGATATTTTTTACTCCATTTTTCTGTTACTGTTTTTAAATTATCTTCTGCAAAACTCTTTGTGCTAGCTTGATACACGGTTTTTATATCTTTTATAAATTCTTTTTGGTCTTTGCTTGCAACATATTTAATCGAGTTGCGAAGTTGATGAACAATACAACTCTGAACCTCTGTTGCTGGGTAAATACTGTTAATCGCTTCGGCAAAGCCTTTCAGGTTATCAATACAAGCAATAAGCATATCCTTTATTCCTCTGTTTTGCAAATCAGTAAGTACACTTAACCAAAAATTAGCTCCTTCATTTTGTGATACATACATCCCTAAAAGTTCTTTTTTTCCTTCGGTTGTAATACCTAAAATGTTATACACAGCTCGGTTTTCAACCTTGCCATTATCTCGTACTTTGTAATGCATGGCATCCATCCAAACAATACAATAGACTTCATCTAATGGGCGTTGTTGCCATTCTTTGATTTGTGGAATAATTCGGTCTGTGATGGAACTTAATGTTCCTGCGGATATTTCTGTGCCATACATCTCTTTTATGTGGCTGGAGATGTCTCGTAGGCTTGTTCCTAAGCCATATAAACCAATGACTTTACCTTCTAAATTATCCGCTAAAATCGTTTCTCGCTTTTTTACAATATCTGGTTCAAAGCTACTTTCTCTATCGCGTGGAGTTTCTAATTCAAAACTACCTACTGAACTTTTTATCGTTTTTTTTGAGGTGCCATTTTTACGATTACCATTATCTCGCTCCTGTTCAGTAAGGTGTTCTTCCATTTCAGCGGATAGAGCTGATTCTAAAAATTGCTTCAATAGTGGTGCCAAGGCGCCATCTTTACCTAATAAGGGTTTTCCTGTTCGGAATTGTTCGAGAGCTTTCTTTTTGAGTGCTTCGTACTCTTCATTTGTTGTGGTCATGATTTCTGTCGTTATTTAAAGTTAAGATTTTTTCTTAATTCTTTAAATAGCACAGTTCATTTTACATTCTCAGATAGAAGCTGCGGCTTATAGATAGACTGTGTGAAAAAAATTAAATTTTCTCTCATTTTCTTTACGTATCATTTACTATGTTTCTATGTGGTCAAATATTACCAATGCACATCATACAGTCTCGTCTATTTATTCAAATGGTATAGGTCGGAATATTTGTTTTTAGCGTAGTCCATAAAATAGCCGAAATCCAGTTTTTTTCCGGTAATGGAAATACACAATTCTTCGGCAGTATAAAATTTACCGTATTGATGAACTTTTGCTCTTAGCCAATCCAATAATGGTTTTGTATTTCCGTTTTCAATTTCTTTTTCAAGATTTGGGATTTCTTTTTTTGCTTGGGCAAAAAACTGTGCTGCATAAAAACTTCCTAATGAATAAGTCGGGAAATACCCGAAACTACCATGACTCCAATGGATATCCTGCAAAACGCCTTTGGTATCTGAAGGTACATCAATGTTCAGGTATTCTTTGTATTTTTTGTTCCAGTATTCGGGTAAATTTTCTACTTCAATGCTCCCTTCCATCAATCCTTTTTCAATTTCAAAGCGTATCATGATGTGAAAATGGTACGTTAATTCATCGGCTGAGGTGCGTATGAACGATGGTTTTACAATGTTCATGGCTTTGTAAAAATCTGTTGCTGAAATATCTTTTAAGTTCTCATTAAATGTTTTTTGCAAGGTTGGGTAATTGGCTTTCCAATACGATAAGCTGCGTCCTACATTGTTTTCCCATAATCGGGATTGTGATTCATGTATGCCTAACGATATGTATTCGCCGGAAGGCAAGCCGTATTCGCTCACAGGCAAACCTTGTTCATACAAAGCATGTCCGCCTTCGTGGATGCAACTCCACATCATTTCATTCAAATCGTTTTCGTTAACACGAGTGGTAACTCTCACATCTTCCGAATTAAAATTGGTGGTAAAAGGGTGTGTGGATACGTCCTGACGACCGGCATCAAAATCATAACCCATTTGTTTGAGTAAGCCCAAGCCAAAGTCCCATTGCTTTTGAGTATCAAATTTTTTAAACATAAAATCGTCCGCATTTTGTGGTTTTGCTGCAATCTGTTTAACAAAAGCCACTAGCTGACTTCTTACATCATTAAATAAAATTTCAAGGTCGGCTGTTTTTGCTCCCGGCTCATATTGATCAAGCATAGCATCGTAAGGATGCGCTTTGTACCCCAATATTTCACATTCTTCCCTTTTTAATTTTACCAGCTTTTTTAATGTAGGAGAGTATGAAGCAAAATCGTTGTTTTCCTTTGCTTTGTGCCATGCCTGAAAGGTTTCAGAAACTGTTTTGCTGAGTTCTTTTACAAATTCGGTAGTGTATTTTTTATTGTCGGTGTATTTTTTTAGTGATTCTTTAATGTTGCGTTTTTC
>CANFLQ010000141.1 GCA_947447995.1 Bacteroidota bacterium | reverse complement strand
CCCTTCTGCGGAAGCGCAATACTAAAAACAATAAAAAGTTGCTCTGCTGCTTGATTTTGGAGGAGGCTCTGTATATATTGATAATAGGGAAGTTTAGGCTATGTGAGCCTGAAAAAAGAGCTTATTTTTCGTAAAAATGCATTTCTTGGATATATTCCCACACTTTTTCGGGAACAAAAAATTGCACGTCTTTTTTTTCTCGTATTGCCTGACGAATTAATGTGGAAGAAATTTCCATCAGCGGAGCATTAATTAATTTTACGTTTGCATGGTTTTTTAGCGCTCCTCCGTCGTTTTCCGGACGAGGATATACATACAGTTCAAAACGGTTTAAAATCTCTTCATAGTTCTTCCATTTGTGGAAATTTTCCAAATTGTCGGAACCCATAATCAAGGCAAATTTAGTGTTTGGATATTTTTCCGTTAAATAAGTTAACGTGTTAATGGTGTAGGAGGGTTGAGGAAGTTTAAATTCTATGTTACTTGCTTTAAATTTTGTTTGGTTTTCGATGGCAATATTTACTAATTGTAACCGGTGATTTTGGTCGAGTAAACTGCTTTTTTGTTTCAGCGGATTATGTGGCGAAACAACAAACCAAATTTGTTCCAGGTCGGTAAATTCAAGCATATAATTGGCAAGCACCATGTGCCCTACATGGATGGGATTGAAGGAACCAAAAAACAAACCGACTTTCATTTTATTTCTTTTTTTATAAAAATTTACTTGTGTGCGTCATTGCGAGGTACGAAGCAATCTAATACAATACTTTGGTTGAGATTGCTTCGTGCCTCGCAATGACGCCCTTGATTTAATATTTTTTATAAAAATATTTTATTATTTAAACATGCGCATTACTAGTGCATAGAGGTTTAGTTTATTTTGAAACTATTGCGAAGGTAAGAATATTAAATGTTCGTTTAAAATGTATTCAAATAATCAACAGGTCGCTCCTACGGAGCTTAATAAACTATTATTACCTCAATTACTACAAACAGTGCACCCCTATGGGGCGCCCAACAAGCTCCTTAGGAGCAATCTGTTTGTAGTAATGAAAATTATATAACAAATTTAGCTCCGTAGGAGCGACCTGTATTGTGAGAAAAAAAATTGGTTAGCAGGAAAAAGTGATTCTCAATCTTTCAGCAACATAAAAACATTTTCGTTGTTTTCATATTTTACAAGATTTTTAGTGCTAATTATTGCGCAAAAATCAATCAATGGAAGTATCCCGAAACAGCCGCCAAATGTGGCAATGTAAACAACAGGCACCCAGGGTTTGCATCCTAAAAGTACACGGTGCGCACCTACAAAACCAAAGGGCAATGGAAAAGCAAAAATGGCGGTAATTATTTTTTTTCTTCTGTTTATTTTTTTTTGATGAAGGTCAGTTTTTATTGATGTTGAATCCTTTAAAATAGCAATAGAATCAGTGCTTGTAAGATTATAAATAGGGGAGGGGAGGGCTAGTGATAATTTATTTTCAAAGTATGTGATACTGTCGGAATGCCCTTTAATTGCACATTCCACGGAAGTAATGCTATCACAATTGCTTGCCGTAGAGACTTCTGTTAGGATAATAAAACAGCTGATACATATAGTAAAAATAAGGCGAAACTTCATTTTCAAAAAAAATAAAAAGGGGAGAATTTCTTCTCCCCTTAAGTGTTTTATGATTTTAAAATTATAAAGCTGCTTTGTATAATTTAGCTACTTCTGCCCAATTTACAACATTCCAAAATGCTGCTAAATAATCGGGACGACGGTTTTGGTAATTCAAGTAATACGCATGTTCCCAAACATCTACCGCTAAAATTGGAGCGCCTTTTACTTCGGCAACATCCATCAAAGGGTTATCCTGATTAGGTGTTGAGCTGATCACTAATTTTCCTTCTTTTACAATTAACCAAGCCCAGCCAGATCCAAAACGGGTAACGCCGGCATTAGCAAATAGTTTTTTAAACTCTTCGAAAGAACCGAAAGTTGCAGTAATTGCAGCTGCCAAATCTCCTGTAGGTTCGCCACCTGCGTTGGGCGCCATTAATGTCCAAAATAAAGAGTGGTTGTAATGTCCGCCACCGTTGTTACGAACAGGTGCAGGGAATTTAGAAATGCTTTTGCAGATTTCTTCGATGCTTAATTTTTCGGCATCGGAACCAGCCAAAGCAGCGTTAACATTGGTAACATAAGCTTGGTGGTGTTTGCTATGGTGTATTTCCATTGTACGCGCATCGATATGTGGTTCAAGTGCAGCGTAAGCGTAAGTTAATTTTGGTAATTCGAAAGCCATAATATGTGTTTTTTAGTTGGTTTTTAATTTAACTGTTTGCCAAAGCTACGAATTTTGATTTGGATTTTTACAAATCATTTTTTTCGGGGTTTTAAACATTTGCCTGTTCATAGATAATTGCCATAAACGCATATTCAAAAATTGCGACATGGAATTTTGTATACTTTTGTTATCATATTGTAATATAAACACTTAACAAACACTAAACAAATGAAAAAAGTATTGTCATTAGTACTAATTGCAGGCGCAATGAGTATTGTTGCTTGCGGACCAAACGCTGAAGAAAAAGCAAAACAAGAAGCTGAAGCAAAAGCTAAAATGGATTCTTTATTCAACGCTGCAAGTCAAAGTATGACTGAAGCTAAGGACTCAACTGCTGCTGCTGCGCCAGAAGCTACGACTCCTGCTGCAGAGCCGGCTCACACAGAAGAACATCATCACTAGTTCTTCAATTAAGCAATAAAAAAGCCGCGACTTTCCTTTTTGGAGAGGGCGGTTTTTTTATTGGTTTTGTTTTCGTTAATCAAAACTATGTACTTTAAAGTGCATAGTTTATTATAGCGCGTCATTGCGAGGAACGAAGCAATCTATCACTTTAAAATATTACCACTCCAACACTTCATTGTACAAATCGTTCCAATTTGGATTAATTGATTTAATCAAATTTTCCTTTCGTTTTCTTGACCCTCCTTTAATTTATTTTTCTCTTCCAATCGCATCTTCGATCCTGTGAAACCCTTTGTAGTAAACTAAATAGGTAAGCTTATATTTTGATGTGAAGGATTCGGGAAATATAAAATTTTTGTGTTCCCAGACTCTTTTTTTTAAGTCGGATGTAACGCCAACATGCAAGGTTGTGTGTGTTGAATTCGTCATTATATAAAATGCTCCGCCACGTTTCATTTGTCTGTGAATAATTTAAATAGATTGCTTCGTCGTACCTCCTCGCAATGACGTGCGTGATTTCAATGACGCGCTCAATTTAATTTTTGAAACTCTAAATTAAAGGTTTAGTACAATTTACCGCATTAACCCAATGGCTTTTTTAAGTACATCGTCCTGCGTTTGGATTACAGGATAAAAACCTTCGTTGCTCCAGATGTTGCGGGCGATAAGGGCTTTTAATTGGGTCTTGATTATTTCTTGGGAAGCGTTGATTTGTTTCTCGTTTCGTTTAATTTTATTTTTTTCGGCATAAGCGATAAACTCATTAAACACAGGGGTTGTGATTGTAAAATCAGAATTGAATTTTTGAACGGTTTTAAATGCTTTTAGATTTTTTCTTTCTTTATCGGCATAATCAAAGGCAAAATCATTGATTAAACCATTGTAACTTACTTGTGCTAAATAGCTGGAATGGCCAATGGTATCAATAGATACAAACACATCGGGTGTAATGCCTCCGCAGCCATACACAATTTTGCCTGCGGGGGTTTTAAATTTTAAAGAGTCGGCAACCTTAATGCTGTCGACGTTTTGAAGCTCTCCGTTTTTAAAACGTTTCCCTTCTTCTTCGTAATAGGCTTCTAATCCTTCGGTGTAGGGCTTTTGAATGCAACGCCCTGTTGGTGTATAATACCTTGCAATGGTGAGTCGCATGCCCGAACCATCTGTAAATTCACTTTGTTCCTGAACAAGTCCTTTACCAAATGATCGTCGGCCAACAATAGTTCCACGGTCGTTATCCTGAATGGCGCCAGCTAAAATTTCGCTGGCAGAAGCAGAGCCATCGTCAATTAAAATAAATAATTTACCATTTTCAAAACTTCCTTTTGACGTTGCTTTGTAATCCTTACGGGGACGAGCTTTGCCTTGTGTGTACACAATTTCTTTACCGGCACTTAAAAATTCATCGGCTATATCAACCGCTGTGTTTAGGAATCCGCCGCCGTTTCCGCGTAAATCAACAATGAGTTGTTGCATGCCTTGTTTTTTTAATTTGTTGAAGGCGGACATGTACTCGTCGTACGTTGTGGCTGCAAATCTGCTTATTTTTATGTAACCGGTTTTGGGAGCCACCATGTAAGCAACATCAATACTGTAAATAGGAATAGTGCCACGTGTGATAGTAAAATCAAGCAATTGCGGCTTTCCGCGACGAAAAATGCTCACTTTTACTTTTGTTCCGCCTTCGCCTTTCAGCTTTTCCATCACCCCCTGATTGGTAATTTTAACACCTGCAACAGTTTTGCCTTCTACCTTTATGATTTTGTCTCCGGCTTGTATACCAACACCTTCCGACGGTCCGCCGGGAATAGCAGCCACCACACAAATGGTATCCATTACAATGTTAAATTCAACACCTATTCCTTCAAAATGCCCTTTCAGCGGTTCGTTGTTGGCTTGTAATTCGTCGGCGGTAATGTAAGTGGAGTGGGGGTCCAGGTTTTGAAGCATGGATACAATGGTTTTTTCTACCAGCGCTTTTTCGTTTATGGTATCAACATATTCCTGACTAACATACTTAAGAATTTCTTCAATTTTATGGTATTTGTTGGAAGCATCAACAGATATAATGCCGCCTGTATTGAAGTTAAAACTTGAGCCTACAAAAATTCCAAGTATAAGAACCAATACAAAAACAATGGGAAGATAGATGTAAAATTTTGGACGATTCATTTTATAGTTAATAGTTAATAGCGAATGGTGAATAGGGTAGAGGAGTTAAGCAATTTGTTCAAGGGTTGCACCCTGTATACTATTCGCTATTAACTGTTCGCTGATACCGTTCCACTTCAACACCAAACTTTTGAAGAAATTCAACACCTTCATCGCTTTTTAAGCCTTTGAAATCGGCATAAGAATTTAGGTAATATACTTTTTTGATGCCTATTGTAAAAATCACTCTGGCGCAAGCAATACAGGGAGAAAGCGTAACGTACAATGTTGAGCCTTCGATGGAAACGTTATTTTTTGTTGCATATAAAATGGCATTTTGTTCGGCATGTAATGCCAGGGAACAACTTCCTTTACTGTCGCGCGGGCAGCCATCTGTAGGCCATACCTCATCGCAATTATGCGTGCCTGCAGGTGGGCCGTTATAGCCCAAGGAAATAATGCGGGTATCCTTTGTAAGTACTGCGCCTACCTTTGCTTTTACACAGTGTGAACGAGTTGCCAGATTTTCGGCCAACTCCATGTATATTTCATCAAAACTGCGTTTGCTCATTATTTTTAATTTGTTTTATGGGTTGCAAATTTACGAATATTATATCTAAAGCATATTGTATAACAGTGCAATTAAAAAAAACAGCTTAACTAAAGGTAAAATTATAATAGTTTGTTACTTAATATTTATTTT
>CANFLQ010000140.1 GCA_947447995.1 Bacteroidota bacterium | reverse complement strand
TACAACTGCGCCAATAAAAAAAGATAACGGGCTTTTACTGTCTTTTTTTGGATGATGGCAATCAACTCTTTCAACGATTTTATTGCTTGTGCCTGATCGTTTCGACGAATATAATAATCGGCGGTAACGGCTGCAAACTCCCGCATGTAGGCTTTTTTCTTTTTCGGGAAATCTTCGGCATTTCTTATTTCATCAATAATGGGTTCCGACAGTGAAAGGCTTCCAATTTCGTTATCGGTGCGGATCATCCACAGCATGCCTTTATATTTTGCAAGCGGGTCGGGATATTTTTGAGCACAATACGTAAACACTTCCAATGCTGTAAACAAATCGCGTTTATAAAAATCGGCAATACCAATTAACATGTAATTTTCGTCAATCCACTTACAGGCATTTGCAATTTCTTCTTTACCTTTTGGTGTAGTAATGGCATGACGATGTATAACGGTAGACGACCTTTTTATGGTTTTATTAAAAACGGCAGAGTCATTTTTTGCTGTTTCGTTGGTAGGATAAATGAACAAGGGAATTTGTTTGGTAAAGTCGTCTTTGTACTCTTTTTCAACCTTGCGTATGGCTTCCTTGTTGTTTTCTCGCGAATAATAATAACCGTTGTAGCGGGCATTCATATTGTGCCAACCGCGAAACAAGGCTGTGTTTTTAGTGGTGGTACAGCCACTCATAACCATTAGCAAAATGGAGATAGAGATGAATGTAAAAGAAAAAATATGTTTGTTTTTCATTAAATACTTGCTAAAATAAATACTTTTCGGGTAAGGCAACAGAAAAGCAAGCCCACAACGTATAAAACACAAAAATATTTTAATTTTATGAACTTTTAATAAAACATGAATTTTAAATTTAAGAGAAGTTCAGAATAGAACACGGATTAGGCGAATTTAGCGAATTAACGCGAATACAAATTATTCAAACTTATTTTAATGGTTAAACTAGCCTTCAACTGAAAATGTTACTGGCTTACTCATATCAGAATTGGAATTAGATTAATAGACTTTATATAAGTTAAAATGTTATTTTAGTTTAGCTCGTCATTGCGAGGGCTTTTCGCCCGAAGCAATCTCAAATACAGATTCTGAATCAAGTTTAGAATGACTACCACGTATGAGATTGCTTCGCTTTCGCTCGCAATGACGAACTATGTAATCATAAATAAAAAGTCTATAATTGCTTAACTTATATAAAGTCTAATTAGTAAAAACAAATCCGTGAAAATTCGTTAAATTCGCCTAATCCGTGTTCCATTGCAGTTCAACATTTGAAACCAAACAAATCACATTATGGCAACCAACTCAATCGCTAAAAGCTACGGAATACCAACCGTTTTAAAAGAATTAGGCATTTCAAAAACCAATTACGGCGCGTCCTCCGGCACAAAACATATTTCAACAAAAGGAAAACAAATTGATTCTTATTCCCCTGTTGATGGACAATTGATAGCTAGCGTAAATGCTGCTACGGCAAAAGATTATGCCAATGTATTAGCAAGTGCTGAAACAGCTTTTAAAACCTGGCGATTGATGCCCGCTCCCAAGCGTGGAGAAATTGTTAGACAGGTGGGCGATGAACTTCGCAAGTACAAAGAACCACTAGGGAAATTGGTATCTTATGAAATGGGGAAAAGCTTACAAGAAGGCTTGGGCGAAGTGCAGGAGATGATTGATATTTGTGACTTTGCTGTTGGATTATCCCGCCAATTATACGGATTAACCATGCACAGCGAACGCCCCATGCACCGCATGTATGAGCAATGGCATCCAATAGGTGTTGTCGGCATTATTTCGGCATTTAACTTTCCGGTTGCTGTATGGAGCTGGAATGCTGCATTGGCATGGGTGTGTGGCGATGTATGCGTATGGAAACCAAGCTCAAAAGTGCCTCTATGCGCCATTGCTTGTCAAAATATTATTTCAAGCGTATTCAAAAAAAATAATGTTCCGGAAGGTGTTAGCTGTTTGGTAATTGGTAACGAATCGGGCGATTTGATCAATACCGACAAACGTATACCGCTGGTATCTTTTACGGGTTCTACACGTGTTGGTCGTCACGTATCCAAAACCGTTGCCGAACGTTTTGGTACTACTATTTTAGAATTAGGTGGCAACAATGCCATCATTGTTTCGGAACATGCCGACCTTGGAATGGTGTTGATAGGTTCTGTATTTGGTGCAGTGGGTACAGCAGGGCAGCGTTGCACCTCTACCCGTAGGTTAATTATCCACGAAAGTGTATATGAAAAAACAAAACATATTTTACAAAAAGCATACTCTCAATTGCATATTGGAAATCCGCTGGATGCCAATAACCATGTTGGTCCGTTGATAGATAAACAAGCAGTAATCAACTACTTGAATGCCATTAAAAAAGCACAAAAGTCAGGAGCAAAAATGATAGTTGAAGGTGGCGTATTAACAGGCAAAGGATACGAAAGCGGTTGTTATGTGAAGCCTTGTATCATTGAAGCAAAAAATGATTTGGAAATTGTGCAGGAAGAAACATTTGCACCTATATTGTATGTGATGAAATACAAAACGCTAGAGGAAGCTGTGGCGATGCAAAATGCTGTTCCACAAGGTTTATCGTCATCCTTATTCACAAATAACATGCGTGAAATGGAACTGTTTTTATCTCATGCCGGCTCTGATTGTGGCATTGCCAACATCAACATTGGTACTTCGGGAGCTGAAATTGGGGGTGCTTTTGGTGGTGAAAAAGAAACCGGAGGCGGTCGCGAAAGCGGCTCTGATGCCTGGAAAGCTTATATGCGCCGTCAAACAAATACTATTAATTACGGTAACAGTTTACCATTGGCTCAAGGGATAACGTTTGCGGTGTAAGGGTGCTTGGATTTATACCCTTAGCGAGCCACGAAACCCTCTAGCAGCATAATATGATTCGGCACCATTATGATACACAAATATTGTATTGTAGCGACGATCACAAAAAATTGCTCCTCCAAGTTTTCTTATCTCAACAGGTGTTTTTACCCAACTTGATGTTTTCATATCAATGTTTCCAAGTTTTTGTAATTCGCGGTATTGCTCTTCATTTAAAATTTCAATACCCATAAAATTAGCCATGTTAATAGCGCTATTTTTTGGTTTATTTTCTTTCCTCAACTCCAGCGCTTCTTTGTCGTAACAAATACTTCTTCGCCCCAACGGACTTTCTGATGAACAATCATAAAAAATATATTCATCTGTTTTTTTATCGTAACCAACAACATCCGGTTCGCCGCCTGTTTCTTCCATTTGGTTGAGCGACCATAGTTTTTCATCACGGTCGTTATTTATATTAGCATCCAATTTTGTTTGTACTTTAACCCATTCAATACCTTTATGGCGCGTTGTGTTTTTTTCAAAACGCATTTTTAATATTTTGAATAATTCTTTACGTTGTTCTGCCGATAATTCCTTTTTATTTCCCATTGATGTACTTATTTTATTGTTGGTATTTATCACTAACAAAACATTTGAAACTACTGTTATTAAAAAATCGCATTCTGTGACCTCAAGTATTATTTATCCAACTGGTATCGGGATTTTTAGCCGTATTTAAAACAGCACGAATATATACTGTTTTTAATTTTTCATCGATAAGAAAGTGAATCATCACTGGAAATTTCTTAAGAGGTAAGCATCGTACATTTATATATCGCGTTTGAAAGAAAGGATTTTTTTGTAGGGTTAAAAAATAGTCATTGAGTTCATTATCAAATTTTTCGGACAACCCTTGTTGAATCGTATCATAAAAGTCAATGATTTCTTGAATATCCTTAATGGCTGTTGGCAATACAATAACTTTAAATGCCATTTAGTATTAAGGTTTAAATTTTAATTTTTTGCGTGCATCTTTCCAAAGAATACCGTCAGTTAATTTTTCTTTTTTTATTCTATCCACTACAATTTTTTTGTGCCACTCGGGAACGACAAATTCATCCTGTTCTTGTATCAAGGAGACTAACTTTTTTTGTTGTGTTTTGGGTAGTTGTTTAATCAAATCTATAATTTGATTGAACGAGAGCGGTATGTTTAAATGTGCAGTAGCAGACATTGGAATATCTTTTAAAATGTTTAATATAACAAATGGATTAGCAAACAAAAATAATCATTTTGGATGTTTTTGGCAAGTAAATAACTTCTTATAAATGCCAAGGAACTCCTACAAAAACGTATTGTATTTTAGTATACACCATATAGCTCTAAAACCATCTTTCCAGCCAATTTTTTTGCCTTCTTCGTAGGTACGACCGTAATAGGAAATACCTACTTCGTAAATGCGAATGTTGGGAACACGGGAAATTTTTGCGGTAACTTCGGGCTCAAAGCCAAAACGGTTTTCTTCTAAAAAAATGGTTTGAATGGTTTCTGTTTTAAACAATTTATAACAGGTTTCCATATCTGTTAAATTAAGATTGGTAAACAAATTGGACAAAAAAGTCAGAAATTTATTTCCGATGGTATGCCAAAAAAACAAGATACGGTGCGGCTTTCCGCCAATAAAACGTGAGCCGTAAACCACATCGGCAAAACCTTCAATAACAGGCTTTAAAAGCACATTGTACTCTTGCGGATCATATTCTAAATCGGCATCCTGTATAATTAAATACTCGCCGGTAGCTAAAGAAATGCCTTTGTGTAATGCCGCTCCTTTGCCTTGATTATAAGGTTGATTGTGTAAAACAATGCTATGAGTTCCATTGTTTTCAATATAACTTTCAATAACACTTTTTGTAGCGTCGGTAGAACAATCGTTTACAATAATAATTTCCTTTTGAATGTCATTGATCAACCCAACAGCAATTACTTTATTCAAGATCAAATGAATGGTTGCTGCTTCGTTGTAAGCAGGTATAATGATGGATAATTTTTTTACAGACATAGTTAATTACTTGTAATCAATTTTAGGTTCATACGCCTCCACTTGCAAATCGTCAATCAACACGGGTTTATTTTCCATGTTCCAATAATACACAATTATTTTATCATCCCGATGCCTAATTTCCGGTGTTAAAAAATCTAACTGTATTGGTGTCCATGTATGAGATTGAATAGGAAGTGATTTTATTTCCCGTGTAAGGTATTTTATAGATTTGCCTTTGCTTTCAACAGCAACAACCAATGCGGAATTGCATTCGGTTGCAGGAGCTGTTAAATAAACATTTACAGATGCTCTTATCCATAAATAACTTTTATTGGTAATGCTGTAATAATTCATTCGGAATTCGGGCGAATAGTGTTGTTCGTGATTCAATACAAATGATTGTTTGCCACTGGCAGCAGTGGTATCAACAATGTATTTTTGATTTATATGAGGCAACTGTTTTTCAAAATTTTGTTTAAACAAAGGCTTCATAACGTACAAAGTACTGTATTTATTGTATTCCTCAAAAATGGTTTGATTTCTATCAACACTCAAATACCTGCGAACATCATTATCCACCGATGTTTTACCAAATACCTTCCAATAATATTCCTTGGTCATACGCTCAGGATCAATGATATAATTTAAAAATTGCCATGATTGGAAAATATTTAAAGCCACGCAAGCGCTTACCATTACAACAAAAAGATATTGCAAAAAGCGGTTTTTGTTTTCCAGTATCCATGTAAACAAGGCTCCCATGGG
>CANFLQ010000139.1 GCA_947447995.1 Bacteroidota bacterium | reverse complement strand
GATTAATACCTGAGGTTTTGAACTTATTGAAGTATCTAATTTCGACTCCCAAATTGTTCCCATTTCCTGCTTAAAATGTGCATTATACTTTAAATAAATAGTACTATAAAATAATTTATTGCTTGATGTAAATTGAACGCCAATGCCTTCAAATTTATTGAATAAATCTACCTTGTTTTCAAGGTCTTTAGCAAGTTCTTCAGAAACAAAAGTGCTGTAAATATTGGTTGAACGTGCGATTGATGAATACATGTATATGTTTGCTTCATTTGAAATATTTTCAGAAAATGATTGGTAGTTTTTATCGTTCGATAAGGTTTTATTGTTTTCAAAATCATTTATGAAACCGTTTAAAGCTTCTGAAGTATTGGCAAAAACAATATAATCATCAATTGAAGTAAAATAATTATTATTTATTTTATCAAACTGATTGCCAAATAGTTTTGGTAATACATTGGCTAGTTTAAGGTGGTTGATAATGTGGTTTCGATAACTAGTGGTATCTATCTTTGAGTGATCAATATTATTTACCGAATCGGTTAATGTGTTTAGTGAATTAAGTGCATCTTCAATATTATTGGAACGAATTACAGCAAATGAATTATTCGTGTAATTAATAGAAGCAGGTTCAGTTATTACCAATGCCATTTCTTTATCAATCCAATCCAACATAGATTGCTCAACATTAATATGATATTTTTTATTGATATCATCTATGTGTTTTTTATAATTGGTAGCATACTTTTTAGTAATCAGGTATTTTTGATAATCGTGTTGAAAGGTTTTAACATTACTTATTCCCAAAAATAAGAAGAAGGCAGTTTTGGAAGGTAAAACCTTTGTCAATTCAATTTCCTGAGGTTTTTGGTTACGGAATAAATTTAAAAATTTGGCAGTTGAATCGTTGGCTTGAGTGAACCCATTTAACATAAACGCATTAGGTTTAATGGTGATATCCCAGCCTGAAAAATCAGCGAAATCGGCAATAGAATTATATTCTTTTTTTAATGTAGGATTAATGAAATGATTTATAATATTTGGGAAGTTTTTATAATTCAAATAAATAGTTGCATCTGCATTTTTGCCGGTAGTACTTATTATTTTACTAAAATTTTTGTCGTTTGCTATGGAAATACCTGACTTTAATTGACGAATACTCGCTTCAACTAAACTTTGTTTAGCACTTATTATTAATATGCCCTTAAAAATAATATATTTTAAAGAGTCCCTTTTTGTAGGGTAAATAGTTGCAATATTTACACCATCGTAATCTCTTATAATTGGTTCTTTATTGTTGTTTACCGATTTAATAAATTGTTCCAAAGTAGATTGGTTTCCTAAATTGGGCAAGCTATAAATATATAAAAAATCAAACGTATTAGCACCAGAAACATGGGCAGATATAAAAACACTTCCATTATTTAATAGTTGTACTATGGATTTATTTTTTTTCGTCAATGAATCTATGCAATGAGCTTGTGTGTTAAGTTTGTAAAATGTTTCGGTATTCAACAATTCTTTCCAGATAGTATTTGATTGTGATAATTTTGCCCAGATTTTAGTACTTTGTTTGCTTTCAAAAATAATTGCGGCATTGCTAGGTATAGCATTAATAGCTCCACTAACGGGTGTATTTATTTCTTTAGTGTAGGTAAACCAATATACTCCGCCAACAATTACCAGTATTAAAAGTGTTGCAAAAACTATTTTTTTCCACATATTTCGAATCTTCAAAGCTGCTTAAGTTTTATATTTAAAAGGTCAAAGTTACAAAGTATTTAGGATTATGTGTTTGGATTTGCTGGTAACAATTATGTTTTATTCCTCAGCAAGCAAGCGAAAAGTTTTTCGGTGATGTTCTGAAATGCCATATTTAATAATAGCTTCCTTGTGAGCCTTGGTTCCATAAGCTTTATTTTGTAACCAGTTATACATTGGTAATTGTTCATGCAATGTATCCATATAATCATCGCGGTAAGTTTTTGCGAGTATCGATGCTGCTGCAATACTCAAATATTTCCCATCCCCCTGAATGATGCAAGTATGAGGAACGGACTTGTATTGTTTAAAACGATTGCCGTCAATCAATAAACTTTCGGGAAGGATTTTTAGCTGTGCGATAGCCCTATGCATCGCTAAAAAGGATGCATTTAAAATATTTATTTGATCAATTTCTTCCGCACTTACATGACCTACAGCCCAAGCTATAGCAGCAGATTCAATAATAGGTCTAAGTTCCTTACGTTGTTTATCACTTAATTTTTTAGAATCGTTTAAAATACTATTTTTGAAATTTTTTGGAAGTATAACTGCAGCAGCAAACACAGGTCCGGCCAAACACCCTCGTCCGGCTTCATCGCAGCCCGCTTCTACCAATTTTTTGTTGAAATATTTTTTTAACATTTTATTAAATACTTGCCGCTTTTAACATACTTTTCCAAAGTAAATCAGCTGTTTTATCCCAATTAAAATCAAGTTTTCTTTTTCTTCCTTTAGCAATCAATATATTACGCATATCCTCATCCTTGTAAAGGTAAAGCATGGCATTACTCATTGATTCAACTGAAAAGGGATCTACTAACAGGGCTGCATCTTTTGCAATTTCGGGCATGGATGTTACATTGCCTGTTATTACAGGAACATCGCAATTCATAGCTTCTAAAATAGGTATACCAAAACCCTCAAAATAAGGAAGGTAGGTCATTGCTAGTGCCGAACCAATTACATTTTTTAAATCTTCGGAGGATAGGCGTCCGGTAAAAATTACATTCTCTCTAAATTTCATATTGATGTAAGTTCTTTTAATATCACTAGTCCAGTAGTATTTTTCACCAACAATTACCAATTTGATATTACTATGAATGGTATCTTTAAAAATATCGAAAGCTTTAAATAATCGCGAAATATTTTTGCGTGGATGTAAGGCGCCAACAAATACAAAGTAATCGGAATTGTTGGTAAATTTTTGTTTGGTTTCGTTTTGTAAAGTTGTTGCTATTGGCTGAAAAATTTCATTGCAGCCATTGTGAACAACATCAATTTTTGAGGCTTCAATTTGATATTGTTGGATAATGTCGTTTTTTGAAAAATCCGAAACAGTAACAATTCTATTCGCCTTTCGGGCAAATTGAGGAAAAAAGTGCTGATAATATTTACGTACTAAAAACGGAACATCTTTAGGGTAATGTTCAAAATTCAAATCATGAATAACAGCCAATTGATTTACATTTGCTTTTAGCGACAAATAACCATCGGGCGATAAAAACAAATTGGGTTTATATTGATTTAAAAAATCAGCAACCGAATACTCGAACCACCAATAAAACAAAAGGGGGTGTCGGGCTTGTGGTGAAAGGATGATGGGGGTAATGTTATCTGAAAAAATAAATTCTTCGTCAAATTCACGGTCAAATAAAAAAATAAAATGATCTTCAGGATGATTGATCGTGATACGTTTGAGTGTTTCAAAGGTAAACCAACCAATGCCTTCCAGTTTATCTTTAAGCAATAAACGTGTGTTTACAACTATTTCCAATGCCTTGTTTTTAGGTGTTGAAATTAAGGATTTTAATGGAGATTTAAATAAATTACTAAATATAGGGTAATTTAAAAGACTTGTATAGAATTTCGGGCTTCGTATTTTCAGTATATTCGCGCTTTTTATCCTCGAATTTTAAATAAATTCTGATAAATTATAATATATTTACAAATTGGATGAAAAGCTCGATTAAATACATACTTCACAAATTATTTGGTTTCAAAAACTATCTGTTCATTTTTGCTCTTTTTAAAATATATACTTTAAAACGAGATAAAAATGAAAAGGATTTTTTTCATTTTTTGAGCCTAATACCCGAAAATACTATTGTACTTGATATTGGTGCCAATATAGGCATTATGACCATTCATTTAGCGCGTTCTATAAAGCATGTAAAAGTTATTTGCTTTGAACCAATGCCTAATAATATTATTGCGTTAAAGCGAATAGTGGACTATTTTAAACTGGACAATATTACAATTTTTGAATGTGCTTTGGGAAATACAGAAGGGACGGTGGAAATGGTTATGCCAATTGTTGATTCAGTACGTATGCAAGGCTTAAGCCATGTTATGCACGTTAGTATTTCAGAAAACAATGAAGGGGAATGTGTTAATGTTCCAATTAAAATACTTGACAAAATAGAAGCGCTTACTCAACCTCAAAAGCGCATCAGTGCTATTAAAATTGACGTGGAAAATTTTGAATATTTTGTGTTGGATGGTGCAAAATCCGTGTTAAAACAAAATAAACCCATCGTATATGCCGAACTTTGGGAAAATGAAAACCGTGAAAAATGTTTTAAGTTATTCAATGAATTGAATTACAAAACCTTTGTAGTATTTGATAATAATATGGTATTATTTGAGGAAGAGAGGCATAAAACACAAAATTTCATCTTTCTCCCTGCTTAAAATTCTTATTTTTGCGCGATGCAGAAGAAATTCGTCACTAATCTTGCCTTTTTACTTTTTATGAACCTGTTCATAAAATCCATTTATATTTTGGGTTTTGATAGAGCCGTTCAAAATGAAGTTGGAGCAGCAAGTTATGGAATGTATTATGCTATCTTAAATTTCTCTATTATACTTACCATTATTTTAGACTTTGGAATTACCAATTTCAATAATAAAAACATTGCTCAGAATAATCACCTTTTAACCAAGCACTTTTCTGGTTTATTTACCTTAAAAATCTTATTGGGTATCGCTTATTTTATTGTTTTGCTTGTGGTTGGTTTGTTAATTGGGTACGATAGCCAGTTAATGAAGCTGCTTATGGTACAAGGCTTTAATATGTTTTTGTTGATTTTTATTAATTATTTACGTTCTAATTTAGCAGGTTTGCATCTTTTTAAAACAGATGCAATTGTTTCAGTTTTGGACAGAAGTATATTAATAATAATTTGCACCTTTTTACTTAAAACAGGAGCTTTTAAAGATCCTAACGGTCAAGGGATTATGTACTTTGTGTATGCTCAAACATTTGCATATCTGGTAACAGCCATTATTGCATTTATGATTATACTAAGTAAAACAAAGGTGTTTACTTTTCAATGGAATTGGGCTTTTTCATTGATGATCTTAAAAAAGAGTTTACCTTTTGCTATTTTAACCCTACTCATGTCGTTTTACAACAGAATTGATACAGTTATGATTGAGCGTATGTTGCCTAATGGAGATGAGCAAGCGGGTATTTATGCTCAAGCTTTTAGGATATTAGATGCAACCAATATGATAGCTTTTTTAACTGCTGGAATGTTATTGCCTATATTTTCACGCATGTTAAAACATAAAGAATCCGTTGAATCATTGGTAAGATTGATAAGCACTTTGTTATTAACACCGGCAATTGTAATTGGTGTAGGCTGCGTTTTTTATAATGTGGAACTAATGGGCTTATTGTATCCGGCACATGTAGCGGAATCGGCAAAAATATTTAGTTTATTGATGTTGAGCTTTATAGCTGTGGCTACAACCTATATTTTTGGAACCTTGCTTACCGCAAATGGCAATATGAAACAACTTAATATAATGGCTGCTTTCGGAATGGTTTTTAATATTTCTTTAAATCTTATATTGATTAGAATGTACAATGCTTATGGTTCAGCCATTTCAAG
>CANFLQ010000138.1 GCA_947447995.1 Bacteroidota bacterium | reverse complement strand
TCTCTATAAAAAGATATCCTTCTTTTTAAAATTGCATACTACTTTAAAAGCTTTGTAATACTTGGTAGGGCTGCCGATGCATCAGTTCAACTCAGGATTAAATCGAACCTTCGCGAAAAGCGAAGCTGCGTTTAATCCTTATATGTTATAAGCTGGGCGATTGTTTTATTGTTGCTTCCGTGCCTTGTCTGCTTAGAGTTTGCATTTGCTTGTCTATGGAATATTTTTTTTCGGTCTGCGGAGAGTTGGTTGTGTGGTCGGAGTTTAAATTTTACAGAAGGGGAGGGGATTTTTCTTTTTCTTGAATAATGCATACACAGGAGGGAGGGAAAAATGGCAAGCTTATTTGCGGCCAGTATATTACATACCTTAATCTAATGCTGCAAATGTGCTTGACATTGTGCGTTTGCAAGCCTACCTGTAATACTTGTCTATGGAATACTAGCGGTCGTTAACTTTCTTTTATCTAGTGTCAACTTACTCGGTGCGGGTCTTAAAAAACTGTCGGCGGATGCGAAAACACTAAATGCGGATATAAGAATACTCCGAGCGGTTGTCAAATAACTGTCTACTATTAGGAGGACATGATCCCAATTTAGGTTTACATAATTATTTCCCTCTACGTTTTTTATAATTTTTTAAGTATTCTTTAAAATTATTCTCATCAATTTCAAAAACGGAGAATAGTTTGTTTTCATCAAAGTCTGCTATATTGGGATTTAATTCTCTTTCAAAAAGATGGTTTAAATACATAAAATTATGTTGTCTTGATAATCTTAACCCTTCTGCTATTAAATCTTTACCTGAATTCAAATTTCTTTCATTTAAATATTTAGAATAGAATAATAGAGCTTCTAAATAATAATATTTTATATGTTTTAAATACCTAAGCGATTCTTTGAAAAATGACACTTTTTTATCATGATCATTCTCTTGTATAGCATTTATTAAATTAATAAGACCTTTGGTATATGGATTAGTAATTATGAATTTCTTCGTATCAATTAATTGTTCTTCTTTAGATAATTTTAATCTTGTATAATTTGCTTGAACTATCTCTAATGCATCCTTTTTATAAAGCTGATTAATGTAATTATCTATATCTTTTTTCTTCAATAATTTGTTTGCTAACCGAATTTCATAATCAAAAAACTCTTGAAGTTTATCCATCTTACTAAGTTCATTAGACATTTTAACAAATCCAACTTTAAATAACAAAGTCGCTATGCTATATTCTACGTAATGCTTTTCAATAATATTTTTTAAACTAGTTAATGAATATCCTTCACAATCATAAATGGCGAATGCTTTTGAAAATATTATTAATTTGTTTCTATTATAATTAATTTCTGATTTGTCAGGTAGAAAATTAAATAATTCTTTTATGTCTATAAGATTTTTTAGATTGACATATGCTTGATCAAATTCCTTTGTATAATATAATATATTTGTTATTATCAAATCAATTGCTAGTTCTCCGATATTTAGTTCTTTGAAAAATTCCTTTTTCTTTTCCAATCCCATTATAAAATCTTTTGTTTGATTGGTTTGCAAAAAAACTTTTGATAGTCTCGCGACGAATTCTAATAGAACTTCTTTTTTTTCATCAACTAGATCTAAAAACTCTATACATTTCAGGTAATTATTTGTATTGCCATCATGTAGCCTTAAAGATGTTCCAGATTGGAAATATCTTTCATCATTATACAATCGGTTGAAAAATGAATTAAAGTTGTAACATTCAGTGTGGTATTCTTTGCGAATCTTTAAATCTCTTTTTTTAAATTGCGAATCAGAAAATTTATTAATAATAGACTGCAATTTTAAAAAACCATTTGTGTCGTCAAGAAGAGATTTGTCGTATAATGATTTTATTTCAATATTTCCAATAGGAGATTTTGATGATTTATTTTTTGAAAATTGTTTTAAATTTTCATGATGAATTCCATCGGGAAATAATGATAAAATTTCAAAAGCTAATTTTTCTTTTTCATTTAGCTTATCATAAGAATACTTAATCGAATAGTATAATGATTTCGACTTCTCAATATTTATATCTTCAGGATTTTCAAATATTTTATGAATATCTTCCCCATTAAAAATATCTTCCTTTAATTCCTTTTTTAATTGATGTAAATCTTTAGATGGCAGAGTACCTTTTGCAATAAGTTTTATGGCCAGTGGATTATTATTTAATAGAACATCTACTATTTCATTTCTTAAAAACATCTCTTCTGATTCGGATAATTTTTTTTTGAAAAATTCTTTAAATAAAAAAGTACCTTCTTCGGAAGTCATATTCCTAAGTTCGTAAGGATGCTCAAAGTCTAAATTCAATAATTGCCTTGAAGTAACAACAACAAGTGAATATTCACATAAAAAACTAATTAGTTTTATTACTTTATCACTCTCTTTAATATTTAAAACTGTTTCAAAATTATCTAAAATAAGAACGGACTTTTTACCATTGAATTGATTGACAATTTGTTCTTCAAGTTCAACAGAAGATTCTAGTGAAAAACATTTCGAAATTTGATATTCAAAATTTTCATACGATGAAATCCCTTGGCAAGAAATAAAATTGATCTTATTGAAGATATTTCTGTTTGCCAATTCTAGCGCAACTTTACAAATAATCGTAGTTTTTCCAATACCACCTGCCCCTTTAATTGTAAGTATTTCTTTTTCAATTTCTAAATCAATGAATTTTCTTACAATATTTTCTACATCAGTTTTTCTTCCAATGAAGTGAGACAGTATTTTTTGATCGATATTGTTCGAAATAATAGGTCTGTAAATATCAAGCTTACATGTACCTTTTATCTTTTTATGAAATTTAAAATTTGCTGAATTTAAAACGATATCGTTACTCTCAAACTTATTTTTAGTAAAAAATAAATGATTGAAGTTTTCGATACGTGAATTAAATTTATATTTATCTTTTTCGACAATAATAGCTAAAGGAATCGAAGAACTGAAGTCATCAGTCTTGGGTGAATCATCACAAAATACAAATACTCCATCAATATTATCATTTACATCTTTAGATAAATCGGAAATAGAAATTTGTTTTGATTTCAAATATTCATCTTCAATAAGTATATTTTCTTTTACAGTTTTAGTAAAAATAAAAAGGTAGCCATTTTCAACATCTCTTAAATTTGCAATATTGAATGGTCTTATTTTTAAAGTTACTTTATACTTTTCAAATAATTTATGAAATATTTCTTTTTTGAAGTAAAGATCTTTGTCAACAGGATTAGGATAAAGAATGTTTAATTCAATCTCTTTCGTTTCTGTACTGCTTAATTCTTTAGGTATTACTTCTAATTTTGTATTTATATTTATTTCTGTTTTTTTCGTTTCATTTTTATATTTTAGACACTCTTCTACAAATGTTGATATTTCGCTAAAGTCTGATATTTTTATACTTTCAATAAAATTAAATTTTTCAAAATCCTTAGGTTCTGGTGTTAAAACAAAATGTTTATTATGATTCTTAAACGCTTTATCTAAATTGTTAAAAATTAAATTTATATCTGGATCATTAAAACTAAAGCCAAGAAATAATAAAACTTTTTCTGAAAAGATAGATTTTAATTTTTCTTTTGCTGCTGTTTCCTTTGTATATAACTCTTCATATTGCTCTTTAAAAATTATACAATGGTCTGGTTCTGTATAACTACCATGCAGTTTAAAAATGTATTTTTTATTTCTTTTGTTGATTTCGTTAATATTGAACTCTGATGTGTATATGGCTGGGTTTATTTTATAATTAGATGCTTCTTCAAATGCATTGTCAAAGTTGGTTGTTATTATTTGGCCGGAAAGTTCGATTATATTTTTATGCAGAGAATAGTCACTGTCTTTTATTTTGAATTTATCAAATATGTATCTTTTTATTTCATTATGTTTTGGTTTTAATATTTCTAATGCATCAATTGGAGGTATTAATTCTTTTTCTATAACAGGTATTAATGTATTGTATTTTTCATCATCAATTTTAGTTATAATATCCATTACTAAATTTTGCCAATTTGGTAAGTTGAATTTTAAAGACAAACCAGAACCTGCAAAAATTACTAAGTTGTCGTTTTTTATAGCTTCTTTTATTGCGGGATTTATTTTCATATTAATAGATAATAATAAGTATTTTTAATTCGTAGAACTATTTTTTATGTTACGGTTTTCAATGTAATCAATTTTAGCAATTTCTAGATATTTATTTTATTTTATATTCTTATAATAAATACCATACGCCTGTGGCTTGCGCCATGTTTGACCGGAGGGAGTAGCGCACAAAACGTGCGAAGCACACCTATTTTGTGTGATTGGAAATTGCGGCTCTATTGCAGGTGGTGTGCAGCAAGTTTTAAAATGCGCAATTTTCAACACGCATTTTAAAACTAACACTGCAAATGTGCTGCAATGTGTGATAGCCAAAACGCCCCAGTTTTTTTCAAACGGGGCGTAAAAATGTGCGGTGGGGTAAAAATTTAAACTATGTGTGTCGGATGAGTGTCGCAAAGTGAATTGTTTTATGAATTAAAATGGCTTTGGGTTGCTGATAAATTGTCTGTGTAAAATTTCTGCTCGCCTTGCTTATAACGGTTGGGGGGCTTATGAAGAAGCGGAATGGATAGCTTCTTACCTGTCCCCATTGCACTAAAAGCAATAAATAATTACTGAACTTACTTTACTTCCGAACCCGCTTTTTCATAAGCCCCCTGTTACAGGCTGGCGTTCTTTCGGTCGATAGTTGCTTATTTGAACCTAATTTGCAAGTTCAATTTGAAATAAAACTGTCCGTTGTCTTCGTATAATTTACCAAATTCATGTCTTGTACTACTTGCTGTTTCAAGCTTTGTATTAGCAAATAAATAGTCTTCAAATTGATTTCTGTTGTAAATATGATAACACAAAACGTCTCCGTTTTCCTTTATAATTAAATACCCTCCAGTCGCATCATAAACTCCAGTCCAAACTTTGGATGGTGTCATTCCTAAAGCTACATCGGTCAAGAAACGTTTAATTTTGTAGTCGTAAAATGTATGTGCAAATTGAGTGTCGTAATTTAATGGATTTACTTTATTTATGCTATCTGTGAGGTCTTTTGTTGAGCTTAATGTTGTTGTAAAAAACGTCTTGACAATTTCGGCTACAATGTTTGGAAGTAAACTGTCGATAAGCACTAAATTGTTTTTAAAAACATCTTGTTCAAGCGTTAAGAATTTTAATTTTCCACCTTGTTTTTTAATCGCTTCTATTCTATCTTTTATTTTGCTTTTAGTATCAATTTCGTTAATCGTTTTTATTTCCTTTGCTGTTGGTTTGAAACCCAATACTTGATAAATAAAGTTGGTCGTTTTACCAGCATTTAGGAGAGTTGCATCGCCGCCCAATTGAGA
This sequence comes from Bacteroidota bacterium, assembly GCA_947447995.1. Lineage (GTDB taxonomy): Bacteria > Bacteroidota > Bacteroidia > 2-12-FULL-35-15 > 2-12-FULL-35-15 > 2-12-FULL-35-15. The sequence continues at coordinate 252 of CANFLQ010000138.1, read as the reverse complement.
TTTTATACTAAAACCTAATTCCGCTGTTTGGTTAATTCGTTGGTCGTGTATTACAATTCTTATGTCTGTCTTTGATGTTGACTTTGCTTTTAATGATTGGCAGTTTATGGGTCAGGGACAAAAGTTGGGGAGTAATTTAAAAAGGCTACATTTGTTAAAAAAGTTATCGAAACAAAAGACTTAAAATTACTGCATCAATTTTTCCCTTCAGAGTTGGTTGATTATTTTTCCATATCAGGTTTTCAAATACTG
>CANFLQ010000137.1 GCA_947447995.1 Bacteroidota bacterium | reverse complement strand
TGCCGGTTGTTTTGTATTGGATGGTAAAGTTGCCAGAAATACAAAAGTTCGTATAATACGTGACGGCATTGTTGTTCATACTGGAGAGCTGGGTTCTTTAAAACGATTTAAAGATGATGTGAAAGAAGTAAACAAAGGTTTTGAATGTGGTTTAAACATCAAAAAATTCGATGATATTAAAGTAGGTGATATTATTGAAGGTTATGAATTGGTGGAGATTAAAGCGAAGTTGTAATTTCAAGAATAAGGTTATAAAAAAGCTCTCTCGATAATTATCAAGGGAGCTTTTTTAATTGTAAGTAAACCTTATTGCGCCTAGTTTCTTTTGTTAGTGGATATTGTAAAAAATGAATTGGTCTAATTTATTCAGGGTATATTTTTTGAAAGTCAAATATATAATTTTAGACTATATTTTGTACCTTTAACGCACTAAATAAAAACTCTAAAATGGACGAGATACAAAACACAAATGACAGATCGTTATCATTTGAAGACTTTAAAAATGAAAATGGAATAACTTATTGGTGGGCATCTGACCTAATGACTATGCTCGGTTATAAAGATATGAAATCTTTCCAAAAAGTACTAGACAGGGCAACAAAAGCTTTCGTGTCGTTAAATATTCCTCATTATGAAAACATAATGGCTTTTCATCGAGAAAAGGATGGGCATAATATTCAAGATTTTAAATTATCTCGTTTTGCTTGTTATATAGTAGTAATGAATGGAAATCCAGGTAAAGTTGAGGTAGCCCAAGCTCAATCTTATTTTGCACAACAGACTAGGAAGTTCGAGCTTTACATTCAAAATAATGACCAAATTGATAGACTTTTAATTAGGGAAGAATTAACAGAAGGAAATAAGTCTTTAGCATCAGTGGTTAGACAAGCAGGAATACAAGATTTTGCTAAATTTCAAAATGCAGGATACCTTGGCATGTATAATATGCCTTCTTGGAAACTTGAACAAAAGCGTGGTGTAAAAAAGGGTAAACTTATGAATCATATGGGAAGAACTGAACTAGCTGCGAATCTGTTTAGAGTTACCCAAACAGAAGAGAGAATTAAAAATAAAGGAATAACAGGTCAATCCAATTTAGAACAAACACACTTTGAAGTAGGAAAAGAAGTTAGAGAAATAATTCAAAAAAATTCAGGAAAAAACCCCGAAAACCTACAATTGGAAAAACCTCTATCGGACGTAAAAAAAGAATTGAAAGATGGGCACAAAAAAATGTTAAAAGAAGATAAAACCTCTAATAAAAAGAAGAAATAATAATTAGCTATACATTTGTGCAAGTTACAATCCTATTTTTTAGCGGTGTAAACTTTTTTTAGGACGAGACTAATTTAAACATCAAAAAATTCGATGATATTAAAGTAGGTGATATTATTGAAGGTTATGAATTGGTGGAGATTAAAGCGAAACTATAAGTAAGATTTTTTTTTCCGATTCACATTTGCCCTTTTTCAATTAACATCCCGCCTTTTCTTAACGGAAAAGGTGGGATTCTTATTCTTATTCGCTTTTTTTTAATAAGTATAATTGCACAAAGTTTATAAAATAATTACCCATTTGGGTAAAATAGAGTATGTTTGCATCGGATGGAAATTAGTAATAACACAGAGCAAAAAATTTTAAACGCAGCTCAAGAAATTTTTCACATCAAAGGCTTTGACGGTGCTCGTATGCAAGCAATTGCCGATAAGGCCAATATTAATAAAGGATTACTTCATTACTATTTTAAAACGAAAGATAGTTTATTTGAAAAAGTTTTTAGTACAACTTTTCGTAAAGTACTTGAGCAATTAGAATTAATACTTTTAAAAAAGATTCCATTAGATCAAAAAATCGATTTTATTATTGATGGGTATATGGATATGCTTTCAAAAAACTCTGCTCTTCCCAGATTTGTTATGAATGAACTGAGCAAAAATCCAAATCAGTTTATTACCAAGCATATCAATAAAAATATGGAAAATGCTTTTTTTGTTTTTGAGCAAACTGTAGAAAAAGAAGTAAGAGCTAAAAAAATACGTCCAATTGATGCTCGTCAATTATGTATAAATATAATTTCGATGTCTATTTTTCCTTTTATGGGAAAACCAATTTTGCAAGTTGTAGTAGGCATCGGTAATAAAGAATATCAAATGCTGCTTCAAGAAAGAAGGGAACATATAAAAGCATTTATTAAGCAGGCTATTAAACAATAATTTTTTTAAATATAAATTACCCAAATGGGTAATAATAAAACAATAAAAACATGGGTGAATTAATAGTTCCTTTAGGATTACTTCTTCTTTTATCAGTACCCTTAATAACTGCTCGTTTGGCTAAAAGACTTGGTAGAAGACCTTGGCTATGGTTTTTTATAGGAATTGCATTGCCTGTAATAGCCTCGTTAATTCTGTGCCTTTTACCCGATCTTTCTGAACCAGAATAGAAAGTTGGTTATAGGTGTGTAAGCGTATCTAAAATTTGACAGTTTAAAGTAGAAAGCGAAACTGTAATACACTGAATAGTGCTGTTACATTTCCTTTTTCATTGCAATAGCGGAAGAGTATTTGTCTGTTATTATTTAATTATTTTAATAGTAGTGCGTTGACCCAACTTGTTTAATTTAAAATTCGTAATATAGTGTAGGAGTAAACTGGTTTAATTAAATTAAAACGCATGAAAATAAAAAAATATTTATTAGTACTTGGTACTATAATATCTTCTGTATCATTTTCTCAAACAGGTGATACACTTTCTGCTTCAATTGTAAGTAGTGGAGTAACAAGATCATATCTTATATATGTTCCTAAGATTTACCATTCGCTCAATGTAGCCGTTCCTTTGGTAATGAATATGCATGGTTTTGGTGGTAGCAGTAGTCAACAAATGTTAAGTGGCGATTTTAGGTCAATTGCCGATACCGCTAATTTTATTGTTGTATATCCTCAGGGATTGACACAAAATGTTTCAGTAACTCAATTTGGAATACCACTTCAAATTCCTGCTCCTGGTTGGGCTGTTTTTGGTACGGTAGCCGATGGTATTGCTGATAGAAAATTTATTACTGATTTGGTGGATACCATAAAGGCTCAATATAAAATTAGTTCAAACAGAGTATACGCAACAGGTTTTAGTCAGGGCGGTTTTATCAGTCAGGATTTAGCGGCATTTAATAGTGATGTGTTTGCTGCCATAGCCTCCGTTTCTGGCACTATGGTTCCTTCTCATTATTCTGCTTGCGCTCCAAAACATCCAATGCCAGTAATGATGATACACGGCACTAAAGATCCTCTTATCGGTTATTATGGACCAGTAAGTACATCAGGCATTTTTAAAAACGCTGTCAACTCCTTATCTCTTGATACAATTTTAACTTCATGGATCAGTTTTAATAAATGCAACCCTATTTCCAATTCGGCATCGGAATACCGTTTGCCAGATATAAATACCAGTGATGGCAGTACTGTTTCGCATTTGGTATATAAAGGAGGATTGAAGGGGGCTTCGGTTGAACATTACAAGGTGTATGGAGGAGGTCATGCTTGGCCATCTTTAACAGGTGCAGTAAATTCAGGTGTTTTAGGTACTTTTGGAGGTTTAGGTAATACCAATCAGGATTTTAATGCTTCCAAAGAAATTTGGAGATTTTTTAGTCAATATACCTTAATGTTGCCTGATCCTTCAGTTGGAAAATTTTCACCTCTTGTTATAACTTCTATCGGAGAGATTGAAAGGGATAATAGTTTGGCAGTATATCCTAATCCATCAAATGGGATATTTAATATAGCATTAAATGAGAACATCAATGCTGTTGTAAAAATTGTGAATATTTTAGGTGAAACTGTATTAGAGAAAATTACAACGGAAAATATACTAACAATTGATCTTACTGGGTATCCCGAAGGAATTTATTTTTATCAAATTGCCAATAAAGCTGGTGCTTTGAAAAGTGGTAGATTAATGGTGCAATAACCAAACTAAAAAAGGGAGGGCTAAAAAAGTTTAACTCTTCCTTTTTTTAATTTTATTTTGAATGCCCAAAATGAATCATCGCCTTTAATATCAATCCGTTTAACTTCATATTTATTTTTTATAGGCCATTTATTAATTTTATTTCCTATTCTTAAACCGTAATCAATCCCATTCTTTTTAAGTAAATCAAAAAACAAATCTTTTTTATCCTTGCTCTTCGGGTAACCGCCATAAGGATAAGCCAAAATGGGTAAATAGTTTATTCCATTGGCATTCAGATTTAGTTTGCATTTTTCAAGATCGTTGGTAATAACATCAAAGGAAGAGTTTTTAAGCGGTATATGCGCATACGTGTGAAGTCCAAAACTAACATACGTATTATCCATAGAAAGTAATTGCTCGTAATTCATTATAGGTTCATTGCCATGATCCCATTCATTTACTTTACCTAAAAAGCCAACAGGAAGCATGATGGTTGCATGAAAATTATATTTTTTTAAAAGAGGATATAAATATTCCAGATTGTTCAAATAGGCGTCATCAAAGGTAAGTACAAAAGAATGTTTCGGTAATTCACTATTATTTAACTCAATAACCTTAGTAAATGGTAAGCAAGTATAGCCTTCGTTAGAAAGGTATTTAAAGTGTTGTTCAAGATTAGGAATTGAAACCGTTAATGCATCGTTTACATTTAAACTCGCTTTGTGATACATTAATATAGGCAGTCCTTTTACTGGTGGTAAAAAAATACTGTACTGAATAGTAAGAAATAAAAAGATGATAAGTACAAAAATAAAGGCAAGTATCATTTTTTAGTGAGTTAAATTAGCTTCATACATTTTATTAAATTTTACAAAAACATAAAACGCTGAATAAACTGACCATACAAAGCCGGGATAACCATTTAAAAAATTAAACCTAAAAAAATAGAGTTTAATAAATTCAAGATTGAATCGAAATAAGCATTTTAGCATGCCTGCTTTTTTTCTTTTTTTCAGTGCTTCGTTTTTATAGATCTCTGTATACGTATTAAATTTTTCAAAGTAATGAAATGTGTTTTTATAACTTTGGTGTAGCACTTCATTTTTAAACGTCAAAATTTCCCCTTCTACCTGTAGTGCTTCGTGTACATTGTTGTTATTAAAATTACCTTTGTTTTTATTGAAAAATCTCAGATGGGGCATTTTATGTTCGTTCCCATACTTAAATATTTTACCCATAAATAACATGGTAATGGGCACGTTATACCCGTTGGCTAAAGGGTTTTGTAAGGTGGAAATCATTTCCTTTTTTAATGGCTCTGTTACTATTTCGTCTGCGTCAAGCGATAAGATCCAATCGTGTGAAGCTTTTTCAATAGCAAATCTTTTTTGTAAACCAAAACCTAAAAATGATTGATGATACACTTTACAGTTGTTGAATTCCTTACAGATGCCTATCGTTTTATCAGTACTGCCCGAATCTACAACTATAATCTCGTCGCACCATTTCACGGATTCAAGTGTTTTTTGAATACGACTCTCTTCGTTATAAGTAATGATTACTACGCTTATTTTATTCATTAATTTTGATAAATTAATTTTTAAAGAAATCATTCATAGTTTAAAATTTTACCGGTTTTATCCGACAAACAATGTTTGAAGGTATAAAAGTAATTATATTTATTGAGTTATGGGATTGGGCTGAGTTTTCATCCCTAAGATTGTTTTTGT
>CANFLQ010000136.1 GCA_947447995.1 Bacteroidota bacterium | reverse complement strand
GAAGGTTTAATCGTACAATATTTGTATGGAGTTTATTATAAAGAATATACAGGAATAAGGTATTACTCGGGGCTTGAGATTTCCCGAGGGAAACATTTAGAAAATATAGGATATTTTTCAGGAAACGTTGCATACGGAGTATTGTTCAACGATCGGGTACACAACAATTCAACATTTAATATCGGTGGTATGTATTTCACCGATTTGTTGAGAAGTAAAGATTGGTATTTTCGACAGTTTATTTATGTAAAATATATCAATGGTATAAACAAAGGTCCGAATGAAAGGATAACCCTTAGTTCAGATGAGCTTTATGGCTTTGATAGTGGCTCCCTCACAGGAACCAGCAAAATGGTAGTAAATTTGGAGGGTGTTATCTATACACCTTACAACCTGATTGGTTTTAGATTTGCCCCTGTAGCATTAATCGGATTAGGAATGTTGGAAACCCCTGAAGTAAAATTGTTTATGGGACATGTTTATCAGGCTTATTCATTTGGTTTTCTTATCCGTAATGAAAATTTATTGACCAACAGTTTTAAAATTACAGTGGGCGCCTATCCATATCTACCGGATAATAACAAAACTAATTTCAAATTTAATCCTACCATTAGCTTTACGCTTAAAGTACAAAACTTTCTGTTTTCCAAGCCCAACATTGTAGTGTATGAATAATTAAGAAAAATTAGTAGCTTTGCAATCCAAATAAGAAAAATCGTTAAAAAAACCATCAATTTTTAAAAAATGGCTAATAAAAAAATAGAAGAATTATTAGGTGCAAATGCCGACAGTTTGTTGAATCACCAATGTAAAACAATTTCAAAAGAAAGCATTCAACAACCCGGTTCCGACTTTGTTGACCGTATTTTTACATACACCAACCGCAATCCTCAAGTATTAAGAAGTTTGGAACAACTATACGGCACAGGTCGTTTAGCAAATACAGGGTACATGAGTATTTTGCCGGTTGACCAAGGTATAGAGCACAGTGCCGGTGCATCCTTTGCTCCAAATCCAATTTATTTTGATTCGGAAAACATTGTGAAACTTGCCATTGAAGGTGGTTGCAATGCGGTTGCTTCCACATTTGGAGTATTAGCATCGGTTTCCCGTAAATATGCTCACAAAATCCCCTTTGTTGTTAAAATCAATCACAACGAATTTTTAAGCTACCCCAATAAATTTGATCAAATCATGTTTGGATCGGTTGAAGAAGCTTGGAACATGGGCGCAGTAGCAGTTGGAGCAACTATTTATTTTGGTTCGGCAGAATCTGCCAGACAAATTGTAGAAGTAGCGCAAGCATTTGAACGTGCACACCAATTAGGTATGGCAACTATTTTATGGTGCTATACCCGTAACAATGCGTTTAAAAAAGACGGTATCGATTACAGCACTGCTGTAGATTTATCTTCTCAAGCGAACCACTTGGGAGTAACCATCCAAGCCGATATTATCAAACAAAAATTATCGGATAAAAATGGCGGATATACCGCTTTAAATTACGGAAAAACACATCCTAAAGTATATTCAGAATTAACAACCGATCATCCAATTGATCTTGCACGTTACCAAGTTGCAAACTGTTATATGGGACGTATTGGTTTAATTAATTCGGGTGGCGAATCAAAAGGTGCTTCCGATTTGGCAGAAGCCGTAACAACAGCCGTTATCAACAAACGTGGTGGTGGACAAGGTTTAATTTCCGGCAGAAAAGCATTTCAAAAACCAATGAAAGATGGTGTTCAATTGTTAAATACCATTCAGGATGTATATTTGGATAAAACGATTACTATTGCTTAGTAGCGAATAGTTAATAGGGAATAGCAAATAGTGCTACACCCTGTTAACTATTCCCTATTCACTAATAACTACAAAAAATGAGTTGGTTTACACGTAAAAAAAAGGGTATCACTACCTCAACTGAGGAAAAGAAAGAAACGCCGGGTGGATTGTGGTATAAATGCCCTTCATGTAAAAAAATAACGCCTTCAAACGAACATATTCAACATAAGTTTGTTTGTGCCTTTTGCGATTATCATGAAAAAATTGGTTCGGCCGAATATTTTAATATCATTTTTGATAACAATGAATTCATTGAATTAAATGCTAATTTAACGGCAGCTGATCCTTTGCATTTTGAAGACACAAAAAAATATTCGGATCGTTTAGTGGAGTCGCAAAAGAAAACCGATTTAAAAGACGCTCTTAGAAGTGCACACGGGAAAGTGGACGGAGAAGATTTGGTAATTGCCTGTATGGATTTTACTTTTATTGGTGGTTCGATGGGTTCGGTTGTTGGAGAAAAAATTTCCAGAGCAATTGATTATTGCCTCGAAAAACGCATACCATTAATGATTATTTCAAAATCGGGTGGGGCGCGAATGATGGAAGCTGCATTTTCATTGATGCAAATGGCAAAAACATCCGCAAAATTATCACTAATGGCAGAAGCCAAAATTCCTTACATTTCGTTGCTTACGGATCCAACTACAGGTGGCGTTACAGCATCTTACGCCATGTTAGGCGATTTAAACATTGCCGAACCTGCTGCCTTAATTGGATTTGCAGGTCCGCGTGTGGTAAAAGAAACCATTGGTAAGGACTTACCAAAAGGCTTCCAAACCTCCGAATTTGTACTAGAACATGGATTTTTAGATAAAATTGTGAATCGTAAAGATTTGAAAGCCAAATTGGGGCAATTGCTCAAAATGCTCAAAAATTAAGTCTAAAATAACTTTTCAACATAAAATTGTGTGTATTAAAAAAATAGTTTTATCTTTGCAATCCGATTTATTAAAAATTAAAAGACCAATACAATGTATTTAACAACAGAAATTAAAAAAGAAATTTTCAAGAAACACGGTAAATCAGAATCTGACACCGGAACTTCTGAAGGACAAATCGCTTTGTTTTCACATAGAATTTCTCACCTTACTGAGCATTTAAAATTGAATAAAAAAGATTTTGGAACTCAAAAGTCACTTATAGCATTAGTAGCAAAACGTCGTAGCTTGTTGGATTATTTAAAAGCCAACGATATTGAAAGATACCGTGCTATCGTTAAAAAGCTTGAATTAAGAAAATAATTTGAGACATTGAGATAAATTTTCAAAAAGCACCTTGCTATATAGTAAGGTGCTTTTTGTGCATTAACGGATTGCGGATTTGCGGACTGTCGATTGCGGAGTGCTTAAATCCGAAATCAACAATCCGAAATCCGAAATAAAACAAAAAAGAGGTCAAGAAAACAATAAACTAAAAAAACTAAAAACATGTCACAAATTGGAATTTCACACACGTTTTCGCTAGCAGATGGACGCGAAATCACATTAGAAACAGGAAAATTGGCAAAACAAGCGGATGGTTCCGTTGTTGTAAGAATGGGTAACACCATGTTGCTTGCTACCATCGTATCAAACAAAGATGCAAAAGAAGGAACAGACTTTTTACCATTATCTGTAGATTATCAAGAAAAATTTGCAGCAGCAGGTCGTTTCCCAGGAGGATTCTTTAAGCGTGAAGCACGTATATCCGATTACGAAGTATTAATTTGTCGTTTGGTTGATAGAGCATTACGTCCTTTGTTTCCAGACGATTACCATTCAGATACACAAGTATTAATTTCATTAATTTCAGGTGATAAAAACACCATGCCCGATGCATTGGCTTGTTTAGCAGCTTCGGCAGCTATTTCAGTTTCCGACATTCCGTTTAACGGACCGGTTTCCGAAGTACGTGTTGGTAAAATAGATGGCAAATTAGTAATCAATCCATCTGTTGAAGATTTAGCAAAATCAAGTTTAGACATGATTATTGCTGCTTCGGCAAAAGATATTATGATGGTGGAAGGTGAAATGAATGAAATTTCTGAAGCGGAAATGCTGGAAGCAATTAAATTTGGTCACGAAGCCATTAAATTAGAAATTAATGCAATTAATGCACTGGTTGCTAAAGTAGAAGCAGTAAAAGGTAAAATTGTAAAACGTGAATATTGCCACGAAACAAACGATGCTGAATTAGAAGCACGTGTTCATAAAGCACTTTACGATAAAGCGTATGCTGTTGCAAAATTACAAAATCCTAATAAAAAAGAACGTGGTGCTGCATTTAAAGCGGTAGTTTCTGAATTCTTAGGCACTTTAGGTGAAGAAGAAAGAAAATCAAAAGAAAGTTTAGTTAAAAAATACTATCACGATGTTGAATACGATGCCGTTCGCCGATTTGTATTGGATGAAAGAGCTCGTTTAGATGGCCGTAAAACAGACCAAATTCGCCCGATATGGAGCGAAGTAGGTTATTTGCCTTCTGCACATGGTTCTGCAATTTTCACACGTGGAGAAACGCAATCATTAACATCCGTAACCTTAGGTACTAAATTAGATTTACAATCAATCGATAGAGCATTATATCAAGGACAAAACAATTTTATGTTGCATTATAACTTCCCTGCATTTTCAACAGGTGAAGTAAAACCAAACCGTGGACCGGGAAGACGTGAAGTAGGTCATGGTAATTTGGCTGAACGTGCATTAAGAAAAGTACTTTCTCCGGAAAACCCATATACTGTTCGTGTTGTTTCTGATATTTTAGAATCGAATGGTTCGTCGTCAATGGCTACTGTTTGTGCTGGTACATTGGCATTGATGGATGCAGGTGTAAAAATCACTAAACCCGTTTCAGGTATTGCAATGGGATTAATTACTGATGATAAAGGTAAATACGCTATTCTTTCCGACATCCTTGGAGACGAAGATCATTTAGGCGATATGGACTTTAAAGTTACAGGAACAAAAGATGGTATCACTGCTTGTCAAATGGATTTAAAAGTAGATGGTTTACCTTATGAAGTAATGGCAGAAGCATTGGAACAAGCTAAAAAAGGACGTTTACACATTTTAGGTGAAATGGCTAAAACCATTACTACTACAAATGAGGATTACAAACCACACGCTCCACGTATTGTTAAAATGGTAATTCCTAAAGAATTTATTGGTGCTATCATTGGACCTGGAGGAAAAATAATTCAGGAGATGCAACGCGAAACAGGTGCTATCATTGTAATTGAAGAAAAAGACAATCAAGGACACATTGATATTGTTGCCAGCAATTCGGAAGCAATTAACGCTGTATTGGCTAAAATTAAAGGCATTGTAGCACAACCGGAAGTTGGTGAAGTATACGAAGGTAAAGTAAAATCAATTATGCCATTTGGTGCATTTGTTGAATTTATGTCGGGCAAAGATGGTTTACTTCATATTTCTGAAGTAGAACACAGACGACTTGATAGTATGGAAGGTGTATTAAAAGAAGGCGATAAAATACAAGTGAAATTAATTGGATTAGATCCTAAAACAGGTAAATTCAAATTATCACGCAAAGTATTATTACCAAAGCCGGAAACTGCACAATAAATTTTAGTTTAACATTGAAAAGTTTGAAGTTTATAAACTGTTCAATAATTAGATTTAAAACTCTCATCGTAAATGATGGGAGTTTTTTTGTTTATATAGCTATTGCTATAAACTAAAAAGGCTACGCATCCCTTTATTTACAACACTTCTCAACTTTAAACTTTGGGTGTAATAGACAAAAAGTAGGCTATTTTTTAGATGTTTAGTTCAAGTGGACAAAAAGTAGGCTATTTATTTTTCGAGTTTTACCGCTTTGAGTAATCTGTAATGTATGTTTGTATCGTCAAGTAAAACAGTTTTAGGCTCTGCTG
>CANFLQ010000135.1 GCA_947447995.1 Bacteroidota bacterium | reverse complement strand
TACATGCGGGAGTTTGCAGCCGTTACCGCCGATTATTATATTCGTCGAAACGATCAGGCACAAGCAATAAAATCGTTGAAAGAGTTGATTGCCATCATCCAAAAAAAGACAGTAAAAGCCCGTTATCTTTTTTTATTGGCGCAGTTGTACGAAAGTATCGGCGATACTAAAAACGCATCCATCTATTTTGGTATGGTGCCCAATTTGCATCCATCCTACGAAATGGCATTTAATGCAAAAATCAATCAGGCAAAGCTTTACGATACCGAGTTGGGCGATAGCAAGATGATGAAACGGGAGTTGATGAAAATGATGAAGGACGGCAAAAACAAGGAGTTCCTTGATCAGATTTATTATGCCCTTGCACAAATTGTTTATAAAGAAAACGATATCTCACTTGCTATCACTTACCTCGATAAATCAATCCTAAACAGTACTGCCAATAATGCTCAAAAAGCATTGTCATTTTTAAAACGTGCCGATATTTATTTTGAAAAAACAAATTACCCGGCTGCAGAATTAAATTATGATAGCGCCATGGTTTTTTTACCGAAAGACTATCCTGATTACAATAAAATCTTAGAAAAAAAGAACAGCTTAAACGATTTAATCGCCAATTTGAAGGTTATTACACTTGAAGATAGTTTGCAAGGCTTATCCAAATTAAGTGAAAAAGACAGAAACAGAGCCATTGAAAAAATGATTGCTAAACTGGAAGAGGATGAAAGAAAAAAAGCAGCGGCACAGCAACAACAAATAAATAATCAATCGGCAACAACTCAAAACACCACCATGCCAAGTTTAATGCCAGCTACCGGCGCTTGGTATTTTTATAATCCTAACACCGTTAGTTTTGGAATGAATGAATTTACCAAAAAATGGGGTGTACGTAAGTTGGAAAATAACTGGCGCAGAAGTGAAAAAGAACAGGAAACCACTTCGCCCGACGATCAAAATAATGCAATAGATTCCAGCAAATTAAACCCTGCGGCAGTTGTACAAACAAGCTCTTCCAGCGGTGTTATAACTGATAAATCCTATTATTTAAAAAACATACTTGGTACGCCTGAAGCCATTGTAAAATCAGACAATAAAATTATTGAAGCGTATTATAATGTCGGATCTATTTACAAGGAACAATTAAACAACAATCAAAAATCGGCGGAAGCGTTGGAAGAATTATTGAAACGTTTTCCGGATAATAAATTTAAACTATCCAGTTATTATCAATTGTACCGAACGTATTTAAGCATGAATAATGCTGCTAAATCGGATTATTATAAAAACCTGTTGTTAAACAAATATCCCGAATCGGAATACGCAATCATTATCAGAAACCCCGAATCCGGTAAGGATGCAAAAACGAGTAAAAGCATAGTGGAAAAATTTTATGCCGAAACCTACCAACTATATACTTCCGGAAAGTATTTAGAAACTATTTCTAATTGCATTACAGCCGATACAACATATTCTAAAAATTACTTAATGCCTCAGTTCGATCTTTTAAAATCCATGTCGATTGGTCGCACACAAGATATTGATGCGTTTGAAAAAGCACTTACCAATGTAACCGTAAAATATCCAAAATCGCCTGTAAAAGCAAAAGCGCAGGAAATGCTGGATGCCATCCGAAATCAAAAATTACAAAATGCACCCCCGGCTATTGTTATTGATTCCACAAAAAAACAATTTACATTTAAAGATAGCGCAAACTATTTTTGGATAGCAATAGCAGAAAAAGGAAAAGCAGATCTTGAAAAATTAAAAACAAAATTGATAGTCTTTAATTCTCAACACCCTGACAATCAAAAACTAATTGTATCTATTACCGATTTGGATGCTACTCATCAAATTTTAACTTTTCAGGCATTTAACGGAAAACTAAAAGCCATGGAATATTATACTGCTTTAAAAGCCAATAAAGACCTAAACACTGATTTAGAAGCAGATAACAATAAAGTGTTTATAATTTCGTCCGATAACTACGAAATACTAGTAAAAGACAAACAAATTAGTGAATATCAGTCGTTTTTTGGTCAAAACTTTCAAAAATGATTGTTTTTTAACAATTTTTGACCTAGCTTCGCATTAATTACATTAAAAACGAGTTTAAAAATGTTCAGTAAAACAATGACAAAGAACAATGGTCCGGAAGGCACATCAGTAAATTTGATTGGTGCAGGAACAATAATAGAAGGCGATGTTACCACCAGTGGTGATATTCGTATAGATGGTTCATTAACCGGCTCCATAAAGGTAAAAGGCAAATTGGTTATTGGTATTTCGGGAAGTGTTGATGGCGAAGTTCATTGCCAAAATGCCGATATTTCGGGAACCATGAAAGGTAAAATTACAGTATCCGAACTATTGTCCTTAAAGGCTTCCGCAAAATTAATTGGCGATATTATTACCAACAAAATAGCCGTTGAACCGGGTGCAACATTTTCAGGATCGTGCAGCATGGGCGGTATAATTAAAGACATAAAAGGTGACAGAACAGCCGAAAAACAAAAACTCGCCGAAAAACTCGCCTAATAACTGGCTTAAATATTCCGGAATAGGAATACAAATGGCTGGTATCATTGCCGTGGGAACATGGGGCGGAGTAGAGCTGGATAAACGATACCAATTCAAATACCCCGTATTTACAGTAATTTTAACCTTAATAGCCGTGTTTTCATCTATATACATTGTTATTCGTGATTTTATTAAGTAGTAATTATGAATTCGCGAAACTTAGATTACAATAAAAATGTATTATTAATTTCCTTATCGCTTTATTGCATTTACATCCCTTTAAAAACCCGATTCCCTTTGTTTTTTTTGGATGCCCACGCCGATTTACAATTACTGTTTTTTGCATTTAGCTCCTCCATAAGTTTTTTTATCCTCGAAAATGCACTGAAAAAAAGTCCTAAAGAATTTGTATTGTACTATTTATCGGTACTTACAGCCAAATTTTTATCCCTGCTAACCATTGTAATTATTTATTTTAAGATCTACAAAAAATTAAATGCCGGCTTTGCTACCACCTTATTAACAGCATTTTTTGTATATACCGTACTCGAACTCATTTTTTATCTAAAAATGTTTAAAAAATAAATTGATGTATTTTATTGATAATCATATTATTACAATTAAAAATTAAAAAAACTGATTAAAATCAATAAAAAAAACGGTAAAGTATTAAAGTGTTTCGATTGCTTTTGCCTAAATTTGCGCCCTGATTGAAAAAACAACCAACGGCATTTATTTAAAATGAGTAATAAAATCAAGACTTTTAGACCAATTTTGACATGTATTTTTGCATTATTGCTTTGTTTAAATTCATCTTTTGCAAATGATAATAACGACGGAGCGGTTGCTGAACCTACCCATGAAGAAAAATTTAAACCCACCGAAGTAATATTTGAACACATTTCGGATAGCCACGATTGGCATTTTTGGGGTGAACACGAACATGCTGTTTCCCTGCCATTACCCGTTATTATTTATTCCGACAAAGGGTTTGATATTTTTTTATCATCGGCATTTCACCACGGAACACATCCATACCACGGTAAATACACGTATATTTTAAAAAATGATCACATAAAAGTGGTGGACGAAACCGAAGTGGTGGACGATGCTGCTACAAGCAAAATAATTGACTTTTCGATTACAAAAAATGTTGCTTCCATGTTTATTTCGGTAGCCATTATTTTAAGTTTATTTTTAAGCATGGCAGGCGCCTACAAAAAAAATGGAATAGCTGCTCCAAAAGGCAAACAATCATTTTTAGAACCATTGGTAATGTTTGTACGCGACGAAATTGCAAGACCAAACATTGGCGCTAAAGCAGATAAATTTTTACCTTTCCTACTTACCATTTTCTTCTTTATCTGGATCAACAACTTATTAGGTCTTTTGCCTATTGGCGCAAATTTAACCGGTAATATTGCAGTTACCTTAACATTGGCTTTAATTACATTTATTGTTGTAAATGTGAATGGAAACGCATCGTATTGGAAACACATTTTAATGCCACCTGTGCCTTGGTGGTTATACCCAATTATGATTCCGGTAGAGTTAATCGGTATTTTTTCTAAACCATTTGCATTGATGGTACGTTTGTTTGCAAACATTACAGCAGGTCACATTGTAGTTATTAGTTTGGTATCATTAATATTCATTTTTAAATCAATGGCAATAGCACCGGTATCGGTTGCATTTGCTTTATTTATTGATGTATTGGAATTATTGGTAGCGTTTTTACAAGCATTTATTTTTACCATGCTTACCGCTTTGTTTATAGGCTCAGCAATTGAAGAGCATCATCACGATGATGCACATGCAGAAGGAGCTCACGCAAAGCATCATTAATTTGTAATTTTTTTTGTTTAACTAATATAATAATTTAAAATCATGACCGTAACTGGAAGTATCGCAGCAATTGGTGCAGGTTTAGCCGTAATAGGAGCTGGACTTGGCATTGGAAAAATTGGTGGATCTGCAATGGAAGCTATTGCACGTCAACCTGAAGCAGCAGCAAAAATTCAAACTGCAATGATTATCGCAGCGGCCCTTGTTGAGGGTGTTGCTTTATTCGGAGTAGTTGTTGCTTTGTTGGGCAATGGCTAGAAGCTAATTCAAAAACCTGTTGCGGTTGGCAACAGGTTTTTGTTTTTTTGATTAAACGAAAAATTAAACAATAAATATTTTTTAAAATGGAATTAGTTACCCCCGGTATTGGATTGGTGTTTTGGACCTCCATTGTATTTGCAATTCTTTTTGTATTGCTTGCAAAATTTGCTTGGAAACCTATTTTGGGTGCAATAAAAGAACGTGAACAATCTATTGAAGATGCACTTGCTTCTGCTGAAAAAGCAAAAGAAGAAATGAAAACATTGCTATCGAACAACGAGCGTATTTTAACTGAAGCACGTGCCGAACGTGATGAATTGTTGAAAGATGCACGCGATATCAGAGAAAAAATGATTGCAGAAGCAAAAGGACTTGCTACTAAAGAAAGCGAACGTTTATTACAAGCGGCACGCGAAAATATTCAAAATGAAAAAATGGCCGCTATCACCGAACTTAAAAATCAGGTAGCTGTACTTTCAATAGAAATTGCTGAAAAAATTCTTAAATCAGAATTATCAAGCGATGAAAAACAAAAATCGTTAGTAAATAACTTATTACAAGACGTTAATTTAAACTAGTTCAAAGTTCAAAGTTGGAAAGTTCAAAGTTAGAACAACAGTACTAACTTCGTTTAAAACAATTCGACTAAAACCTTGAAAAAATTAAGTTGAAAAGCGAAGAGGCTAAAAGTTAAATACAATCTCAACTTTGAACTTTGAACTTTAAAACTTTAAACTAAAAAAAATGCAAGGAACAAGAGCAGCAGCACGATATGCAAAAGCATTCATCGACCTTAGTGTAGAGCAAGGGGTTATGGAACAAGCATATTCCGACATGAAGTTGATTGTGGAGGTATGCAAATCAAATCCTGATTTTGTTAATTTTCTGAAAAGCCCAATCATTAAAGCTGATGATAAACAAAAAGCTTTAGTAAATATTTTTTCCGGGAAACTGAATAAAATAACTGATGCGTATATCCATTTAATCACCAGCAAAAAAAGAGAAATGTTTTTGGCTGAAATTGCACAAGAGGTTATCAATCAATACAAAATCAATAAAAAAATATTAACCGCTGTAATTACCACCGCTAACGGATTAGACGATATTACACGTGCTAAGGC